>JAUIEM010000001.1 GCA_030428695.1 bacterium
ACGTCGACCTCACCGAGCTGATGGCCGGGGTCTCCGATCTGGCGGGCTTCGCGGAGGCGTGCCTGCTCCCGGGCCGGATGATCTCCTCGGCCTTCGACCCGGAGGCGCAGGTGGTCGATGCGATCGACAACTTCCAGACCCTGGGCTTCTACTACAGCCTGCCCGACCAGTTCTTCAATGTGCTCGTGGCGGCGATGGGGGCGCCGACGGCCCTGGTCCTGAACCAGCCCGACCCGGCGGACCTGCTGCTGCAGCGCCTGGGCGGCCTGGTGGCGGCGGGCACGCGCATGACCTTCTCGCCCGTCAAGGAGTCCTCCCAACGCAGCCTGTTCGACGTGCTCGGGGATCTCGCCGCGGGTCTGGCACCGGCGGCCCAGCTCGCGGCCCGGGAGATCGGGACCTACTTCGAGCAGCTCGGCACCGATGTGCTCGCCTTCCTGCAGTGCTGCCTGCAGCTGGGGGTGGCGCTGGTGGAGGACTTCCTCGCCCGCCTGTCCGCCTGCGGCTGGGGCATCGTCGAGGACGTCGGCGGTATCTCCGTAAGCTGGCTCGACCCGCTCCAGGCCATGGGGCAGTTTCTGGTCCAGTCCGCGGGCATCGTCGACCGGCGGGTGAAGAACCACTTCGACGGCCAGGCCATCAAGGACAGCGTGCTGGAGCGCTTCCTGGAATCCTACCGGCAGTTCCTCCACGCCAGCGGCCGGCTGCCGCCGCCCTGGGTGCCGGGTACCGCCCTGGTGATCGTGCTCAACGACAAGGAGTTCACCTACCCGGCGCCGGCGACCGCGACCTACTCGCCGATGCGCCTGGCGCTCGCCACGGCGCGGCGCTCCCCCGGCGGGATCACCGGTGAGCTCCGCAACGCGATCAACGACCTCGGCAACACCTTCAGCTGGGCCGGACAGGTGCTGGGCAGCGGCGAGTTCTGGAGCGACGAGGTCGGCGAGCCCTTCATGATCAACGCCCTCAAGCGGATCGCCGAGCGCTCCTACGAACGGGTCGAAGTGCTGACCGACGCGCGGGCCACCTTCGCCGACCTGCGCTCGACTCTGCAGCGTCTGAACGACGAGGACTTCGCCATCGATCTGTTCATCAACGTCCACGGCGCGGGCCCCCACTCCCTCAACAACATGAACTGCGGGAGCACCGGCCTGTGCTTCGAGGGGGGCAAGGCGACCCCCGCGGACATCAGCGGCCTGCAGATCCCCAACCTCCACGCCGTCTACCTGAACAGCTGCTGGGGAAGCTGCTTCAACGCCTCGTGGCTGGCGGCGGGCGCCGAGGGGGTCAACGGCGCCCGCGAGCTCAACTACTTCGTGTTGATGAGCCCCTTCCAGTTCTTCCACTACTTCCTCGAGCAGGAGCTCGACCTGGAGAGCGCCGCCAGCCGCGCCTACGAAGACGAGCAGCGGGCGTTCGAGGCGCTCTACCGCACCATGGACTTCGCCAGCGGCGACGACTTCTACCTGTTCCTCAGCCAGACCTACGGCGAGGACAAGAGCCTGCCCGTGCAACCCAGCGCGAGCAGCGAGCGGCGCCACGAGACCTCCACCGAGGGGGCGACGATCCACTGGGCGGGCTACGGCCGGCGCAGCGGCTGAGCTGGCCGGCGCTCGAGCACCGGGCATCAGCCCGCCGGCGGCGGCGCTTCGGGATCCAGCCAGGGCGCGCCCTCGTAGGTCAGCAGCGCCATCGGCGCGACCGGGGCGCCCGCCGCGACCGCCGCGAACAGGGTGCGGACCTCGGGCCCCCGCAGGGGCAGGCCGTCGAGCTCGGCGAGCCGGACCCAGCGCGCCTCGAGGCTGTGCTCGTTCGGCGCGGACAGGGGCGGCGTGTCGTCGAGAGGCCGGGCGAGGAAGATCGCGCGCACCCGCGCTCCCTGCGGTCGCGGCGTGTGTTCGAGGCGCAGCAGGCCCTCGAGGACGACGGGCACGCCGGTCTCCTCGAAGGTCTCGCGCACCGCCGCCTCGGCCAGGGTCTCCCCCGGCTCGACGCGGCCGGCGGGGAGGTACCAGAGCTGGCCGTGCTCGCGCTCGCGCAGCACCAGGAAGCGATCGCCCTTGCGGACGACCGTCAGGGCGAAGAACCAGGTCGGGGTCGGGGTGCGCGGCATCGGCGGATTCCGTGGGGAGGCTGTTCCTTCTTCTTCCCTTCCCGTCTTTGCCTTGATCGACCGCCGAGAATTCCAACGCTTGGAGAACATCATCCCGTTGAATGGAACGCTCAGTTCAGCGCGGTCAAGATCAGGGGCTGGCCGCGGGTGACGACCAGGCTGTGCTCGAACTGCACGGTGTCGTACTCCGGCTCGGTGTAGAGAGTCCAGCCGTCGCGGGCCTGCTTGACCAGCGTCGCGCCGGTCGACAGGAAGGGCTCGATGGTGATCACCATACCCTCGACCAGCTGCCGCCGGTCGTCCGGATCGTGGAAGGGGGCGATGAAGCCGGGCTCCTCGTGCAGCGACCGCCCGACGCCGTGGGAGCCGAGGTTCTGCACCAGGGTGTAGCCCCGCTTGCGGGCCTCGCGCTCGAGGGTCTGGCCGATGATGTTCAGCGGCCGGCCGTGGCGCACCGCGGCGATCGCCTTCGCGAGCACCTTCCGCCCGTCGCGGCAGAGCTTCTCGCGCCGGGGGCTGGCCGCGCCGACGCAGAAGGAGGCGCCGGTGTCGCCGAAGAAGCCGTCCTTCTCCGCCGACACGTCGATGTTGACCAGGTCCCCGGAGCGCAGCACGGTCTTCCCGGGGATGCCGTGCGCGACCCGGTGGTTGACCGAGATGCAGGTCGCCCCGGGGAAGCCGTAGCACAGCTGCGGAGCCGAACGCGCCCCGTGGGAGCGCAGGACCTCCGCGCCGATCGCGTCGAGCGCGGCGGTGCGCAGGACCGGGCGCAGGGCCTCGCCCATCGTCTGCAGGGCCTCGGCGACGATCGCGCCGATCGCCTGCAGGGCGGCGCGTTCCTCGGCGGTCTCGATCGTCATCGCGTCCCCTCCTCTGTCGGTGCATGGTCGATGCCCGCCAAGCGCACCAAGCCTTCCGGGCGCCGCCCTCCGGCGCTGGTGATCGGCATCGCATCCTCCATGCGTAGTCTACCCTTCCGCCCGCAGCGCGCGCCAGGCAGCGTCGGCGAGGGAGGAGGTGCCCCGGAGGGCCGGGCCACTGTCAGGAGAACCGGGAAGGAGGAACGGGACGCGGGCGGGGATCAACAAGGAAGTCGGAGGGGAGGGGGGAAGTGAACAGAGCAGAAGGGGAAGCCCGGCCCCGCGCCTTCTTCCCGGTTCTCGTGACGCCAGGCGTCAAAGCAAACAGTGTGCCGTTATCGATGACGAGGCGGAATCATCGTCGGCGGGCCTCCCTTCAGGCCTCGCAACGGTGGGGATTGTCACAGAGGGATGACAGCTGTCGCAAAGTGCACGCAAGGGAAACGTAGTGAAACGTATTTTTTGACGCGATGCGCCGAACGGTCTCGCCATCGCCCGCGTGCAGGGACGAGGCCGGGGCTATCCTGATATCGCAGGGAATCCCTACGGAGCAGCACCGCGACTCAGCTCCGCCGCCAGGTCGAGGCCCGGCTGCCACATCGAAGCGGTCTGGCGCTCCGCCATCCAGCGGGGCAACAGGCGCAGCAGGCCGTCGCGCAGCCAGCACACGAAGCGCCCCTGCTGGTGCGCCATGCGCCCGATCCGCCAGGCGGTGCGGGTGACCGCGGTGACCCGGGACCGTTGCCTCGCGTCGAGGGCGGCGACGAGCGCGGAGGGCTCGTGGCCCCGCTCGAGCAGGAGCGCCAGGGCTCCGGCGTCCTCGATCGCACAGCCCGCCCCCTGGCCGAGGTTCGGCGTCATCGCGTGCGCCGCGTCGCCGATCAGGACCACGCGGCCCTGCCCGAAGTGCACGCGGACGTGCTCGACGAGGTCGCCGTGGTGGATCGGGACCCCGTCGAGGCGCTCGAGGACCGGGTCCAGGTGGGGGTGCAGACCGGCGAACTTCTCCCGCAGCACGCGCGGATGGCCGCTCTCCGGGCCCGGCGTGCCCTCTGGCGCGCTCTCGACCAGGTACACATAGATGCATCCGGCCGCCAGCGGCACGACCCCGACCCGCCGCCCGGGCGCCCACTGCTCGATCGTCACATCCGGCACCAGGTCGGGCGCCTCGAGCGCAAAGCGCCAGCAGGTCTGGCCGGAGTAGCGGGTCGCCGCGCCGGCCTCTCCGAGCAGGCTGCGGCGCACGGCCGAGCGCACGCCGTCCGCGCCGACGACCAGGTCCCAGGAGCCGCGGCTGCCGTCGGCGAAGTGGACCTCGACCTCTTCCTCTCCCGCCTCGATCCCCTCCACCCTGCGACCGGCGTGCAGCGGAATCCCCTGCGCGGCGTCGAGCAGCGCCTGGTGCAGGTCGGCGCGGTGGATGTTGACGGATGGCGGCTCGGCCCGCACGCGAGAGGCGTCCGCCTCGACCAGGATCCTCCCGCGCGCGTTGCGCAGGAGGACGCGGCCGATCGGCACGCACGCCGAGGCCGGCAGCGGGATGCCGAGCGCGTCCAGCACGGCGTGGGCGTTGGCCTGGATCGTGATGCCCGCGCCGACGGCCGCGAAGCTGTCGGCCTGCTCGACGACCTCGACCGGGACACCGCGCCGCGCCAGCGCGACCGCTGCCGTCAGACCCCCGATGCCCCCGCCGACGATCAGGGTCCGCGGCTTCCCCGCCGGCCCTGTCGCGCCTGGGGCTGCAGGCTCCTCCATGTCTGCTCCTTCGCTCTTTCGCCACTGTGGCACGCCGCTTGCGGAAACCTCTCCTGGAACAAGCCCTCACACGGAGACCCTACCATGCGCATGACCCTCTTCCGCCAGACCATTATCGAACGCCGCGCCGCCAAGAGCAACGATCGCCGGGGGGCCCGCCTGCAGCGTCGTCGCTGAGCGACCGGCTTCCGTCCGCGCCCCGCCCGAAACCTCCTGTAGAGGCGTGGGCTCCGCGAGCATCTACCTGAGGTTGCCGGTCCGAGCTTCCCTCCTCGCAGTCGATCCTGAACACGCACAGACGGCATCTTGAACATCGGCGGGCTCCGTTCGCGAAACCGTGTCGGCAAGCGCAGGCGAACTCCCAGGCACCTTCCAGCACCCCGAAGGACGGCTCCCCAGGGACGACGGGCGGGGGTAACCCCGCCCCTACCAGGGTTTGGCCGGTCCATCCCGAGGAAGGATGCGTGTCACGGGTCGCGTGCAGGTGCGGGATCTACCCCGCCAGGGTTGGCCGCCCACCCCGAGGTCGGGTACCCCGCCAGGGGGTTGGCCGCCCCCCTCCGAGGTAGGGTGCGGGGTTTACCCCCGCCCGTCGAGCGCGTGTGGAATGATCCCTCGCCTGCCTGCTGAACCTCCAGGACCGCGACACGTCTCTCCCGTACCGGCACCCGGAGGAATACGATGCGATCGGCCTGGCTCTGTCTCCTGCTCGCGGCCTGCGCCGCGCCCAGGGACTTCCCGAAGCTGCAGCCCCGTGACGAGCCCGCGCCGGGCTTCTTCATCGTCGAGCTCTTGAGCGTCGAGCTCCTGGCCGAGCCTCCCGCGGCAGCGGAGGGCTTCGTCGACGTCACGCCCGCGATGCTCGAGGCGATCCTGCGCGCGGAGGCCTCCGTCTACCGGGTGCAGTCGGTACGCGCGGTGGGCCGGGTCGGGGAGGAGGCCTGCCTGGTGATTCCCGGGAACCGCGATCCCTACGGGCTCACCATCGGAGGAGGGGCCGACGGAGAGTACCTCACGCACGAGAGCTTCCTGACCTTCCAGCCGCGGGGCGACAGCGCCGACATCGAGTGCGAGATCGAGACGGTCCTCGACGCCGCGCCCCCGGACGGAGCACCGCCGCCGAGCTCCTCCCGCCGGTACCTGCTCGAGGTCGCCTGGCCGCTGTCCGTCGTGCCGATGTTCATCATCCCACGGGGCGGCTTCGACGACGGGCCGCGCCGCACCCAGCTCCTGTTCGTGCGAGCCTGGGGAGGCTGAGCGCCCCCCCTCAGTGCGCCTCGTCCCAGCTCTTCCCGCTGCCGACGTCGACCTTGAGCGGCACGTCGAGCGGGTAGGCGTGCTCCATCGCGTCGCGGACGATCTCCATCGTCGCTTCGACCTCGTCCTCCGGGGCCTCGAACACCAGCTCGTCGTGGATCTGCAGCAGCATCCGCGCCCTGAGGCCCGCCTCGCGCAGGCGCGGGGGCAGCGCGAGCATCACCAGCTTGCAGATGTCGGCGGCCGAGCCCTGGATCGGCGTGTTCGCGGCGATGCGCTCGCCGGCCTGCTTCTCCATGAAGTTGCGGCTCGACAGCTCGGGGATGTAGCGCCGCCGCCCGAGCAGGGTCTCGACGTAGCCGAGGCCGTGGGCCTTGGCGATCGTGTCGTCGAGCCACTCACGCACGCCCGCGTAGGCCTCGAAGTAGCCCTCGATGTAGCGCTTGGCCTCCTGGCGCGGGACCTTGAGGATCTGGCCGAGCGCGGTCGCTCCCTGGCCGTAGATCGTCGCGAAGTTGACGGTCTTGCCGACCCCGCGCTGCTTCGGCGTCACCTCCTCGAGGGCGCAGCCGAACAGCTGCGAGGCGGTGCGCCGGTGGATGTCGAGGTCCTTCTCGAAGGCCTCGACCAGGCGCTCGTCCTTGGAGACGTGGGCGAGCAGGCGCAGCTCGATCTGGCTCCAGTCCGCCGAGATCAGCCGGTGGCCGGGCTCGGGGATGAAGCACTGGCGGATGCGCCGCCCCTCCGGAGTCTTCACCGGCGTGCGCTGCAGGTCCGGATCGGTGGTGATCAGCCGTCCGGTCACCCCGACGGTCTGCTGGAAGGTCGCGTGGATGCGGCCGGTGCGGGGGTTGACCTCGCGGCGCAGGACCCGGGTGTAGGTGTTGATCAGCTTGTCGAGCTTGCGGTGCTCGAGCAGCACGTCGGCGATCTCGTGGCCCTTCTCGGACAGCTTCTCGAGCACGGTGACCGCGGTCGAGTAGCCGGTCTTGGTGCGCTTGATCACCGGCAGCCCAAGGTCCTCGAACAGGACGGCGCTCAGCTGCTTGGTCGAGGCTACGTTGAACTCCTTGCCGGCGAGCGCGTAGATCTTCTGCTTGTGGCCGTCGAGGCGCTCGCAGAGCTCTTTGTCCATCGCCTTGAGGTCGGGCTTGTCGACCTTGATGCCGGCGAGCTCCATGCGTCCGAGCACGTAGGCGAGCGGGATGTCGTGCTCGAACAGCTGGCGGGTCTGGCCGCGCTCCTCGAGCTGTTCCTTCAGCAGCGGCCACAGCTGGCCGACCGCATCCGCCAGCGCGCAGGCGTAGCGGCCGACCTTGGCGCAGACCACCTCGGCGAAGGCCTTCTCGCTCTTGCCGCTGCCGACCACCCCCTTGACCGGCGGCACGGTGCGGTGCAGGAACTCCTTGACCACGCGGTTGAGGTCGTGGGGGATCACCTTGTTCGGGTCGATGAGGAAGGACGCGAGCCGCGTGTCGCCGGCGAAGCCGGTCGCCTCGATGCCGACGCGCTGGAGCTCCCGCCACAGCACCTTGACCTCGTGCACGATCTTCGGCCGGCCGGCGTCACCGAAGTACGCCCGCAGGGGCGCGAAGGCCGGCTCCCCGAGGCCTTCGGGACCGTTGACCGGCACGTAGAAACCCTGCTCGGGCTCGGGGGAGAAGCCGAAGCCGACGATCGCCCGCTCCCCCGGCGCGATCAGGTCGCTGATCAGCTGCACGGCGCAGGGCTGCGTGCCGAGCGCCCCGAGGGCCTCCTCGACCGCGGCGACGCTGCCGCACACCGTGTAGTTCCCGGCGGCCCGCTTGGCCTCGGGTCGGGCCTCGCGGGTCAGGAGCGAGTAGAACTCCAGCTCCTTGTACAGCTCGTTGACCGCGTGCACGTCCGGAGCCTGGATCGCGAGCTCGGGCAGGCTCAGGGGCAGCGCGACGTCGGTGTCGATGGTCGCGAGCTCGCGGGAGGTGCGGGCGAGCGGGATGTTGTCCTTCAGGGCGTTGCGGCGCCGGGTCTTCAGCTCGTCGACGTGGGCGATGATCGTCTCGAGGTCGCCGTGCTTCTTCAACAGCTCGATCGCGCTCTTCTTGCCGATGCCGGGCACCCCGGGGATGTTGTCGATCTTGTCGCCGAGCAGCGCGAGGTAGTCGATGAACTGCTCCGGCGGCACCCCCCACTTCTTGCGCACCAGCTCGGGGTCGTAGGTGACGTCGCGCATCGTGTCGGTCATGTGGATGCGGTCGCTGATCAGCTGGGCGAAGTCCTTGTCGCCGGAGATGATCTGGACGTCGATCCCCTCCTTCGCCGCCCGGGTCGCCAGGGTGCCGATCACGTCGTCGGCCTCGAAGCCCGGCTGGCGCAGGATCGGGAAGTTGTGGGTCGAGACGACCTTGCGGATGTAGGGGAGCTGGACCTTGAGGTCGTCGTCCATCGCCGGCCGGTTGGCCTTGTAGTCCGGGAACTTCTCGTCGCGGAAGGTCTTGCCGGGCGCGTCGAAGACACAGGCCCCGAAGTCCGGCTGCTTGCCGCTGAGCAGCTTGCCGAACATCAGGGCGAAGCCGTAGATCGCGTTGGTCGGAAGGCCCGACGCGGTCGAGAAGTTCGAGGGGATCGCGTAGTAGGCCCTGAAGATCAGCCAGCTGGCGTCGATCAGGACCAGGCGCGGGGCGCTGGCCATCGGCGGCTCCTTGGTGTCGGCCCGCAGGCCGGGAGAGGGGGAACGCCGCAAGTGTAGCAGGTTCCGGGCGGTCAGGCATCGGCTCAGGGCTCGTCGGCGAACAGCTCCGCGAAGCCGGGCCCGGCGCGCAGGGCGGCGAGCTCCTCATCCTCGTCGCGGGCGTAGCGCCAATAGCCGCGCAGCTGCTCGATGCCGGCGGCGGCCTCCGGACCGGCCCCGCGCATCGTCTCGATCTGCCCCCGCAACCCGTCGAGGTAGCCGCCGAGCCAGGCGAGCGCCCGGGCGCGCAGCTCCGCCTCCGCCGCGCCCGCCGCCGGCAGCCGCTGGGAGGCGGCGCTGGCGGCGATCCACAGGCTGCGGTTCCAGTGCGGCACGTCGGCCATCTTCTCGAAGGCGGCGACCGCCTCCGCGAAGCGCCCGGCGTGGTAGTGCTGCAGGCCGACCAGCTCCCAGTCGAGCGGCGAGCTCGGCGCGGCCCCCGCCAGCAGGGCCTGTTCCCGGATCTCCGCCTCGAGCTGCCGCAGCTGCCCGTTCAGCCGCTCGAGGTCGCCGCGGAAGGCGGGCGTGCCCTCGACCTCCCCGGCGAGCAGGTCGCGGGCCCGGGTGCCGAGCTCCTCGGTGCGCGCGAGGTCCCCTTCCCGGTAGGCCATCGTCGCGAGCCGGTCGAGGCACAGGCTCGCCCAGTAGGCGTCCCAGGGGTCTCCCGGCGCGTCGCGCACGAGGGCGAGGTGCATCGCGAGGGACTCCTCGAACAGCGGCCGCGCCTCGTCGACCCGCCCGGCGTCGTGCAGCTGCACGGCCTGGTTCTGCAGGGCGTTGGCGAGCTGGCGGCGGCCGGCAGGATCGGGCGGAACCGCCCGCGCCTGGGCGACGCAGGCGGCGTGCAGCCGCTCGGCGCGGACGGGATCGCCCCGGCGCTCAGCCATGCCCGCCGCCCGCCGGTACAGGGAGGCGAGCTCGACCGGGTCGGGATCCTGCAGACGGCGGGCGATGGCGCTGTCGATCGCCGCCTCGGCCGCGGCGGCGTCGCCGACCGCCTCGAGGGCCCGGGCGCGCAGCTCGTGCAGGGCGGCGGCGCCGGCGTGCGCGTCGGGGGCCTCGCTGTCGAGGCGGGCGAGGCCCTGCTCGCAGATGTCGAAGAGGGTGAGGAAATCCCCGATCATCAGCAGCAGCTCCCCGGCCCGGGGCAGGATGGCGGCGCACTCCGCCGGAGGCAGGGCGAACACCGCCACGAGCGCCTCGCCGATGCTGGCGGCAGCTTCCGGCGAGCCGGTCTCGAGCTGGGAGGCCGCGCGCAGCAGCAGGGCCTGCACCTCGAGCCCGCCGACCGCATCGAGGGGCGCGAGGAAGGCGAGCTGCTCCTCGCAGAGGCGCACGCGCGCGGCCGCGTCGCCCGCGCCGACGCGGAGGTGGGCGAGGGTGAGGAAGACCTTGCCGAGCAGGACCTCGTCGCGTGTCTGCAGGAACAGGGCGCGCGCCTCCTCCAGCGCCTGCTCGAGGAAGTCGACGCAGCGCGCGGGCTCCGGCTCGACCTCGGCGAGGGCGAACAGGAAGTCGACGAGATCGCGCCGGAAGGACGGGTTCTCCGGCCGCTGCTCGAGCCCCGCGAGCAGCTCCCGCAACGGCTCGACCCGGGCCCGCGCGAACTCTCGCCGGCCCTGCTGCCGCCACACGGAGAGGCAGCTCGCCGCGGCGCGCAGGGCCCAGGCCAGGGTCTGGCCCTCCGGAGCGCTCCGCGCCTGGGCCTCGAGCTCGTCGAGCGCCTCGGAGGCGAGCCGCGCGGCCTCGGCCAGCTCGCCCGCGTCGGCGAGCACCGCGCTGCGGGCGAGGGCGAGCCGGGCGAGGAAGAAGCGCGCCTCGGCGTGGGACGGGTCGTAGCCCCCCGCCTCCAGCAACGCCGTCCCCTCGCCGAGGACCTCCGCGGCCTCGCCGTCGGCGCCGCGCAGGCGCAGCAGGCGGGCGCGCTCGGTCAGCCCGGAGACCAGCTCGCCGGCGAGCTCGACGTCCCCCGGCAGGGCCTGCACCAGCGGGCGCAGCAGCGCGTCGGCCGCGGCGAGCCGCTCCTCGGCCGCATCGAGGGCCCCGGACGCGGTCTCGAGGCCGGCCAGCCGCCGCAGGCACAGCGCCAGCCGGCGCCGGTTCTCGAGGCCGTCGGGGTCGCGCTCGAACAGTCCGCGGGCGACGCCGAGCGCCTCTTCGACCAGCGCCCGGGCCTCGTCGAGCTCGCCGCGCCGCTGGCACAGGGAGGCCGCGCGCAGCAGCCCGGTGGTCAGCGCGAAGCGCTCGGCCGCCGCGTCGGGGCGCTCGGCGCACAGCGCGCGGTGGCCGGCGACGGCCTGGGTGTAGGCGGCCTCCGCCTCTTCCCAGGCGCCGAGCGCTTCGTGGGCCTCGGCGATGTTCGCCCAGGTCCGCGCGCGCTGCGAGCGCCGGTGCCAGCCGCCGACCTCCTCCTTGCGCAGGGCGAGCACCTCGCGGTGCAGGGCGAGCACCTCGCCGAGGCGGCGCTGCTGCCAGGCGCAGTCGGCGAGGCCCTCGAGGGCGAAGGCGAGCAGCTCCTCGACCTCCCGCCGCGGCGTCTCCGGCAGCCCGGCCGCGAGCCGCCCGACACACAGCTCGCGGGCCTGGACGAAGCGCTCCCGCCCTTCCCCCAGCCGCCCGAGCCGCAGCAGCAGCCCGCCTTCGAGGAACAGCGCGCGGCACAGGTCGGTCAGCGCCTCCACCTCCGACCCGGCCTCGTACAGCGCCCGGAAGCCGGCGCGCACCGCTGCCAGCTCGGCGGCGATCCGCTCCGGGTCCGCGCCGTCGTCGAGCTCGAGCTGCGCCGCCCGCAGCCGCACCCGCAGGTCGCCCCGGGTCGTGACCGGCGCGCCGACGCCGGCCTCGCGCAGCGCCACCCAGCCGCGCCGCGCGACCCGGAGCAGGTCGTCGGCCAGGGCCTTGGCCCGCCGGTCGCCGAGCTCGGTGACCAGCCGGCTGTGGACCTCGTCGGTCAGGTCGGTCAGCGCCGTCTGGGCGACCGCGCTGCGCCGCGCCGAGCGCTCCTCCTCGCGCTGCAGCACCGCGTAGGCGGTCTCGAGCTCGACGTTCTGCGCGGCGACCCGGGCGCGCTCGCGGTCGATCGCGGCGTTCTTGCGGTCGAGCACGAACAGGCCGACGCTGAGCCCGACGAGCAGGACCACGGTCGCGCCGAGCAGGCCCCGCCGCAGCCACAGGCGCTGGCGCCGCTCGGCCTCGCGCACGGCCCGCGCCTCGCGCACCGCGGCGCTCAGCGTCGGCTCCGGCGCGGGCAGCTCGCGCAGCTGGGCCTCGGCCAGCCCGAGATCGCCGAGGGCGAGGGCGCAGCGCGCGTAGCCGAGGTGGGCGTCGCGCTCGCCGGCCCGGGCGTCGGCGTTCTCCTTCCACAGCACGAGGGCTTGGCGGAAGCCGGCGACCGCCTCGGCGTAGCGGGTGTACAGGCGCTTGCGCTCCGCCTCGTCGACGGGCAGCTCCGAGGCCCCGCAGGCCTGCAGGGTGGCGCGCGCCGCCTGGGCGATCTCGAGGCTCTCGCGGTGCTCGAGGTAGGCGCGCAGCTCTTCCCGCAGCTCCTCGACGCTCGGCCGGTCCGCGGGCAGGAAGGCGAGGGCCCGCCGGCACAGCGCGCGCAGGCTCGGGGGAGCGTCCTCCGGCAGGGGCGGCGGCTCGCCGGACAGCGCCTGGGCGATCACCTCGCGCAGGCTGCCGCCGTCGTGGGGCGGACGCCCGGCGAGCAGCTCGTAGAGGATCGCCCCGAGCAGGTAGACGTCGGTCCAGGGGCCGAGGCGCGCCCCCTTCCCGGCGGCGAGCTCGGGGGCCATGTAGGCCGGCGTCCCGGCCGGGGAGCGGATGCAGGTGCGGTGGCGGACGCGCGAGCCGGGGACGGGCTCGTCGAGGAAGGAGACCGCCAGCCCCCAGTCGAGCACCAGCACCTCGCCGAAGGCGCCGATCATCACGTTCTCGGGCTTGAGGTCGTTGTGGGCGATCGAGCGGCTGTGGGCGAAGGCGATCGCGTTGCACACCTGCACGAGGATGCCGAGGTGGTACGTCAGCTCGCCTTTGCGGCTGACGCGCACCTGCTGTTTCCAGGTCTCCCCCTCGACCAGCTTCATCGACAGGCAGACCTCGGCGGAGGGATCGGTCGACAGCCCGTAGACCGGAACGATGTTGGGATGCTCGAGGCTGCCGGTGACGACCGCCTCGGCGAGGAAGGAGGCCCGGGCCGTCGGCGAGCGGTGATCCGCCCGCAGCTTCTTGATCGCGACCTCGCGCTCGAGCTCCTCCTGCCGGGCGCGGAAGACCTCGCCCATGCCGCCGCGGGCGATCAGCTCGAGGGCCGCCGCCCCTTCCCTGCAGGGCAGCGCCGCCGTCTCGCCCCGCGGCTCCGGGGGCCGCTCGGGGCGGTAGCTGTACTCGGCGGTCAGGGACACCGAGGCGAAGCTCATCTTCGCGAGCTTCTTCAGCCAGTAGTCGCGGGCAGAGTCGCTGTCCATGCCTCGACTATGCCAGCCCGCGTCGCATCTTCCAAGGGGCCGGGGCCGGCCTCCGCCTCGGGCCCCGGAGGAAAGTCCCGGACCGCGACGGGGGCTTCGGGTAGACTGCACGGCGCGCGGAAGACCCCGCGCACGCCGCGGCCTTCCAGAAAGCCCGCGCCCCGATTCCTCCGGCTGGAGCTCAACCGTGCCACGTCCCGTCCGCCTGTCCCTGTTCCTCTGCATCCTGCTGCTCGGATGCACCGGCCAACGTCCCTCCTCCCCCTTCGGCTTCGACCCCGACCAGGGCGGCGAGCCGACCCACGACCCCGAGCGCGTGATCGCCCACGTCGCGGTGGTCCGCTACTACGCCGACGGCGACGGCGCCCTCGGCGACGAGGTCGCCGAGCTGGTCGCGCGCAGCCTGCGGGCCCAGGGCGGCCTGCGGGTGGTGTCCGGCGACACGGTCAACCTGTACCGGCCCGAGGGCGAGCTCGACGACGCCAAGGCCCGGGTGCTCGGCCGCGGGCTGTCGGTCGACATCGTGGTCTACGGCGATGTCGTGCGCATCGGCGAGCGGACGATCGTCAGCAGCCGGGTGCTGCGGGTCGACGGGGAGCAACCGGCCGAGACCCAGGTGCTCGCGAGCGCCGACCCCGCCCGCTTCGAGCCGGACACCGAGAACCACGGCGAAGACCTCGCGCGGCAGCTGTACGCCAACCCGGCCCTGGCGGGCAGCCGCCTCGAAGGCAAGGGCGGGCGCTGGTCCGGGCAGGGCCCCCACCCCTCCGACCGCTACTGGCGCTCGACGACGATGCGCGGCGACCTGATCGGGGTCGCCCTCGGCGACCTCGACGGCGACGGCACGGTCGAGACGGTCGCCTGCACCGAGCGTGGCGTGGCGGTCGCGCGCCGCGACGGGGAGCGCTTCACGCCGGTCGCCGCCGCGGACGACCTCGGCCACATCGTCGCGGTCAGCTGCTTCGACAGCGACGGCGACGGGCGCGACGAGATCTTCCTCAGCGGCATCGCCGTCGAACGGCCGCACTCGCAGTGGCTGCAGCTGACGGACGACGGTCTCGAGGTGCTCGCGAGCGGCATCCCCTATCATCTAAGAGCGATGGACACGCCCCAGGGTCGGCGTCTGCTCGGCCAGGAGGGCGCGCTGACCGCGGCCTTCAGCGGGCCGATCTACGCGATGCGTCGCGACGGCGCGGAGATCGTCGCCGACGAGCCCCTCGACCTGCCCTTCCATCCGGACCTGTTCGAGTTCGGCTTCCTCAACATCAAGGGCAGCCGCAACTCCGGCATCGTCGCCCTGACCGAGAACCTGCAGCTCAAGGTCTACGACGCCTCGGGGAACGAGCTGTGGAAGTCCTCGAAGTCATTCGGCGGCAAGCGCTTCGGTTACCGCAGCCGGATCGACGCGGCGAACAACTCCTTCCTCGACGGCGGGGACGGCGACGACTTCGTCGCGATCACCGCCCCGATCGAGGTCGTCGACCTCGACATGGACGGCAGGCAGGAGGTGCTGCTCGCGTTCAACGCCGGCTACGCGGGCAGCTTCTTCGAGAGCATCCAGCTCTATTACGAGGGGCGGGTGCTGTGCTACGGCTGGACCGGCCTGGCGATGACCGAGCTGTGGGCGACCCAGGCCTACGCGAACTACGTGTCCCAGGGCGCCTTCGGCGACCAGGACAACGACGGCGAGCCCGAGCTGGTGCTCGCCGTCGCGCTGCAGAGCAGCCAGATCCCCTACCTGTCCCGGAGCTCGGCGCTCGCCGTGCACGATATCGTCGGTCGCTGAGGTGTCGGTCCCGGCGCGGGACGAGGGAGCCTCTTCCGCGGCGCCGGGGGCCGTCGCCGAGCAGCTGAGAGCGCGCTGGTGCTGTGCGTCTGGGAGCGCGAGCTGACGCTCCTGCGACGCTTCCACCGCGCCGACCTGGTCCGGATCGACCTGGTGCCACCGAGCCAGCGGCGGTCTTTCGAGCCTCCAGCGCTGTGGATCGACCGCGCCGATGGGAGCCGGGAGGTCGTGCGCGCCTGCGCCGGCGAGCGGCTGCTCGCGCAGTGGCCCGGGCTCGCGCCCTGACGCCCGAAGATCCTCCCCGGTCGCGCCGGGCTATGACAATCCGGCACGCCCCCGTCCCCTGCCGCGTGCCGGGATGACACCGCCTCGCCAGGACCGCTGCGCGCCCGATCCTCTCCATCCCACGCAGGTGTTCAATCCGACTAAACAGGTACAATATTTGCCAGAGAGCGGACCGAACCCACGAGGAGGAACTCCGATGCCGTCCGCCATCGCCGCGCCTCCGGCGCATTCCAACACCAGCCCCAAACACCTCGGGCTGCTCGACGTCTTCGCGATCTCGTCCGGCGCGATGATCAGCTCGGGCCTGTTCGTCCTGCCCGGCATCGCCTTCGCCGGCGCGGGACCGGCCGTCGTGCTCGCCTACGCCCTCGCCTTCGTCGGCATCGTGCCGCTGATGCTCGCCAAGTCCGAGCTCGCGACCGCGATGCCACGCGCCGGCGGCGGCTACTTCTTCGTCGAGCGCAGCCTCGGCCCCCTGGCCGGCACCGTCGCCGGCTTCGCCAACTGGCTGTCGATCGGCCTGAAGACCGCCTTCGCCCTGGTCGGCCTCGGCGCCCTGGCGCTGCTCTTCAACCCCGACCTCGGCATCTGGGGCATCAAGCTGACCTCGCTCGCCGCGCTGGTCGTGTTCACCGTCGTCAACCTGTTCGGCGCGAGCAAGAGCGGCAGCCTGCAGGTGTTGCTGGTCGCCGGCCTGCTCGCGATCATCGTCGCGTTCATCGGCTTCGGCCTCCCCGAGGTCGAGCTCGAGAAGTTCACCGACTTCATGCCCTTCGGCTTCGAGGCTACCCTGGCCGTCGCGGGCATGGTGTTCGTCTCCTACGGCGGCCTGACGAAGGTGACCGACGTCGCCGGGGAGGTGCGCAACCCCGCGCGGAACCTCCCGCTCGGCATGTTCCTCGCCGCGATCATCGTCAGCGTGCTGTACGTCGCCGCGGTCTTCGTCACCGTCGGGATGCTCGACGGCGAGACCCTGTCCGGCTCCCTGATGCCGCTGTATGACGCCGCCCGCGCCAAGCTCGGCGGAGGCTTCGCGATCGCCCTCGAGGTCGCCGCCTTCCTCGCCTTCGCGACGACGGCCAACGCCGGCATCCTGTCCGCCTCGCGCTCGCCCCTGGCGATGAGCCGCGACGGCCTGGTGCCCGAGGGCTTGAGCCGCACGAGCAAGCGTTTCGGCACGCCCCACGTGTCGATCCTGCTGACCAGCGGCTTCCTCGCCTTCGCCATCGTCGCGCTGTCCGTCGAGGATCTGGTGAAGACCGCCTCGACGATGATCCTGTGCATGTTCATGCTCGAGAACGCCTCGGTGCTGATCATGCGCTACAGCGGCCTGTCGAACTACCGGCCGACCTTCCGCATGCCCGGCGTGCCCTGGCTGCCGGCTTTGGCGATCGTGCTGTACCTGTTCCTCATCTTCGAGATGGGAACCGTCCCGCTGCTCCTGACCGGCGGCTTCGTGCTGATCGCCCTGATCTGGTACACCGTCTACGTGCACCGGCGCATCGACCGCCAGTCGGCGCTGGTCTACCTGGTGCGGCGCGCGGTCTCGAAGGACATCGCCCGGCCCGAGCTCGAGGACGAGCTCAAGCAGATCACCATCGAGCGGGACAGCCTGACCCGCGACCGCTTCGACGAGGTGGTCGACCGGGCCCTGGTCCTCGACATCGCGGAGAAGGTCAGCGGCAAGAAGCTGTTCGAGCAGCTCTCCGACAACCTCGCCGCGCAGCTCGATGTCGACCGCGACACGCTGCTCGAGGGCTTCCTCGCCCGGGAGCGGGCGGCGAGCACCGTGGTCGAGGCGGGGATGGCGATCCCCCACGTGATCGTGCCCGGGGAGAACCTGTTCGAGCTCGCGATCGTGCGGCTGCGGAAAGGCGCGGAGTTCTCGGCCCTCAACGCGCCGGTCAAGCGGGTCTTCGCCCTGGTCGGCAGCGAGGACCAGCGCAGCTTCCACCTGCGGGCGCTGATGTCGATCGCGCGCATCGTCAGCGAGCCGGGCTTCGTCGAGCGCTGGGAAGGGGCGCCGGAGTTCGAGGCTCTGCGCGACCTGCTGCACCTGTCGCGGCGCCAGCGTGGCGCGTAGGGTGCCGCGCCGTCAGCGCTCGACGCCGTCGACCGCGGCGTAGATCCGCGCGTCGAAGGCCTTGGCGGCTTCGCGCAGGGTGTCGCTGACCGGCCCGTAGAGGTCGACCTGCAGGGTCGCGAAGCCCGCGAGCTCACCGAGCAGTGCGCCGCAGTTCTGGATGTGGAACAGGATCGCCTCCGAGCTCCGGTAGCTCTCGCGCACCACGTAGTCGTCCCCGTCGGCGAACCACAGGTACTGCAGGCAGTCGGGCTCCTCGGCCCGGACCTTGGCGACCAGCTCGCCGATCGCCTCGGTCAGGCGCGCGCGCTTCGCGGGGTCATCGAGGTGGAAGCGGGCGTGGATGTGGACAGTCATGCGGGACCTCCGGAGGTGTCGCCGATGCGCTCGACCTGGTACAGGGCGAGGCCCTCGCCGAGCGCGCGGCGGGTGTGGCGCCAGCCGTCGGGCTGGACGGCGAAGAAGCGTCCGGTCGCCGGGCGCTCGGGATCGACCAGGTCGATGCGGCCGCCGGGAGCCAGCGCCTCGTCGAAGGAATCCCACAACGCCGCGTGGCTGTCCTCGTAGTAGAGGATGTCCGCGCCGACGATGCGGGCGAAGCGCCGCGGGGCGGGCTCGCCCCAGCAGTAGCGGCTGGTCTCCAGGGAGGTGAAGCCGTTGCGGCGGGCGCTCTCGGCGAGCAGCTCGAGGCACAGCCCCGCGCCGTCGCTGGCGAGCACCTTCCAGCCGGCGGCCGCGGCCGCAAGCGCGCCGAGGCCGAGGCCGCAGCCGAGCTCGAAGAGCTCGCCCTCCGGAGCCTCCTCCGCCGTCAACAGGAGCGCAGCCAGCGCCCGGGAGCTCGGCCAGACGTCACAGCTGAAGCCGTCGGGGCCGCGGTCCTCCTCATCGAGGAAGCACTCGATCGCGCAGTAGGGCTCGTCGGGCCGCACCAGCCGCAGGGTGTGGCCGGCGATGGCGAGCAGGTCTTCGGCGCAGGCAAAGGGCAGCGGCTCTTCGTCTTCCATCCCCGTCCCCGGTGGCAGGAGCGCGCAGGGTACCGAGGTAGACTCCCGGTGTCCAACGCTTGCGTTTCCTCTGCCTGCCGACGAGAATCGGGGCGGGAGGGCAGCCATGTCACAACAGTCGACCGGCGTCGGGCCCGAGCTCTTCGCCTACGTCCGCTCCCGGACGACCCCCGAGGACGACTTCCTGACCGAGCTCAAGGCCGCGGCGAGCCGGGCGGGCCTGCCGGCGATCGCGATCTCCCCCGAGCAGGGCAGCTTCCTGCAGATCCTCCTGCGCCTGTCCGGGGCGAAGGAGGTGGTCGAGGTCGGCACCCTGGCCGGCTACTCGGCCCTGTGGATGGCCCGCGCCCTGCCCGACAACGGCCGCGTCCGCACCGTCGAGTACGAGCCGGCCCACGCCGACTTCGCCGAAGCCTGGATCGCGCGCTCCGACGTCGCCGACCGGATCGAGGTGCACCGCGGCGCCGGCCTGGACGTGCTGCCGCGCTTCGCCGACCAGTCCGCCGACGCCGCCTTCATCGACGCGGACAAGGTCAACTACGGGGCCTATCTCGACCACGCCCTGCGCATCGTGCGTCCGGGCGGCCTGATCGCCTTCGACAACGCCTTCGCCTTCGGCCACCTGCTCGACGAGAGCCAGGGCGACAGCGTCGCCTCCATCCGCGCCTTCAACGACCGGCTCGCTGCCGAGCCGCGCCTGCAGGCGGTGATCGTGCCGCTCGGGGACGGGCTCTGGGTCGGGGTGGTGCGCTGAGCGCTCAGCGGGGCTCCTTCGATGAAGGGAGCTCGTGGTGGCAGGCAGGGCAGCGCCAGCGCTGCGGACGCACCAGGCAGCCGCCGAGGGCGACCTCGCCGCGGGCCGCCGCCGCGAACAGCTCCTCCCCCGGCAGGCCGTAGACGATGCGCCGGGTCGGCGTGCCGCATTCCGGACAGGGTGGATTCTCGGCGGGCATCGGATTTCTCCCGAGGGTCGCGTCACGGTCCCGAACCTGACGGGGGTAGCTCCTATCCTAATCGACGCCGGGGTTTTTGGACATTTTTCCCAAGTTGCCGCCCGGTCTTTGACGATATTTCCACCAGGGAAGCTCCCGGGGGGATCGGTCCGTGCGCCTCAAACGTCTCGAGCTGTGTGGTTTCAAGTCCTTTGTCGACAAGACCGTTTTGCGTTTCGAGCCCGGTCTGACGGCCATCGTCGGGCCGAACGGCTGCGGCAAGAGCAACGTCGTCGACGCGCTGCGCTGGGTGCTCGGCGAGCAGTCGGCGCGGAACCTGCGCGCGAAGACGATGCAGGACGTGCTGTTCAACGGCAGCGGCGGACGCAAGCCGACCAACTTCTGCGAGACCATCGTTACCTTCGAGAACACCGACGGTGCGCTCGGCGGCTCCGCGGAGATCGGCATCGGCCGGCGGCTGTTCCGCTCGGGCGAGAGCGAGTACCTGATCAACAAGCAGAGCTGCCGCCTCAAGGACGTGCGCGAGCTGTTCTTCGACACCGGGGTCGGGATGGACACCTACTCGGTGATCGAGCAGGGGAACATCGACGCGATCCTCAAGGCCAACCCGCGCGAGCGGCGCCGGCTGTTCGAGGAGGCGGCGGGCATCCGCCGCGCCCTGCAGAAGAAGCGGGAGAGTGAGAACCGGCTCAAGCGCATCGACGACAACCGCACCCGGCTCGGGGACATCCTGCGCGAGGTGCAGCGCGCCTACGACAGCGTCAAGGGCAAGGCCGACAAGGCGCGCCGCGGGCTGGTGCTGCGCTACCGCAAGGCCCACCTCAGCCGCGGGGTGCTGCGCGCCCTGCTCGACACCCTCAAGGCCGACCTCGAGCGCATGGACCTCGAGCACGTCGCCCGCGGCACCGAGGCGAACCGCCAGCAGGAGGCCCTGCAGAAGGCGCGGGAAGAGGTCGCCAGCGCCCTGAGCGCGCGGCGCCTGGCCGAGCGGGCGCGGGCCGCCGCCTCCCGCGATCTCGCCGTGCGGGCCGAGGAGCTCGAAGGGCAGGAGCGCGAGATGCGCTTCCTCGCCAAGCGCTCCGACGAGCTGAAGCGCGACCTCGAGCGGCGCCGCGCCAGCCGCGGCAAGGAGTCGCAGCGGCGCGAGAACCTCGCCGCCGAGCGCGAGCAGCTCGAGGCGAAGCTCAGCCGGGTGTCCGCCCAGGCCGCGAGCTCCGACCTGGCCTGCCAGGCGGAGAAGACCGCCGTCAACGAGGCCGAGGGCGCGCTGCGCGCCGCCCAGGCCGAAGTGCGCCAGCTCGAAGAGGCGGCGCTCGAGACCTTCCGGCGCAGCTCCCGGGTCAAGAACGAGGTCGCCGCCGCCGCGGCCCGCCAGAAGGTGCTCGAGGCGCGGCGCGGGCGGCTGCTGGCGAAGACCGAGGGCCTGGCGAGCAACCAGCAGGCGGCCCAGGAGGCGAGCAACCGCTGCGCCCGCGAGGCCGAGGAGGCGCAGGTTGCCCTCGGCCGGGTGATGGGCCGGCTGCAGGAGCTCGAGGGCGAGGCCCAGGAGGCGCGCCAGCGCCACGAAGACCTCGCGGACAAGCTCCACGCCGCCGAGCTGAGCGAGCGTGAGGTGCTGTCGCGGCTCAGCGTGCTGCAGGACATGGAGAAGCGCGGGGACGGCGTCGGCAAGGCGGGCAACGCCCTGCTCGAGCGCGGCCACGGCCTGCACCTGCTCGGCCGCCGGCTCAAGCCCGAGCCCGCGCACGTGCAGGCAGTCGCCGCCCTGCTCGGGCCGCTCGCCGAGGCGGTGGTCTGCGCGCGCTTCGACGACGCGCTGCACGCCCTCGCCTGGGTCGAAGAGCAGAACCTCGGCGCGGTGACCGTGCTGCCCCGCACCGGTCTGCCCGCGCCGCGCCTCGACGCCTGCCCCGAGGGGGCGATCGGGCTGGCGGCCCAGCTCGCGGTCCCGGCCGGCCCTGAGCGGCGGCTGGTCGAGCGGCTGCTCGGCGACGCCCTGGTCGTCGAAGACCGCGAGGCGGCGGCGCGGCTGCTGACCGACCGCTCCCTCCCCTTCCGCCGCTTCGCGACCCTGCAGGGCGAGGTGCTCAGCCGCGACGGGCAGCTGCGCAAGGCCGGGGACGCGACCGGGGGCATCCTGTCGCGCAACGTCGAGAAGGGAGAGCTGAAGGCGGAAGCGGAGCGCCTGCTCGAGGAGAAGCAGGTGCTCGCCGAGGAGAAGCGCATCGCCTCCGGCGAGGTCGAGGCCTTGCAGAACGAGGTCGACGGCTGCCGCGCCGATCTCGGCCAGAAGAAGCTGAACGTCGTCCAGTCCCGCGCCGAGCTCGGCCGGGCCGAGGCCGAGCTCAGCCGCATCGGCGAGGAGCTCGAGAACGTCCAGGGCGAGCTCGACGACGTCTGCTGCGAGCTCGACGAGGCGAGCGCCCTGGCCGAGGAGCGCTCCGCCGAGGCGACCCGCCTCGAGCAGCTCGCCGAGCAGCACAAGGCGACGGTCGCCACCAAAAAGGACGCGGTCGGCGGCGCCGAGCAGCTCCTCGACGAGGCCCGGGCGCGGCTGCAGCGGGTGCGCATGCAGGCGCTCGAGCAGCGCAAGGAGAAGGATCACCTCGAGGAGAGCCTGCGCCGCACGATCGCCGACCTCGAAGAGCGGCTCGCCAGCGCCGCCCGCCTGCAGGACCGCATCGCCGAGACCGAGAGCCGGCTGCAGGAGACCGCGGCCGCCCTCGAGGAGCGCACCCGCAAGCGCGACAAGCTGCGCGCCTCCCTCGGTGACCTCGGCGGCGAAGAGGAGGGCGCCGAAGCCCGCCTCACCGCCGCCGAAGAGGCCCGCGTCGCCGCCGAGGCCCTGGTCGAAGAGCGGCGCAAGACCCTCGAAGGGCTCGCCGCCGAGGGCTCCGCCGCGCGGGTGCTGATGCGCGAGAAGGAGGTGCGCATGGCGCAGCTCCAGCGCAAGTGGGACGAGCTCGAGGCCCCGCCCGAGGAGCCCGAAGAGGAGCTGATGGCGGAGGAGCGGCACCGCGAGAAGCAGCTGCTCGCCCGCCTGGCCAACGGCGAAGAGGTGCTCAAGGACTGCCAGAAGTGCCTGAAGTCCGTCAAGAACGCCCTGGCCGGTCTCGGCCCGACCGACCCGAGCACGATCGCCGAGGCCCGCTCCCACGAGGCCCGGCTCACGGCCCTCGCCAAGGAGCAGAAGGACCTCGAGCGCTCGGTGCGCGACCTGACCCAGCTGATCGGCCAGATCGACGGCGAGGCCCGCGCCCGCTTCGAGGAGACCTTCCACCAGGTGCGCGAGAACTTCAAGTCGATCTTCCGCCGCTTGTTCGGCGGGGGACGGGCCGACCTGGTGCTCGAGGAGACCGACCTGCTCGAGGCCGGCATCGAGATCTTCGCCAAGCCGCCGGGCAAGGAGAACCGGACCCTGTCGCTCCTGTCCGGCGGCGAGCGGGTGCTGACGGCGATGGCCCTGTTGTTCGCGCTGTTCGAGATCCGGCCGAGCCCCTTCTGCGTGCTCGACGAGGTCGACGCCGCCCTCGACGAGGCGAACGTCGACCGGCTGGTCGGCTTGCTGCGCTCCTACCTCGACCGCACCCAGTTCCTGGTCGTCACCCACAACAAGCGGACGATGGGGGCGGCCGACGCCCTGTTCGGGGTGACGATGGAGCGCTCGGGCATCTCCCGCCCGGTGGCCGTGCGGCTCGAGGAGGTCGCGCCGGTCGGGGTGGCCTGACGGGGGCGGCGGAGGCGAACGGGCCCTCATCCTTCATCGGGATCGGGATCGGAACGGGGGGGTCGGGTGCTGCACCGTGGCGGGGGCGGCCACTGGGAGGTTGCCGAAGACGTCCGCAGGCAGGCGGAGGAATCCGGCGCGGCGCTGCTCGAGCACCGGCCCTGACACGCGATCCGGTCGAACCCGGGCTCGACCTCGACCTCAACCGCGACCCGCCCTACGGATCTTCCGCCGCCCGGCGCGCGAGCTCCTCGTCGACCGCCTCGATCGCCCGTCGCAGCGTGTCAGCCGCACGATCCTCTGCGGTCAGCTCCAGCGCCCGGGAGAAGCAGGCGCGGGCCTCCTCGAGCCGATCGTAGTCGATGTGCACGAGGGCGAGGGACTGGGGCACGCCCGGGTTGTGCGGCCAGACTTCCTCGAGCGTCCGCAGCGCGGCCTCGGCCCGGGTGTAGTACGGCCTCGCCTCGACCCGCAGGGAGTCCCCCCGCTGCCGGAAGCTCGCGGCCTTCGCGCTGTCGAGCCCCGGCCCGGCGGCGGCCGCGCGGAAGTCCTCGGCGTCGAGGGTATGAGCCCGGGCGATGGCGAGAGCGACCTGGGCGTAGCGGTAGCGACAGGTGTGGTACCCGGGCTCGTGCTCCAGGGCGGCCTCGTAGTGCGGGAGGGCCTCGCGGTAGCGACTCTTCTGGACCAGCGCCTCCCCCTTGGCAAACTCCTCGATCGCCTTCTCGCTCTCCTCGAAGTCCTGGGCGACCAGGGTCCCTCCGAGCAGCACGAGCATCGTCCAACGCATGGCAGTCCCTCCGCGCATCTGTCACGATGCTCGGAGAGATCGGTCCTAGAGGACTGGTCCGAAACCTCGCTCGCGAGGCTTGCGGAGGTGGGTGCCTGCCTTCGTCCTCCTCCTCCGAGCCGCAACAAAGGGCGCGGCGAGTCGATCTCGCCGAGGCACGAGGCGAGACGGCGAGCCGCAGGTCTGGCCTGCGAGGAACGAGCAGGACAGGCCAAGGTGTCGATCCTCGGCATCCACCCACCTGCGCGGCGCCTCGCCACGCGGCTTTCGGACCAGGCCTCTAGCCGTCAAGCCGGAGGTTGCCGTGCGCACTCTCATCCCCCTCCTCCTCCTCAGCCTCGCGTGCGCCCAGGAGCCGCGGGTCGAGATCGAGCTCAACGACGGCACCGTGCTGCGCGGCACCCTCCCCGACTTCGGCACCCGCACCTACCGGATCGAGCTCGACAGCGGCGGCTTCGCGCTGATCGGTGAGGACACGATCCGCCGCCTGCGGGTCCTCCCGGGCGTCGATGCGCTCGCCACGCTGACAGCCACCGCCTCCCCCGAGCCGGGCGGATACCGGCTCGCGTTCAGCTCGACCGGCGTCGACAGCCTGCGCGTCTCGCGCAGCCTGGCCGGCAGCCCCAGTGAGGTGCCGCTCGCCACGCTGCCCGCCGCCGCGACCGGGCTGTTCGACCGGGAGGTCCTGCCCGGGGTCGAGTACCGCTATGTGGTGCGGTCCGGCCCGCGGCTCGTCGAGCTGCTGCCCGAGCCGCTCGCGCCGGGCACGACCGTCTTCTCGCGCGCCGCCCTCGAGGCGCTGTTGCCCCCGGAGCTCGACAACGAGGGCTGCCTCCGGCAGCTCTGGAACCTCAAGCGCACGCTGCTCGAGGCGCCCGACGCCTGCCTCGTCGACCTCGGCCCCGGGGTCGAGCGCCGGGCCGGCCTGCACCCGTGGCTGGACGAGCAGCTGCGCCACACCTTGTCGAACGCCTGGAAGCGGACCGCCACCGGGGCCATCCTCGAGGCCTGGGACCCCAAGCAGGGCCTGGATGGGCTGCGCCCGCTGTGGCTGCTCGACCCCTGCGAGGTCACGCTCCTCGAGCTGCTCGAGGCGCTGCCGGACGCGGAGCATCCCGGCCTGCTCGCGCGGGGCGTGGAGCTTCGCCCGTCGCGGATCCCCAACGGCCGTTGGTTCGAAGCCCTGCTGCGCGCGGGCCGGAACCGCGAGGCGGCGCACGTGCTCGCCAGCGGCGGCGCGGGGCTCGGCGCCGCGCGGCGCGTCGAGAGCGCGCTCGAGGCGGGACCGGGCGACCTGACGCGCTGGGGGGGCTGGGCGTTCAGGGTCGACGACGAGGGGTGGCTGCACTGCCACGACGACATCAGCCACGCCCTGCTGTGGTCCGTGCGTCCCGCCCGGCGCGATCTCGACGCCCCCGCCCTGGCGCCGGAGCCGCTGCGGATGTTCGTCCATCCCCGCCCGGACGCCTCCCCCCTGGTGGTGTGGGCGGCCTGGGGCAGGATCCACGCCTGCGACGCCGAGACCGGCGCGCTGCTCGCTTCCGCCGACGTCTCCGCCCTGCCCGGAGTCGAGACCGTCGCCGTGCTCCCCGGCCTCGCCCTCCCCGAGCAGGCCGTGCTCGCGGTCCACGACGGCGGGCTGGAGATCCTGACCCTGCCCGACCTCGAGCGCGTCACCCTTCCCATCGTCTTCGAGCGAGGGCCCTTCCCGTTGACTCCGACCCTGCAGGGGACGCGGCTCGTGCTGCGCCGGGCGGACGGCCCGGAGCTGGTCCGGCGGCTGACCTGGGAGGAGGTCGACGGCCGCCCCCGCTACGTCCTCGAGCCGCCGCGCACCTGCATCGTCGAAGCCGGCGACAGCTTGCGCTCCCTCGCCCGGGAGCACCTCGGCGTCGGCACGCGCTGGAAGGAGATCGAGCGCCTCAACCCCGAGCTCGAGGCGGGCCTGCGCCCGGGCATGCAGCTCCTGCTCCCGCTCGAATGAGATACGCCCGGAGGTTCCCATGCGCATCCTGCTCCCCCTCGTCCTCCTCAGCCTCGGCCTGGCCCAGGAGGCCCGCGTCGAGATCGAGCTCGACGACGGCACGGTGCTGCGCGGCACCCTCCCCGACTACGGCACCCGCACCTTCCGGCTCGAGCTCGAGGGCGGCGGCTTCGTGCTGATCAGCGAGGACGCGATCCGCGGCCTGCGGGTCATCCCGGAGGGCCCGACGCTCGCGGCCACCATCACCCCCGCGCCCGACGGCTTCCGGCTCGCGTTCACCGCGACCGGCCTCAACAGCCTGTCCGTCTTCCGGGGCCTGGCCGGCAGCTCCAGGGACGAACCCCTCGCGATCCTGCCCGGGGACGCGACGGAGCTGTTCGATGCGGCGGTGCTGCCCGGGTTCGCCTACCGCTACCGGGTCCGCTCCGCCGCGCTGTCGGTCGAGCTCCAGCCCGCGCCGCTCCCCCTCGGCCCGACCGTGTTCCTGCCGGCAGCCCTCAAGGCGCTGATCCCGCCGGAGCTCGACGACGAGACCCGCGACGCGCGGCTGTGGGCGCTCAAGCGCACGCTGCTCACCGCGCCGGACGCCAGCCTCGTCGGCCGCAGCCCGGACGGCGAGCGCCGCGTCGGCCTGCACCCCTGGCTGGACGCCCAGCTCGGGAGCGCGCCCGCGCAGGCCTGGATCCGGGCGGCCCTGGAGGACATCCTCGCCGTCTGGGAGCCCGAGCAGGGCCTGGACGACCTGCGCGCGCTGTGGCTGCTCGACCCTGGCGCGGTGACCCTCGACACGCTGCTCGACGCGGTCCCGGCTGCCCTGCACCCGGCGCTGCTCGCGCGGGCAGGGGGAACCAGCCCGCGCCACCTCTGGTTCCACGCGCTCCTGCGTGGCGGCCGCGCCCGCGAGGCGGCGCACGTGCTCGCGGAGGGCGGCGCGCTCGCCGGAGCCCCGCGCGCCGAGGACCGCCAGGAGCACGCCTTCGAGACCGGTCCCGTCGAGCGGGCGCGCTGGGGCGGCCGGGCCTACGCGGTCGACGACGAAGGCTGGCTGCGCTGCCGGGACGCCATCAGCGGCGCGCTGCTGTGGGCGGTGCGCCCGGCCCGCCGCGCCCTCGACGACCCCGCTCTGGCGCCGGAGCCGCTGCGGCTGTTCGTCCAACCCCGCGAGGATGCCCCGGCCCTGGTCGTGTGGGCGGCCCGGGGCACGATCTACACCTGCGACGCCGGGACCGGCGCGCTGCTCGCTGCCGCCGACGCCTGCGCCGAGCCGGGGGTCGAGACGGTCGCCCTGGTGCCCGGCCCGAACCTGCCCGAGGAAGCCGCGCTCGCGGTCTTCGCCGACGGCCTCGAGATCCTGACCCTGCCCGGCCTCGAGCGGGTCACCCTGCCCCTGCCCCTCGACGCCGGCACCGGGCCCTTCGCGTTGCAGCCGGTGCTGCGCGGGACGATCTTGCAGATGCGCAAGGAGGATGGGCGGGAAGCGTTCTGGCGGGTCTCCTGGGAGGAGCTCGACGGCCGCCCCCGCTACGCCCTCGAGCCCCTGCGCGTCTGCACCGTCGAGGTCGGTGACAGCCTGCACTCCCTCGCCCGGGAGCACCTCGGCGAGGGCCAGCGCTGGCGGGAGATCCAGCGGCTCAACCCCGAGGTCATGCAGGGGCTGCGCCCCGGCATGCGGCTCGTGCTCCCGCTCGACTGAGCCTCCCGGCGGGAAGCCGGTTGCAATCCGCCCCCGAGGCCGGTAGAACGGGCGCCCCAGGCTTCCGGAGACCGCGCGGTGGATTCCTTCCTCAAAGCCCTGATGTGGCTGCTCGACCTGTTCGTCACGATCTCGATCGGCTTTCTGATCGCGCGCAGCTACTTCATGGTCAACAAGATCTGGAAGCGCAAGCACGAGCGCGTGGTGTCCGAGAGCATCTCGGTCTTCGCCGAGCTGATCGGCG
Organism: bacterium; assembly: GCA_030428695.1. The sequence goes on from JAUIEM010000001.1 coordinate 27,711, forward strand.
TGACCAGCGCCGGCCTCCTGTGCCTGAAGGCGCTGCTCGAGAGCCAGTTCCTGTTCGCCGTCGAGCGCTCGATCGAGATCGGGCTGTCGTCCTTCTTCCTGCTGATCGGCGTCGGCTACTGGGTGGCGAGCAAGAACAAGCCGAAGTCCCTGTGGGGCCTGTTCAAGAAGGCGCTGAAGCTCGAGAAGGACGAAGCCGGCGACCTGTTCACGGCCTTCGTGCGCCCGGTCGGGGCCGACAAGGTGCTCGCCCTGCTGCACGAGCTCGCGATGGTCGACCAGAAGCTCGACCCGAAGGAAGAGGCCTTCATCCGCAAGTTCGCCGAGTCCTGGCACCTCGTCTACATCCCGCAGGCGATGGGCAGCGCCGGCGACCGCTACCAGAGCTACGAGCGGCTGCGCAAGCTGGTCGCGGACTACCTCACCCTGTCCCCGCCCAACGACCAGGTCAGCCAGCTGTGCGACATCCTCGACCTGCTGATCAAGGCCGACGCGGACGTGACCGAAGAGGAGCGCCTCGCCCACGAGGAGATCCGCAACCAGCTCGCGCACTACGTCGACGAGGACAGCCTCGGCGAGCGCTTCAAGGTCGTGATCGCCCCGCAGTCCGCCGGCCAGGCCGCGAACGTCTCCCAGCTGCTGCCGGGCACGCGTCCCCAGCCGCTGCTCGGCGGCCACGGCGTGATCGTCGGCGAGTACCACTCGCGGTCCTTCGCCCGCATGGTCGCCGACCGCTACCGCAAGCACAGGCTGTTCACGACCGTCGAGGTCGAGAAGCTGCCGCCGCCCCTGCCCTCGGTGCCCGCCTGAGTCCGCGGACCCTCAGTCGTCGAGGAAGGGCAGGTTGCAGACCAGGGTGCGGAAGCCCTCGCGGACCGTGATCAGCATCTTCTTGTAGCGGTGGGCGAACAGGAAGGGCGGCCACAGCAGGTGGCCGACCTGGAAGAACTGGAAGCTCTGGCCGCGCACCCCCGGGGTCGGGCTCGCGACCACCCAGGTCATCACCGCCCAGTACCCGCACAAGATCGCGACGAGCCCGACGAGCTGCACGACCTGGGCAGCGATCAGCGCGCGCTCGGCGCGCTCGAGGCGCAGCCACCAGGTCGCCCGGACGCGTCCGGACGCCAGGCCTTCCAGCCGCAGCTCGCCGGAACCGACCGCGATGCGGCTCGTGCCCTGGGGCGTGCCCTCGAAGGCGATGCGCCCGGCGCTGCGGTCGACGATGCGGAAGGGGCCGAGCGGCGGTCCGCCCCGGGCCAGGCTCGACGCCGCCCGCGAGGCCAGGGCGTCGACCGCGCCGTCGAGCTCGACGCTGTCCTCGATCACGGCGCGGTGGCCCTCGAGCTCCGCCGGCCGCCCATCCGCGGGCTCGCGCCCGGTGCGGTGGGCGCGGGTGGCGGCGAGGATGCTGCGCAGGGCGAGCAGCCAGACGATCAGCGCGACGGCGGCGATGACCTGGACGACGACCGCGGCGACGGTCGGGCTCATCGCGGCCTCAGCGCCGGTCGGCGATCCGGTCGATCGCGGCCGCGAGCTCGAAGTCGAGGGCGGAGACCCCGCCGACGTCGTGGGTGTTCAGGCCGATGCGCACAAACTTGTAGACGTTCGACCAGTCCGGATGGTGGTTCATCTTCTCGGCGACCAGCGCGACCTCGCTCATGAAGCCGAAGGCCTCGACGAAGTCCTTGAACACCAGCTCCCGGCGCAGCTTCTGGCCCTCGTACGACCACTCGGGCACGTCCATCAGGCGCTCTTCGATCTCGACCTCGGTCAGCTTCTCGGCCATCAGTCTCTCCTTCCGCGGCGCTCCCGCGGGATGTTGTGCCGCGAGTATACCCGCTCAGCCCAGCGGCAGCTGCGTCACCGACGAGATCACGTTGCACATCCCGTGGTACACCGTCGGCGCCGCGACGCTGCGGGTGCGGGCGAACAGGTAGCCGAAGACCAGCCCGGGGAAGAAGGTCAACAGCCGCGCAGGATGCGGCGCGGTCAACAGATGGGCGCAGGCGAACAGCAGGTTGGCGAGCAGCCAGCCCGGCCCCAGCCGCGCCCCGAAGAGCTTCCAACGCGGCCGCCAGAGCTGGTCGAAGCGGGTCTGCAGGTAGCCGCGGAAGAACACCTCCTCCGGCAGGGCGATGCCGAAGACGTGGTCGCCGACCTGGCCCCAGAAGCCCTCGAAGTGGAGCTCGAGCCCGTCGCCGCGCAGGATCCACACGAACAGGAGGGCGCCGGCTGCCGTCCCGACGGTCCACGCCAGGGCCAGCCAGGCGCCGCGCCCGAGCTTCCCCGGGCCGAGCCCGAAGCGCGCGGGATCTTCGCCTCGGAGCAGGATCACCGCGCTCGGCCCCGCGATCCACACCACCATCGCCAGGCTGCCGGCCCCTATCAGCGGGAGGACGTAGAAGGCGACCACGCTGAGCGCGAGCACGATGACAAGCTCGGGGACGAGCTTCGGCGGCGGCCCGGGGGCATCCTCGAGCGGCGCGTCCTCGCTTCCCCGCTCCCCCACCCTACACCTCCACGCCGTCGAAGTACTCGTGGCGCAGCCGCTCGAGCAGCGCCGCGAGCCCGTCGCGCAGCTCGGTCGGGTCGGGCAGCGAGGTCAGGAAGCTCTCGCCGTACCAGCGGGTCCGCACGCGCGGGTCGAGGATCACGACCGCGCCCCGGTCGCGCCGGCTGCGGATCAGGCGGCCGAAGCCCTGCTTGAGCTTCAGCACCGCGCAGGGCACGCTGTACTCCCGGAAGGCGTCGCCGCCCCGGTCGCGGATCGCCCGCAGCCGGCCGGCCTCGACGGGATGGTCGGGGACGCGAAAGGGCAGCCGCGGGATTACGACCTGCACGAGCTGCGTGCCCGGCATGTCGACGCCTTCCCAGAAGCTGTCGGTACCGAACAACACCGGAGCCCCGGAGGCCCTGAAACGCCGCAGCAGCTCCTGCCGGCTGCGCTCCCCTTGCACCAGCAGCTCGCAGCCCTCGCGCTGCAGGGCCCCGCGCACGGCGTCCGCGGTCTGGCGCAGCAGGCGATGGGAGGTGAACAGCACGAACATGCGCCCGCGGCTCGCCCGGGCGGCGACCAGCACGGCCCGAGGCAGCCAGCCCTCGAAGCGCGGATCGCCTGGGCGCGGGTAGTCGGTCGGCAGGCCGAGGGCGCAGTTCTTCGGATAGTCGAAGGGCGAGCGCACCAGCTTCGTCGAGGTGCGGTCATCCGGCAGGCCGACCCGCCGGGCCAGGAAGTCGAAGCCGCCCTCGACCGCGAGGGTGGCCGAGGTCAGCACGGCGGTCTTGATGTTCGCGAACAGGTGCTCGGCGAGCAGCTCGGCGATGTCGAGGGGCGAGCTGACCAGCTTGATGTCCGCGTGCTCGTGGCCGCGCTTGTCGCGCCGCACCGGCGCGAGCTCGACCCAGCGGGTCAGGTGCGGCTGGTCCTTCCCGACCAGCACCCGCAGGTTGGTCGCGGTGCCCTGCAGGCGGTGGCCGACGGCGGACAGCTCGAGACCGGCGGCGGTCCAGTCGGCGCCGATGTGGCTGAGCTTGTTCGCGAAGTTGATCACGCTCTTGCCGAGGATGTCGAGCCGCTCGGCCGCGCCCTGCACTTCCCCGAAGACCTCCGGCCAGGGCCGGGGCTCACCGAAGTCGATGATCTTCGTGCCGCGCAGGAGCTCGTCGCGCAACAGGATCTCCCGCACCCGGTCGAAGGCCATCTCGACCATCAGCTGCTCGCGGTCGAGGTCGGGCAGCAGCCGCTCCTCGAGCTCGCGCGCCGGTTCCACCAGCTTCTCCTTGACCAGCCGCGTCAGGGCGAAGGGCAACAGCCCGTTCTTGCCCGAGGCGCCGCGCAGCCGCCCGAGCAGCTGGGCGATGCCGCGGCGGGCGACCTGGCCGCCGAGGTGGCGGGCGGCGATGTCCTCGAGGTGGTGCGCCTCGTCGAGGATCAGGCGGCCGTAGGCCGGCAGCACCGAGCCCTCGTCGAACTTCCCCCGGGCGACCTTGATCGCCAGGTCGGACAGCAGCAGGTGGTGGTTCACGATCAGGAGGTGCGCCTTGTCGGCGGCCCGCCGCGAGCGGTAGTAGAAGCACTCGGAGAAGTACGGACACTGCGACTTGAGCGACTTGTCGGTCGCCGAGGCGATGCGCTCCCAGGACCGGGCGGTCGGCGGCACGCTGAGCTCTTCGCGGTGGCCGCGGCCGGAGCTCTGCGCCCAGGTGACCAGCTCGGCGACCAGCTTCTGTTCCTCTTCATCCTCGAAGAAGCTCGCGTCGGCCTTGGCGGCCTCGGCGACGCGGCGCTTGCAGGCGTAGTTTCCGCGCCCGGTCACCAGCACCGCCCGGGCCTCGAGGCCGAGGGCGGCGATCACGAAGGGGATGTCCTTCTCGATCAGCTGGCGCTGCAGCAGCATCGTGTGGGTGCTGACGACGACCTTCTCGTCGTTGCGCACCGCCCACAGCAGGGCCGGCACGAGGTAGGCGAGGGACTTGCCGGTGCCGGTGCCGGCCTCGACGGCGAGCACCGCGTCGTCGTTGAGGGCGGCGGCGATGGAGCGCGCCATCGCGCGCTGGCCGGGGCGGTCTTCGTAGGAGCCGTGGGCGAGGGCGATCGGGCCGTCGGGGCCGAGCAGCGCGTCGACCTCGTCGAGGTCGAGGGCCTGGCGGGGCCGCTCGGTGACCGGCTCGACGACGACGTAGATGCGCTCGACGGGGTTGTCGACGATCGCGCAGCCGACCCCGTTGCGGGCGAGCACGCTGGCGACGGCGAGGTCGGCGTCCGAGGGCGTCAGGGCGCCGCTCGGATGGTTGTGGATCGCGACCTCCCACTCCCCGGCCTGGCGGATGACGGCGGGCACCGCCTCCTTGTGGCCGCGGGCGACGACCTTGACCGCATCGAACAGCGAGCCCTCTTCGTCGCCGCGGCGGACGAGGAAGAACACCTCGTTGCCGTCGGCGGCGGCGATCGCCTCGCGCATCGCGGAGCAGACGTCCGGGCTCAGGCGATGGGCGGCGAGCTCTCCGGGCTCTGCGGACATCTTTACGCTCCCTTCTCGGCCTGTAGAATACCAGCTCGCACCGACGGACCCCAGACCGTCGCCTACACGAGCCTCGCGGAGAGCGCGCGGCTCGACGAGCGCCGTGGAAGATCAGATCATCGCGACCCGCGTCCCCCAGGAGTGGGCCGACCAGCCCGTGCTCGAGCTGTTCGCCGAGCGCCTGCCCTGGCTGTCGAAGACCCGGCTGCGCCAGCTGTTGCACAGCGGACACCTGCTGCGCGACGGCTGCCGCGCGACGCCGGGGGAGATCCTGCGCGAGGGCGAGCTCGTCGAGCTGCGCCTGCCCGAGCCGCCGCCGTCCCGGCCGCCGGTCCCCGACAAGGCGCTGTGGCCCGAGCTCCTCGCGATGGAAAACGGGCTGCTGGTGCTGAACAAACGGCCCGGCGTGCCGACCCTGAGCTCGCGTCCGGAGGAACCCTCGACCCACAGCGCCGCCCTGGCCCTGGTCGAGCGGCGCGTGGGCCGGGCCCGGCGACTCTATCCCGTCCACCGCCTCGACCGCGAGACCAGCGGCCTGTTGCTGATGGCCCTCGACACCGACTCCGCCCGCCAGCTCAGCGCGGCCTTCGAGCAGCGCACCGCCCGCAAGACCTACCAGGCTCTGGTCCACGGGGTGCCGCCCGAGGAGGGCGTGATCGAGGCGGCCCTGGGCAAGGCCGGCCGGCACGGCAAGATGAAGGTGCGGCAGGACGACGGCAAGCCGGCGACGACCAGCTTCCGCGTGCTCGAGCGCTTCGGGCCGGTCGCCTGGATCGAGCTCGAGCCGCGCAGCGGACGCACCCATCAGATCCGCGTCCACCTCGCCCACGCCGGCTTCCCGATCGCTGGCGACAGCCGCTACGGCGGGCCGGAGCTGTGGCTGTCGAAGCTCAAGGGCAAGGCCTACCGCAAGGGCAAGCGGCCGGAGCGGCCCCTGATCGCGCGGGTGGCGCTGCACGCCGCCGCGCTGACGGTTCCCTGGAAGGACGGCGAGCGGCGCTTCGAGGCGCCCCTGCCGAAAGATCTCACGCGCTGCCTGAAGGTCCTGCGCAAACACGGGCGCAAGTCCGGGAGACGCTGACATGCCCCACGAGTTCGTGCTCGGCAACCCGATCCGTTCGGAGAAGGCCGACGTCCTGCGCGAGGGCGCGTTGAGCTTCCGCTCGCGGAAGGGCCTCGCGCTGCCCCAGCGGCTGCTGATCGAGCATCTGCCCAGGCAGGTCAAGGGCCGCGTGTTGACCGGCCTCGACAGCGAGGGGGCGGTCGCGATGGCCTGCTCGGCGCTGTACGGCCACGGAAGCGTCGACTTCATCAGCTTCGACGTCTACCTCGCCGACAAGGTGCGGCTCGGCTTCGTCCAGAACGGGCTGCCGAGCGCGGCGGTGCAGCTCGGCACCGACCTGCCCGGGACGCCGCCCCCCGGTGTGCACGGCTTCCTCGACGAGGGCTACGGCATGGTCGCGCTGTGCTTCCCCGCCTCCGCCGAGTCGGCCCTGACCCGCGAGCTGATCGAGCAGGCCCACGCGATCCTGCGGCCCGGCGGCGTGCTGCAGATCGGCACCAACCACAAGACCGGCGACTGGCTCGCGAAGACCGTCAAGGGGGTGTTCGGCGACGCGACCCGCCTGCCGTTGCCGAAGCAGGGCGGGGCCCTGGTCTCGGCGCGGCGCCGCAAGCCGAGGGCGAAGCTCAAGGACCACAGCCACGTCAGCGTGATCAGCGACTGCGGGCCGCGGGTCGAGGTCCGCACCCGGCCGGGGGTGTTCGGCTACCGGCGCTTCGACGAGGGCACTCGCGCGCTCCTCGAGGCCGCGCGCGTCGGACCGGGCCAGCGGGTGGTCGACATCGGCTGCGGGCCGGGCACGATCGGCTTGATCCTCGGGAAACGGACCGGCGCGCCGGTGCAGCTCGTCGACTCCTCGCGGCGCGCGACCGCCCTCGCCGAGGAGAACGCCGCGCGCAACGGGGTCGAGGCCGAGGTGCTGACCGCCGCCGACCTGTTCGCCGCGCCGCCGGACGTCGCCGACCACGTGTTCTGCAATCCGCCCTACTACTCGAACTACCGCATCGCCGAGAGCTTCGTGCTCAGCGCGCGGCGCGTGCTCAAGCCCGGCGGCAAGCTGTGGCTGGTCGCGAAGAACCACGACGCCCACGGGCAGCTGGTCGCCGAGATGTTCGCCGATCCGCAGCTCGAGCTCCTGCGCGGCTACGGGGTGATCACGGGCTTCAAGCCGATCGAGGTGTAGCGGGGGCGGATGTTCGCGGACGGGGAAGCGTGGTTACTGAAGGTGTCCCCGAGGAGGGATGCGATGACACCTTTCTTTTCCCGGAGTCGACCCCTGGCTCGAGCATCCAAGGCTGTGGCCGGATGTGCACAACGCGCTGCTCGCCGCGCTGCGCGCCGATCTCGGGCCACGCCTGCGCCCCCGCTACTACGTCGCCCTGGAAGAACGGGTGTACGACACGTCAGGCGATGAGCTCCTCTTCGTCGGTCGCGCGGATGTTGCGCTTGAGGCCTGGTCCGAAAGCCGCGTGGCGAGGCGCCGCGCAGGTGGGTGGATGCCGAGGATCGACGACAACGCGCCCTTGTTGGGCTCGGAGGAGGAGGACGAAGGCAGGCACCCACCTCCGCAAGCCTCGCGAGCGAGGTTTCGGACCAGTCCTCAAGTCGCCTCGGGCAACACAGCGCCTTCGAACGACGTCCTGCCCACCTCCAGGCCGCTCGCCGTTCTGGTTCCGGTTCCCGATCGGATGCGCGAGTCCTACCTCGAGATCCACGACGCTGCGTCCGGGGACCTCGTGACGGTCCTCGAGCTCTCTCGCCGTCGAACAAGCTCGAGGCCGGGCAGGGCCGGGAACAGTATCTCCGCAAGCGTCGCAACGTCCTCGCCAGTCGTGCCCACTTCGTCGAGATCGATCTGCTTCGCAGGGGGATGCCGATCCTCGGCAGCGCGCTCGAGAATCACTACCGGATCTCGATCAGCGAAGAGGAACGTCGCCGCACGCAGACCTTCATCTCTTCTCGGTTCGTGAGCCGATTCCGACCTTTGCGCTGCCTCTGCTCCCAGGAGATTCCTGTCCGGCGGTCGACCTCGGACCTCTGCTCCGGCAGCTGTACGAAGTCGCCTCGTACGACTTCCGCATCGACTACCGCAAGGACCCCATCCCACCCCTCTCCGAGGCGGACGCCGCCTGGGCCGACGGCCTCCTGCGGGAGGCGGGGCTGCGCTGAGAGCGCGGTGAATGCCCGCGCCCTGCGACCCGTCATCCATCGTGTTGCACGAGCACCTCAGGAGGAGATTGTGATGCTCAAACGATGGACCAGCCTCGCGCTGCTGCTCGCCTGCTGCGGCCTGTCGGGCTGTGGCGCGATCAGCCTCTTCTCATCGCCGGAGACCCACCACCACTACTACTTCGAGGTCGACAAGGAGACGATGCGCGAGCTCCTCGCCGATCCGAGCATCGCCGACGAGATGCGCAGGGAGCTCGAGGAAAGGGAGGAGAGCGGGACATGAGACGCACGATCGCGCGCCTCGGCGCCCTCCTGCTCGCCGCGACCTGCCTGAGCGGCTGTGTCGGATTCTCGCTCGGCTCCTCGCCCGTCCAGGTCTACCACTACCACTTCCGGCTGGTCGAGCCCGCGCCGAAGACCGCCGACAGCGTTCCCCCGCCGACGGAGCCGGGGAAGGACGACCGCCAGCCCTGAGCGGCAGCGCAGCCTGCAACATGCACGCCTCCCTGTTCCGGCGCCGGCGCGCCGGGTGTTGCCGCTGCTCGAACCGGTGCTGCACTGTCCGCCGGTCGAGCGGCATCCGACCCGGGCCGCGCCCCCCGGAGCTTGAGCGACCCGCGCCTTGCCGGTACCCTCCATCGCAGGAGGCGCCATGGACACGCAACCCGAGGAACCCTCCTCCCGCGAAGACCTGCTGGTCGTCCGCTGTCCCGAGTGCGGTGACAAGACCTACTACCTCGTCCGCCTCGACGGCGCAAACGAGCCCCGCGCGGGTGTGTCGAAGTGCGAGGCCTGCGGCTACACCTGCGTCGCCACCACCGGCCGGCTCAAGGTCGTCGAGCAGCTGACCCACGACGCGGCGATCGGTCTCAAGCAGGCTCTCGAGCACAAGGGGCTCAGCGCCCGCATCGAGGTCAAGGTGCGGCTCGAGCCCTCGGGGGAGACGGTGCGGGTGCTCGGCAGCGCGAGCGACGGCAAGGACGTGTCCGGCGCGGCGCTGTTCGACAGCGAGGAAGTCTGAGCCCGCCGGATGCGCCGGGCTGAGGAAGCGGAGCTCAGCCGATCAGCTGGATCCGCACGTGGGTGAGGCCGATCTCGATCGTGTCCCCATCCTTGAGGACCTCGTAGTCGATCGGCTTGCCGTTGACCTTGGTGCCGTTGCCGCTGCCGTAGTCACGGACCATGAACAGGCCGTTGACACCCTTGATCTTGCAGTGTTTGCGGGAGACGCTCTGGTCCTTGAGGCAGAAGTCCGCCTCGGTGCCGCGGCCGAGCGTGATCTCGGCGTTGTCGCTGAAGATGCGCGTCAGCCCTTCCTCGGGACCCTTGACCAGACACAGCTCGATCGGCATCGCTTTCCCTCGCTTCCCCCCTACCATAGCGGACAGGTCGCCGGCGGGAAAACACTTTCCCGCGAAGCCCTCGCGCCGCGCGGGCGGCGCTGGCGACGACAGCTCTTCCGGCGGCCGGCCGCCACCGCCGGGCAGAAATCTTGCTTGGAACCTGAACGCCAGCGTCGGCCCCGGGTACCGCAGCGCAGCGCAGCGGCCATCCGAGGATTACCGCGCTGCGTCAGGTCCCCCGGATTCGAAGCCGAGAAGTTGCTGTACAAAGCCCGTGGTGTCATGCTAGGAAGTATGTGAAAAAAATCACAATCCACGCGCCGCGTGGAGCGGTGAGTTGATGGGTCGGGGCACAGCATCCTGCATGCTGAGCTGGAGGAATTTACATGGACGGAGGTCACTGGAAGGGCGTGGCGGCGATCGTCGCGGTGCTCGCCGTTGTCGGCGTCACCGCACTGCCCTCTGTGGACAACGACCTGACGGCCGTCGCGGAAGACGTGTCCGACCTGACGCCGATCGAGCGTGAGGGGAAGCGGGTCTACGAAAAGTACTGCGTCGGCTGCCATGGCGCCCAGGGCGACGGCAACGGCGTGTCGGCCAAGTGGCTCGAGATCAAGCCGCGCGACTTCCGCAGCGGCGTGCTGCGCTTCGCCGCGGTCGAATACGGCGGCGCTCCGCGGATCGAAGACTATGTGCGGGCCATCCGCCACGGTCTGACCGGATCGGCGATGCCCGCGTGGACCGAGATGCCCGACGACGAGGTGCTCGCGGTCTCGCACTACGTCCGCACCTTCGCCCAGAACCGCCGCCCCCCTGGCCGCCCCGTCGTGCTCTTCGAGGACCCCTTCTGGGCCCAGGATCCCCTGACCTTCGCGCAGAACGCCAAGCGCGCGATCGAGCAGGGCCGCAAGGTGTACCACAGCCAGGCCAAGTGCATGGAGTGCCACCCCTCCTACCATCGCTCGATGGAGGAGTGGAACTACCTGACCTACGACCCGAAGTTCAACACCTACGGCTCGCTGCGCGACAACCCGAACGAGGCGGCGCCGAAGAACGACGAGTACACCAAGGTCCCGCTGATGCCGCCGGACTTCACCCACGGTCCGATCAAGGCCGGCGGCGACCTCGAGACGCTCGCGCGCTCGATCGGTGCGGGCCTCGGCGGGGCGCTGATGCCGTCCTGGGCGAAGCTCTTCCGCTCCTCGGGCAAGCACTACGCGCGCTTCGACGGCAGCATGGAAGATCTCGCGCAGTTCATCGCCGAGGAAGAGGTCGGCGAAGACTGGGACGACTTCATCGAGTACACCTACGAGGACGACGGGGATATCATCCTCGAGTTCGCCAACGCCCTCGACCAGAAGTACGCCGAGATCGGCGCGAAGAAGTTCTGGGCGCTGGTCTACTACATCCACGCCCTGATCCCGAACAAGTTCGGCGGCGCGAGCGAGACTCCACTGCTCGGCGACCTTACCTGGGGCGACGTCGCGACGCCGCCTTTGACCATCACCGAAGACGGGAAGGAAGTTCCCGGCTACGAAACGCCAGACACCTGGGAGGACTGAAGGTTGGCTGAACCGACTCCGGTACGCGGAGACCTCGTCGACCGCCCGCTGGTCAAGGCGTTCATCATCTCGAGCGTTACGTATTTGATGATCGCCGTCCTCGGGGGCCTGACGTTCTCGACGCAATTCTTCCGGCACTACCTGTTCAAGAACATCGAGTGGCTCTCGCCGGGCCGGGTGCGCATGGTGCACACCAACCTGGTCGCCTACGGCTTCATCATGAACGCCTTCCTCGGTGGCGCCTTCTGGGCCCTGCCGCGGTTGACCGGCGTGGCGGTCTTGAGCCGCAAGCTCAGCTGGACGGTCTACACCCTCCTGCAGCTCGTGATGGCCGGCACGATCGTCGGCATCCTCGGCGGCCATGCCCAGGGCGTCGAATGGGGCGAGACCCCGAAGTTCGTCGACCCGCTCGTCGCCATCGCCTGGGTCCTCCTCTGCATCAACGTGATCCCGCCGATCGTGCGCAGCAAGGAGAAGAACCTGTACGTCACGCTGTGGTACATGTCGGCGGCCCTCGCCTGGACCGCTCTGACGTACCTGATGGGCAACTACCTGCCCGAGTACGTCGTGCCCGGCCCGGGCGGCGCGGCGATCACCGGCCTGTTCATCCACGACCTGGTCGGGCTGTTCGTCACGCCCTTCGGCTGGGGCCTGATGTACTACTTCGTGCCGGTGATCACGAAGAAGCCTATCTGGAGCCACGCGCTGTCGCTGATCGGCTTCTGGGGGCTCGCCTTCTTCTACCCGCTGAACGGCGTGCACCACTTCATGTACTCGCCGATCCCGGCCAGCGTGCAGTACGGCGCGGTGGTCGCGACCGTGGCGGTCGAGATCGTCGTCACCTCGGTCGTGATCAACTTCTTCATGACCCTGCGCGGCCGCGGCGACCTCTTGCGCACCAGCTTCCCGATCCGCTGGTTCTACCTCGGCATGGTCTTCTACTTCACGACCTGCCTGCAGTGCGCCTTCCAGGTCACCCTGACCTTCCAGGAGATCATCCACTTCACCGACTGGGTCGTCGGCCACGCACACCTCGTGATGTTCGGCGTGTTCGGCTTCTGGATCCAGGGCATGGTCATCTACCTGTGGCCGCGCCTGACCGGACGAGAGTGGTGGAGCCGCAAGCTGCACGCCTTCCACTTCTGGATGGTCGCCGTCGGCCTGCTGGTGATGTTCCTCGACCTCGTCGCCGCCGGCCTGACCCAGGGCTTCATGTGGAAGTCCCTCGCGCCGTGGGAAGACTCGGTCGTGATGTCCGTGCCGTACTGGATCACCCGTACGATCAGCGGCCTGATGATCTTCGCCGGGCTGATCGCCTTCGTCGTCACCCTGATCATGACCACGACCGTCGAGAAGTCGGCGCCGCGGCTGACCAAGACCGAGGAGGTGTGATCCGATGGAACGCTTCGAAGCCCTGTTCGGGATCGCGGGGATCTGCTTCTTCGCCTTCGCCTTCGTCGCGATGGGTATCGGCTCGATCGGTGCCCGTGGCCTCGAGGTCGACACGATCGAGACGATGGCGCAGAACGTCGTGCCCGAATTCCGTGAGCTCGGGCAGACCTACCCCGAGCAATTCCACAAGACCTACGGCTGGAGCGAGGCGGACTACCGCGCCAAGGCCGTCGCCGCGGTGCGCGAGCGCATCACGAGAGAGCTCGCGGTCGACGCCGCGACCTCGACGGCGGCGCTCGACTCGGCAGGCCTGAGCGTCTCGAGCCTGACCCGCTCGCTCGGCGAGCGTTTCAAGACCGAGCGCTTCCGGGCCCGCGACGCCGAGACCGTCGCGGACATCCTCGGCCCCCTGACCGAGGCCTGCACCGCGGCCGGCGTCCAGGCGCCGAGCCAGGAGGCCTTCGTCGAGTCCGTCAACGCCGCCGTGGTCGAGTACGTCGCGAACCAGGTGGTCGACTACTCGCTGCTCGAGCCGCTGGCGACGCTGGTCGGTCCGATCACCTCCTACCGTCTGACCGCCGACCTGCTGGTCGACGCGGCGGCCGCGGCCCTGGACCGGGAGTTCAGCGCGGCGGAGCGGGCTTCCGCCCGGATGATCGACGACCTGGTCGAGCACAAGGTCGTCGACTCCTTGCCCGGCTCCTTCGCCGTCGCCCTCGAGGCCGGGCGCGACGCGTACGTCGCCGAGGCCTGCTGGCACTGCCACTCGCAGTTCATCCGGCCGGTCGGCAACGAGTACCTGCGCTTCGGCGACGTGGCGACGGCCAACGAAGGCCAGAACGAGCTGCAGATGCCGGTCCTGTACGGCACGCGCCGCGTCGGCCCGGACCTCTCCCGTGAGGGCGGAAAACGGCCGAATGGTTGGCATATCGCCCACTTCTGGGAGCCGATGGAGGTCGTGCCGACCTCGGTGATGCCGAGCTTCGCCTGGTTCTTCGAGGAGAGCGGGCGCTACGAGGTGCGCAACGGCCGCCTCGAGACGATCGCGATGTTCGACGACGAGGCCTCCGCGTCGGCCGAGGCGCGCAAGCAGACGGCGCGGACCTACACGGTCTCCGAGGAAGGCGGGAGCTGGCGCGTCATCGACAGCTACACCGAGCGCCCGACCGAGCTGAAGTATCCGACCGAAGAGTCCGCCACCGAGGCGGCGGCCGAGCTGGTCGCGGCGACGAAGGCCAGTGGGCCCTTCACCGTCCGCGCCGAGCAGGTGCCGAACGACCGCGGACTCGCGATCGTCGCCTACATCCAGTGGCTCGGCACCTGGACGGGAGAACCGTCGGAGTCCGAAACCGAAGCGTCGAGCACGGAGGAATAGCATGGCCCGGATGACGCCCAAGGTCCGCTTTATCTACGGCTTCTGCCTGTTCATCCTGCTCGCTGGCGCCGTCGGCTTCGGCTACAAGCTGTACGAGATGTCGACGTCGGTGCTCGACGCGCCGGAGTACGGCTTCTCGCTGCCGCCGGTGCTGACCTACCTCAGCGTGGCCTCCGGCTTCTTCTGTCTCCTGGTGGTCGCGGTGATGCGCGGGATGTTCCGGAACGTCGAGCAGCCGAAGTATCGTATGCTGGAGATGGAGGCGGAGTACGACGCGCAGGAAGCGCGCGCGACGGTTCCCGCCGAAGATGAAGAGCGCGACGCGGACGCCTGGTGGAAGGGAGACGTGCACAAATGAGCAAGAAGAAGAAGAAGAAGGATGAGCCGCTCGTCGACGAGAACCTCGGCTGCGGCGAGGACGTCGGCAACTACGGGGATGTGATCGTCCACAAGGACGGGAGCACCACCCTGAAGTACGACCACGGGGGCATCCCCTGGTACCTCGCGATCCTCTACACCCTGTACCTGCTGTTCGCCGTCGGCTACAGCGGGACCTTCCTCGTCGACCTGTTCTGATTGGAGTCCTGCCCCTCCTGCGGCGACTCCGCGGAGTCCACCTCCGCGACTGAGCCCGCCTGTCTGCACTGCGGCCTGCCCTGCGCGGGAGCCTCCCCGGCTCCGGACGGGGACGGGCCGTTCTGCTGTCTGGGCTGCGCCCTCCTGCACCAGGTCGAGACCGAGGGCACGGACGAGGCGGTCGGCCTGCTGACCCGCTTCGGCCTCAGCCTGTTCTTCGCGATGAACATCATGGTGTTCGCGCTGATCCAGTACTCGGGCGACATCTTCCCCGCCGATGGCGAGGGCATGAGCCCGATCGAAGAGGTCTTCCGCTACCTGCAGCTCCTGCTCGCGACGCCCGTGCTGCTGCTGCTCGGCCAGCCGCTGCTCGAGAACGCGCTCAAGCTCGGGCGGCTCGCCGCGGCCGTCGACCTGCTCGTGCTCTGTGGCAGCGTCGCCGCCTACCTCGCCTCGGCCGCCGCGACCTTCCTCGGCGCAGGCCCGGTCTACTTCGAGACCGCCGCCGGCGTGCTGCTGTTCTTCACCTTCGGCCGCTACCTCGACGCCCGCGCCCGGGCCGAGGCGCGCGACGAGGTGCGCAGCCTGCTCGAGCGCCTGCCCGAGGAGGCGACCCTGCTCGAGGACGGCGAGGAGCGCACCGTCCCCGCCCGCTCCCTGGAGATCGGCCAGCGGGTGCGGGTGCGGGCCGGCAAGCTCGCCCCGGTCGACGGCACCATCGTCGCCGGCCAGGCCGCGGTCGACCGCTCCTCGCTGACCGGCCGCGCCCTGCCGGAGTGCCTGGGGGTCGGCGCGACCGTCCGGGCCGGCGAGGTGCCCCGGGACGGAGCCCTCGAGCTCGAGGTCAGCGCCCCCTGGGGCCGGCGGGTGGTCGACGAGGTCGCGCGGCTGCTCGCCCGGGCGCGCACAGAGCGGGCCCCGGTCGTGCTGCTCGCCGACCGCCTCGCCCGGGTGCTGCTGCCCCTCGCCCTGGTGCTGGCGGCGATCACCCTCGGGCTGGGCTTCTGGCGCGAGCAGGAGCTGTGGAAGACCGGCCTGGACGCGCTCGCCGTGATTTTGATCGCCTGCCCCTGCGCCCTCGGCATCGCGACCCCCCTCGCCCACTTCATCGCCCTCGGCGAGGCGGCCCGGCGCGGGGCCCTGGTGCGCTCCGGCAAGGTGCTGCACAGCCTCGCCCGGCTGCGCAGCGTCTTCCTCGACAAGACCGGCACCCTGACCGAGGGCCGCTTCGTGCTGCGCGGCCGCCACGGGCACCCCGAGACCCTGGCCCGGGCGGCCGCCCTGGCGGTGGCGAGCGAGCATCCCCTGTCGCGGGCCGCCCGCGTCGCGGCCATCGCCGAAGGCAGCGCGGCAGAGGCCACGGTCGATGCGCTCGAGGTGGTGCCCGGGCGTGGGGTACGCGCCCCGGATGCCGCCTACGGTTCCTCCCACCTGTTCGACGAGCGCGACTGGCCCCTGCCCGCGCCGCTCTCCGCCGCTGCCGACGCCGCCCGCGACCGCGGCGAGAGCGTCGCCTTCGTCGGCTGGGAGGGCGCCGCCCGGGGCCTGCTCTGCTTCGAGGACGCCGCCCGGGTCGAGGCGCAGGAGGCCGTCGACGGGTTGCGGGGCGAAGGGCTGCGGGTCGCGATCCTCAGCGGGGACGCGACGCCGAGCGCCGAGGCCGCGGCCCGCGCGGTCGGCATCGACGAGGTGCGGGCCGAGCAGTCCCCCGCGGACAAGGCGACGCTGCTCGCCGACGAGCCGGACGCGATGTTCGTCGGCGACGGCCTGAACGACGGCCCCGCCCTGGCCCGGGCCGCGGTCGGCGTCGCCGTCCACAGCGGCAGCGACCTCGCCCAGAAGACCGCCGACGTCGTCCTGACCGGCGACCTGACCGTCGTGCCCGCCCTGATCCGCCTGGCGAAGAAGACGCGCACGGTCGTCTACGCCAACCTGATCTGGGCGTTGAGCTTCAACCTGATCGGCCTCAGCCTGGCCGTCGCCGGCCGCCTGCGGCCGCTGTTCGCGGCGCTGGCGATGGCGCTGTCCAGTCTGCTGGTGGTGCGTCAGTCGCTGTCCCTGGCGGGAAAGGTGCGGCGGGAGCCTGGCGAGCCGGAGCCGGAGCCAGGGCCAGACCCGGCGCCCGCAGCCGCTGGCGCAGCGCCCGACGCCGGAGACGCCGCGACACCGTAGCGATGTTCAGCAGCACGCCGAGGCCGAGCATCGTGAAGAACAGCGAGGAGCCGCCGAAGCTGAGGAAGGGCATGCTGATGCCCTTGGTCGGCACCGAGGCGGTGACCACCGCCATGTTGACCGCCGCCTGGAAGGCGACCGCGAACACGACGGCGAAGGCCATCAGGAAGCCGAGCCGGTCGACCGTGCTGCGCACGATCTGGATCCCGAGCACCAGGAAGCCGACGAACAAGAGCAGCACGAAGCCGGTGCCGAGCAGCCCGAGCTCTTCCCCGAGCACCGCGAAGATGAAGTCGGTGTGGGCGTCGGGCAGGTACAGGAACTTCTGGTGCCCGGCCCCGAGCCCCCGCCCGGTCCAGCCCCCCGAGCCGAGGGCGATCAGCGACTGGTAGATCTGGTAGCCCGCCCCGTCGAGGTGCTGCTCCGGCTCGAGCCAGGCGAGGATGCGCCAGCGGATGTGGCCGAACTTCGTCACCATCACCAGCGAGCCGAGGATCCCCGCGGGCGCCCCCACCGCGACCAGCTGCCGCAGCGGCACGCCGGCGACGAACAGCACCAGCAGGCCGAGCCCCCCGACGAACAGCGCCGTGCCGAAGTCCGGCGCCGCCGCGATCAGGGCGCAGACCAGGCCGATGGCGAGCAGGCAAGGCAGGGTGTCGCGCAGGAAGTCGAGCTGCTTGCGGCGCGCGAGGGCGACCGCGAGCCCGAGGGGCAGGAGCAGCTTCGCCATCTCCGAGGGCTGCACCTGCACGCCCCCGAAGCGGATCCAGCGGTTGACGTTGCGCACCGACACGCCGATGCCCGGGGTCAGCGCCCCGGCCAGCAGCAGCGCGCAGCCGAGCAGCATCCACGGCAGCCAGCGGGCGAGCTTGCGGTAGTCGATGCTCCAGGTCAGGATCAGCCCGAGCACCGAGACCAGCACCCAGGCGACCTGCCGCCGGAAGAAGTAGGTCGTGTCCCGCGCCTCGCCCCGCAGGCCGAGCCAGCTGGTCGAGAACACCATCACCAGCCCGAGGCACAAGAGCAGCGCGACCACGCCGAGCAGCGGCGGGCCGGGCGAGGGGCCGAGGGGGCGGTCGTCGAGCGAAGGATCGTCGGGCAGCATCGCGGACCTCACAGCTTCAGGCTCAGGAGGGCGGCCCAGGCCAGGAACAGCCCGACCACCCAGAAGCGGAACGTCACCTTCGACTCCGGCAGGCCGCCGAACTGGAAGTGGTGGTGGATCGGGGCGATGCGGAAGATGCGCCGGCCGGTCAGCTTGAAGGAGCCGACCTGCAACATCACCGACAGGGCCTCCACCACGAACAGCCCGCCCGCGACCGGCAGCAGCAGCTCCTGCTTGGTGATCAGCGCCGAGGTCGCGAGCAGCGCGCCGATCGCGAGGGAGCCGGTGTCGCCGAGGAAGACCTGCGCCGGGTGGGCGTTGAACCACATGAAGCCGAGCAGCGAGCCCGCCAGCGCCGCGAGCACCACCGCCACCTCGCCGGCGGCCGGCACGTAGGGCACGAACATGTGGTTGGCGAAGTCCGGCCGCCCGACCAGGTAGGCGATCGCGAGGAAGGTCAGCGAGACCAGCAGGGCGAGCCCCGGCGCGAGGCCGTCCAGGCCGTCGGTCAGGTTGACCGAGTTCGAGGTGCTGACGACGACCAGCAGCGCGAAGACCATGAAGCCGAGGGGGCCGAGCGGCAGCACCCAGGACTTCAGGAAGGGCGGAAACAGCGCCGTGCCCGCGGTGTCACCCGCCGTCAGGCCGCCGTGGGCGATCTGCGCGTCGCCCCACAGGTAGTAGCCGAGCAGGCTGCCGCCGACGAGCAGGCCGATGCCGCACAGGAGCGCCATCTTCTTGCGCGCGCTCATCCCGGCGCTCTTCTCGACCTTGAGCTTCTCCCAGTCGTCGAGGGCCCCGACGCTGGCGGCGAGCACGGTCGCGCCGAGCAGCACGAAGACGTACACGTGCCACTGCGCGAACATCAGGCTGGCGACGACCACCGCGGCGACGACCAGCATGCCGCCCATCGTCGGCGTGTTCTTCTTGCTCTTGTGGAGCTCGTTGAGCAGGTCGGAGTCGCTCTTGCTGGTGTCCTCACCGATCTTGCGCCGCAACAACGCGCGGATGAAGGGCCGGCCGCACAGCACCACGCAGGCGAAGCCGGCGGCGAGCGCGGCGAGGATACGCACGCTCAGCGATTCGAACAGGGGCAACCAGGACACTAGCACTGCGCATTCTCCTTCTCTGTACGCGTTCGTTCGTCGTTCTCGGGCAGCGCCGCGAGCGCCGCCCGCACCGCCCTCATGCGGCCCGAGGTCTGTCCGCTCGGCCGCCGGGGCGCGCCGGGAAACTGCGCCCGCCCGTCCCGCACACACAGCCCCCAGCCCTCGGGCGTCGGCCGGCGCGGCGCGTCGGTGCGCGCCACCGCCAGCTTGCGGGTCGGCGCCCGCGGCGTCCGCGGCACCTCGTCCAACGCCAGGCGCAGGGTCAAGAGCACGCCGAGGGCGTCGGGGTCGCTCTCCCCCTTGCGCACGGCGTCGACGAAGTCCCGCGGCAGGTGCCCGCGCGCGGCGAGCCGCTCGAGGCAGGCGAGCAGCCGCTCGTAGCGCACCTTGGCGGTCAGCAGCGCGCCGTAGAACTCCGCGTCCACGGTCCGGGTCGGCTCAGCGGGCGTCATGTGCATGGAACCTCCGGAGCGGGGGACGTGGGCGTTCGAAGGGCGTCGGAGCGAGCCATGGGGAGGCCTGCACGTGAGGCAGACAGACCTCCGGGCGCCCGGCAGGGCGCAACATCAACACTGAAGTCGTCCCGGAGGACCAGGCTGCCCTCTGAAACCTGAGACAACGCGGGCCCTCGACGTCCCCTTCCTGGGAAGACGACAGCCCGCGTTGGCTCAGGTTTCAGACGGTCTTGCTTTCGGGCAGCCTGCGTCCGACGCGGTGATGTCCGACAAGATGATGAAGTGGAACCCCCCACCGGGGGGCAGGGGGGGAATCGCGTGCACGCCAGCCCTTTCCCCAGCTTGGCGCGGGCGATCGAGGACGGGCCTGGGACCGTCGCTGCACGGTTGTTGAGGCTTCGCAGGGCCGACCTTCCGGGGACGGAACCCGCGAAACCACGCTTCTTCCTCGCCGACGGAAGGCGGGGGTAAACCCCGCCACTACATCGCCCTCTCTCCATGTAGGGGCGGGGTTTACCCCCGCCCGTCGTACTACATCGCCCTCTCTCCATGTAGGGGCGGGGTTTACCCCCGCCCGTCGTACCGTGGGAGCAGGCGACGAGCGCGGGGAGAGTTCCTTCCCGAGCGAGGAGAATCCCCACCAGCGGGTGCAGCATCGCGGCTTCCTGAGCCGGCCGTTCTGTCGCAGCACAACTTCGCCGGACGATGCGGCAGAGGGATGACGTGCATGCGATTCCCCCCCTGCCCCCCGGTGGGGGGTTCCACTTCATCAGCTTGTCGGACATCACCGCGTCGGACGCAGGCTGCCCGAAAACAAGACAGTCTGAAACCTGAGCCGACTCGGGGGATCGGCCTCCCAGGAAAGGGACGTCCACGACCCGAGTCGTCTCAGGTTTCAGAGGGCAGCCTGGTCCTCTGGAACGACGGGTGTGTTGATGTTGCGCCCTGCCGGGCGCCCGGAGGCCTGTCACCCATTTGTGATGATCTCCCATCTTCCCCTCACCCCCCGGAAGTTCGCCCCGAACGGTTCGCGCACCTCCCCGTCCCATCACACCCCCACCGGCGCGAAGGCCTCGCGCAAGGCCGGGAGCTCGCGCTCGAGGCCCAGGCCGCGGGAGGCCTTGAGCAGGACGGTGTCGCCCGGGCGCAGGCGCAGGGCGAGCAGCTTGCCGAGGGCGGCGCGGGTCACGACCTCCAGGGCGTTGGCGGAGATGCCGGCGTCGCGGGCCCCGGCGGCGAGGGCGGGGGCGAAGTCGCCGACGCAGACCAGCAGCTCGACGCCGGCCTCGACGGCCGCGCGGCCGAGCTCGCGGTGCAGGCGGATGCTCGCGGCGCCGAGCTCGAGCATGTCGCCGAGGACCGCGACGCGGCGGCTCGGGTAACCCCCGAGGGAGGCGAGGGCCGCCCGCATCGAAAGGGGGTTGGCGTTGTACGCGTCGTCGATCAGGCGCAGGCCGCCGCAACGCTCGACGCGCTGGCGGCCGCCGGGCAGGGTGGCGGCGGCGATGGCCGGCAGGGCCTGGGCCTGCGGGACACCGAGCTCCGCGGCGACGGCGAGCACGAGCAGCAGGTTGTCGAGCAGGTGCGGGCTGTACAGCTCCATCGCGAAGGGCATCGCGCCGTCGACCGCGACGGTGCAGGAGGTGCCGTGGCGGGCGAGCAGGCGGCCGCGCTGGCAGGAGCCCGGGAAGTTCCCGCTCAGCCGCAGGCCCAGGCTCGAGGCGGCCGCGCGGATGCGGCGGTCGTTGCCGTTGCCAAAGCCCTGGCCGCCCGGTCGCAGGCAGGAGAACAGGCTCGCCTTCTCGGCGAGCACGCCGGCGACGTCCCCGAGGCCTTCGAGGTGGCCGGGACCGACGGCGGTCAGGAGGGCGAAATCCGGCTCGACCAGGGCGCCGAGGGCGGCGATCTCGCCAGGGCCGTTGGTGCCGACCTCGCACACGATCACCTCGGTGTCGGCGTCGGCGAGCAGCAGGGTCAGCGGCACGCCGACGGCGTTGTTGTAGCTCTCGGGCGCCTTGACGACGCGCTTGCGGGTGCCGAGGGCAGCGGCGAGCCACTCCTTGCAGGTCGTCTTCCCGACCGTGCCGGTGATCGCGACCGCGAGCGCCCCGCTCTTCCGCCGGTTGGACCGGCCGAGGGCGCCGAGGGCGGCGAGGGTGTCCGGCACGGCGAGGAGCCGGCCGGGGAAGTCCTGGCCCTGCGCTTCCGCCCACTCCTCCGCCACCAGGGCGGCCGTCGCGCCGGCTTCCAGCGCCGCGGCGACGAAGCGGTGGCCGTCGGTGCGCTCGCCGCGCAGGGCGACGAACAGGCTGCCGGGACCGGCCGCGCGCGAGTCGCGCACCACCGTGCTGACCAGCTGATCGACGACCGGCAGGCGGCTGCCGACGACCTTCGCGAGCGCGGACAACGTCTGCGGAATCACTGCTCTCCCCCTTGTGTGGTCCGCGCGTGCTCGACGCGCAGGCGCGCCGCCTCCTCGACCAGCACCCGCCGGTCGTCGAAGGGCAGCGTGCGGCCGCCGATCTCCTGGGTCGTCTCGTGGCCCTTGCCGGCGACCAGCACGCAGTCCCCGGGCCGCGCCTCGCGCAGCGCCGCGCGGATCGCAGCCCGGCGGTCGAGGCACACCCGCGGCGGCGAGGCGAAGCCGGCGCAGATCTCGCGGGCGATCGCCTCGGGGGCCTCGCCGCGCGGGTTGTCGGAGGTGACGATCGCGACGTCGGCGTAGGCCTCGGCGACCTCCCCCATGCGCCGGCGCTTGCCCCGGTCGCGCTCGCCCCCGGCGCCGAACACGCACACCAGGCGGCCGGACAGCCCGCGACGCAGGGCCTGCAGCACCCGGGCGAGGCCGTCGTCGGTGTGGGCGTAGTCGACGACCGCGGTCAGGCCGGGCAGCGCGGGCACCAGCTCGCAGCGCCCCGGCACCGGCGGCGCGCTCTCGAGGCCCGCGGCGATCGCTTCCGGCGCGCGTCCGAGCGCCTGGGCGGAGGCGGCGGCGGCGAGGGCGTTCTCGAGGTTGTGCAGGCCGGGCAGCGGCAGCAGGAGCTCCCGGGAGAAGCCGGTGCGGAAGCGCAGAAGGAAGCGCACGCCGCGGGCCTGCTCGGAGACATCCTCCGCCCACACGTCCGGCGCTTCCCCCGCCTCGACCCGGGAGGCGTAGCGCACGACCCGGGCGGCGGTGCGGGCACACAGCTCCTCGACGCGCGGGTCGCGCTGGTTCAGCACCGCGCAGGCCGAGGCGTCCAGGCCCTCGAAGAGGCGGGCCTTGGCGTCGAAGTAGGCGGCCATGCTGCCGTGGTAGTCGAGGTGGTCGCGGCTGAGGTTGGTGAACACCCCGAGGGCGAAGTCGACGCCGGCGGTGCGTCCCTGGGCGAGGGCGTGGGAGCTGACCTCCATCACGCAGTGCTCCTGGCCGGCATCCTGGGCCCGGGCGAGCAGCGCGGCCAGGCGCAGCGGGTCGGGGGTGGTCATCGAGGCGGGCAGCCGGGCGCCGCCGACCTCGTAGCCGCAGGTCCCGAGCAGCGCGGTGGCCTCGGCGCCGAGCAGGGAGCGCAGCAGGTAGCTCGTCGTCGTCTTGCCGTTCGTGCCGGTGATGCCGACCAGGCGCAGCCGCCCGTCGAGCCGGTGCCAGCGGGCGGCGGCCCGGGCGAGCAGCGGGCGGGCGTCCGAGCGCGGGAAGCAGGGCACGCCGAGCCCAGGCAGGGGCCGCTCGCTGACGATCGCGACGGCGCCGCGGGCGACGGCCTGGAAAGCGAAGGCGTGGCCGTCGCAGGTGCTACCCGTGAGGGCGAAGAAGATCGTGCCCGGCTCGACCAGGCGGGAGTCACAGGCCAGGCCGGTGCAGTCGAGGGCCGCGGCCTCCGGGATCTCCGGCAGCAGCGTGGCGGCGCTCCGTGTCTCCGCCGCCATCAGCCCTCCTCCGCGTAGAGGTAGGGCAGGATCTCGTTGAGGATCTCCTCGATCACCGGCGCGGCGACGCCTCCGCCGGTGTTCGCCCCGCCGCGGGTCGGGTTGTCGGCGATGCAGGCGAAGATCACCTGCGGGTCGTCGATCGGCGCGATGCCGACGAAGGAGCAGCGGTTCCGCGAGGTGTAGCGGCCGTTCTCCTGGATCTCGGCGGTGCCGGTCTTGCCGCCGATCGCGTAGCCCTCGATGTCGACGCTGCGGGCGGTGCCCGATTCGACCACCAACCGCAGACCGTGGCGGATGAAGGCGCAGATGTCCGGCTGCAGCACCCGCTCATAGCGCGCTTCCTCCCCCTCCACCAGCCGCAGCGAGGGCAGCAGGCCGCCGTTGGCCAGGGCGCAATAGGCGCGCACCAGCTGCAGGGAGGTGACGTTGATCCAGTAGCCGTAGGACAGGCCGGGCAGGTTGTAGCGCTTCGTCCACTCCTCCGCCGGCGGGAACATGCCGACCTCCTCGTGCGGGAAGAGGTCGAGGGCGCGCTGGCCGAAGCCGAGCTTGGTCAGGGAGTTGCGCAGGGCGAGGGGATGCGCGCGCTCGATCATCCGCACCATGCCGACGTTCGACGACTTCTCGAGGATGTGCAGGGGGTCGAGCACGCCGAGGCTGCGGTTTCTGTAGTTCGTGATGCGCTTGCGCCGCAGCGGCGAGCGGTACGGGCTGTCGCAGTCGAAGCGGTCGCTCGGGCGCACCCAGCCGTGCTGCAGGAACAGGGCGGTCACGACCGGCTTGAAGGTCGAGCCCGGCTCGAAGTTCTCGAACAGCGGCAGGAAGCGCATCGACTCGACCAGCTCCCCGGGCTCCTCGCCGAGGGGGCTGCGGGTCGCTGGGTCGAAGTGGGGCCGGCAGGCCGCGGCGAGGATCCGCCCGTCCGGCCGCATCAGCACGACCTGGGCCTTGTCCGGGGCGCAGCGCTCCATCAGGTGGTCGAGGGCGGTCTCGGTGACCGACTGCACGACCGCGTCGATGGTCAGGGTCAGATCCTCGCCGTTCCGCGCCGGCGTCGGCCGGACGCCGGGACGCGCGACGGGGCGTCCGCGGCGGTCGCGGAAGTAGGCGCTGGCGCCGGGCTTGCCGCGCAGGCGCTCGTCGAACACCTTCTCGACGCCCTCGATGCCGACCAGGGTGCGCAGGCCCTCGGTGTCCCGCACCTGGGTCAGGCCGATCAGGTTCGCCGCCTGGCTGCCGCCGAGGTAGAGGCGCTCCGGGCGGTAGCGGATGTGCAGGCCGGGGGTGCCGAGGCTCTCGAGCAGGCGCACGTCCTCTTCGCGGATCGGGTCGGCGATCACCGCGTAGCGGCAGCGCGGGTCGCGCAGCTTGCCCTGCACCCGGGCGCGGGCCTCGGGGGAGGGGGCGAGCCGGTCGATCAGCATCAGCAGGTCTTCGTAGCGCACCTTCTCGAGCTCGACCAGCTCGGCGATCTGGCCGGGGTCGATCATCGCGAAGGGGACCTGGATCTCGCGGGCGAGCAGCTGCCCGTCGCTCGACAGGATGTCCCCGCGCCGGAAGGGCAGCGGCCGCGTGCGGTCCTGCAGGCCGGCGGCGATCGCCGCGAGCTCTTCGTGCTGGCCGATCTGGATGTTGTACAGCCGCCCGCCGAGCAGCGCGAAGCCCGCTCCCAGGCCCGACAGCAGCACCAGCGCCCGGCGCCGGCTCAGCGTCTCCGGGGCGGGGATGGCGGCGTCCGGCTCTTCGTCCGGGGTCCATACGGGAGCAAATACGGCCGCGGCACGCCGCAGGCACGCGAGGATGGCGTCGCGCATCGCGGGGGGTCTCCTGGGGGCCGGGGCTCCGGCCGGGGGAACTTCCATCCCTTTGCATCGGAAGCCGACGGGCGGCGCTTGAACCAGGGGCCAGGCGGGATCGCGGGGAACCGTCTAAACTTCCGGCGGGGTCCGTGGAGGATGCGCGGCGGGCGGGAATTTTAGGGGCCGGGATGGTCGAGCACCGAGGGTGCGGATGTCCTGTCCAGGAGGGGGCGTCGGTTCACACCCAACGACGGGAGGGGGTAAACCCCTCCCCTACATGTTGGTCCTACGACTGCTCGAAAACCCTGTAGGGGCGGGGATTACCCCCGCCCGTCGGACCGGGACAGAACTTACGTTGAGGCAAGTGCCACAATTCGCCGCAGGCGCGCCCGCATGCCTGACCTGTTCCATTCCGGGCCCTTACTCCGGAGCTTCCGACGCAGGACCCCGCAGATCCTGGGAGGCGACCAGCTCGCGGTAGAACTCCGAGCGGGCGAGCAGCTCGTCGTGGGTGCCCTGGGCGAGCAGCCGGCGGTCCTTGAGCACGAGGATGCGGTCGCAGGCGGTGACGGTCGACAGGCGGTGGGCGACGATGAACAGCGTCCGCTTCCGCAGCGCCTCGGGCAGCGCGTCGAAGATCGAGCGCTCGGCGAGGGAGTCGAGGCTCGCGGTCGGCTCGTCGAGGATCACGATGTCCGGGTCCTTGATCAACGTGCGGGCGATCGCGAGGCGCTGTTTCTGCCCCTCGGAGAGGTTGCTCGCGCTCTCCTCGATCGGCGCGTCGTAACCTTCGGGCAGCCCTGCGATCAGCTCGTGCAGGCCCGCCGCCCGCGCGGCGCGCTCCACTTCCTGCAGGCTCGCCTCCGGCTGGCCGTAGCGGAGGTTCTCGAGGAAGCTCCCGGCCAGCAGCTGGGTGCGCTGCGAGGCGTAGCCGATGCGCCGGCGCAGGGAGCGCACGTTGTACTCCGAGGCCGGACGCCCGTCGTACAGGACCTCCCCTGCGGTCGGCTGGTAGAAGCGCATCAGCAGGCTGAGGAAGGTCGTCTTGCCGACGCCGCTCGGCCCGACCACCGCCACCCGCTCCCCCGCGCGGATCGCGCAGGAGATGCCCTCGAGCACGATGTCGTCGTCGGTGTAGCCGAAGCACACGTCGCGGAACTCGACCGCGCCGGTCAGGTGCGCGACCTCCTCGCCGCCCTCGTCCTCGGGCACCACCTCGTACAGCTTCGCGACCCGCTCGAGCGAGGCGAGGGAGCCCTGCAGCGTGCGGTGCGTGGTCGCGAGGAAGGTCACCGGCCCGAACACGTACAGGAGGTAGCTCTGGAAGGCGAGCAGCGAGCCGAGGCTGAGCTCGTCCTGCACGACCAGGTAGCAGCCGGCCCCGAGCACGATCATCCGCGCGGCGTCCGGCGCGAGCTGCAGCACGAAGGCGGCGAAGGCGGCGACCACCCGCTGCCGCAGCGTCACCTCCTGCTGCGACTCGACCTCGCTCATGATGCGCCCGACCTCGCGCGGCTCGGAGGCGAAGGACTTGATCAGCTCGCCGCTGGAGAGCGTCTCCTGGAGGCGGCGGTGCACCTCGGCGTGGCGCTCCTTGCTGTGGTGGCTGAGGACCCGCTCCTTGCGGGCGAAGTAGAGCGTGCCCCACAGCACCAGCGGCATCGTCACCGCGACGAACAGGGCGAGCCGCCACTCGAGGTAGAGCAGGAAGGCCAGGCCGCCGGCGAAGCGCAGCAGGTTCTCGAGGATCCGGATCAGCGTGGCGGAGAACAACAGCCGCATGCCCATCACGTCGGCCCCGAGCCGGTGCATCATCCGGCCGACGGCGCGCTGGTCGAAGAAGGCCTTCGGGAAGCGCAACGTGCGGTCGTACAGCTCCTCCTGCAGGTCGCGGGTGACGCGGTGCTCGAAGCGGGTGAAGACGTAGCGCTCGACGAGCCGCGCCAGCCGCGTCGCCCCCTCGAAACCCGCCAGCGCCAGCACGCCGGCCAGCAGCAGATCGAGCCGCTCGCCGAGCACGACGGTGTCGATCAGGAAGCGCTTGGCCAGGGGCGGCACGAAGGCGCACAGCGCGCCGAGCAGGCTGACCACCCCGCCGACCACGAACAGCGAGCGCGAGCGGAGCAGGTGGGGACGCAGGTAGCGCAGGTTGCGCCAGGCGTCGCGGTAGGGCTGGCCCCCGATGCTGTCGCTCGGCGGGCGCTCGTTCAGACCCTTCCTGAGGTGCGCGAGCCAGCCCCGCATGTCTCCCCTCGCCCCTGCCAGGGCGCCGCGCGTCCGATTCCGAAGAGGCCGGAGGCTACTCGACCCGCGCCGGAGGTGCAAGAGCGGGGATCCCGCGGAGAATTCTGTTGACACTTCGGGGGGGTGACCCTAGGATCTCGTTCCCTCGGGGTGTGGCTCAGCCTGGTTAGAGCGCTTGCTTCGGGAGCAAGAAGTCGGTGGTTCGAATCCACTCACCCCGATCCCGAGAAGGCTCGCCGTCATGGCGAGCCTTCTTTCTTTGGGTTGATTCCCATCTTCCCGCATCTCTGGCGCGGAGAGGCAGATTCTGGGATCACGTCCTGACTTCTGGCTCCAGCTGTTCGAGTCCCGTCACTCTCCTTTCCCTTTCCACGCGCTTTCGCTAGCATCGAGGGAACGAGGGGACTTGCGCCCCTGCTCTTCACAGGTCTGGTCGAAAAATGAGCATTGCGAAAGTCGAAGAGGCCCTCCGGAAGCTCGCTACCCATCTGCCCGCCGCAGTCACTGGCTGGAAAGTCGAAGCCGGACAGGATGCGACCGGAGATCCCGCCATCTGGGTCTGGGTCACGCTTCGGGACAAGGGTGTTGATCTTGCAACGCGGGATCAGGTGAGAGAGCAGGTGCGAAAAGCTGTCCATAGGGCTTCCGGCTCGGAAGACTGGGTCTACATCAGATTCCGCGGGGCATGGGAGTCCGTGGCGACTTGAGCCTGCACAGCGAACTGTTGGCTCAGGCTCGACACCTGGCTCAAAAAGGAGCCACGTCGTCCCAAGCAGGCCAGCCTTCGACGTGCCGTGTCCGCAGCCTACTATGCGCTCTTCCATCTACTGGTATCGGAGGCCACGAGTCGCTTTGTGAGCGGCGCTGGTCGCGAACCATTGCGCAAGAGCCTTGGGCGCGCCTTCGGTCATGCGGACATGAAGACCGCAAGTCAGGGTTTCGCAGCGGGGAACCCAACACCGAAGATAGGCAGGGCCTTGTCGGGTCAACCGATCCAGGCAGAGCTGAGAAACGTCGCCAGGCGCTTCGTCGAGCTGCAGCAGGCTCGCCACGAAGCGGACTACGATCTGACCTGCCGATTCACACGCCAGGAAAGTCTCGATTTCATCGAGCAGGTCGAACAGGCCTTCCGTGACTGGAAGGTCATTCGGAAGACTTTGCCTGCCGATGCCTATCTCGTTGCCCTGCTTGCTCAAAAGAGCATGCGTGCGTGACCGTTCATCCACATGAACCGGAGATACTCGAGGGGCCTGGTACGATCACTCCGGCCCGAGGAGCTCCTCGATCGCCGTGCGCAGGGACTCGGGCCGGGTCGTCGGGGCGAACCGGCGGACGACCCTTCCCTGGCGGTCGACGAGGAACTTCGTGAAGTTCCACTTGATCGAGCGCGTCCCGAGCAGCCCGCGCGCTTCGCCTTTGAGCCGCGCGAACAGGGGATGGGCGTCCGCGCCGTTGACCTCGATCTTCGCGTGCATCGGGAAAGACACGCCGTAGTTCTTCTCGCAGAACTGCTCGATCTGCGCCGCGTCGCCCGGCTCCTGCCGCCCGAACTGGTTGCACGGGAAGCCCAGCACGACCAGACCGCGCGGCCCGAGCTCCTTCCAGAGCGCCTCGAGGCCGGCGTACTGGGGGGTGAACCCGCAGCGGCTCGCGGTGTTGACGATCAGCAGGACCTTCCCGCGGTAGGCCTCGAGGTCGGTGGTCTCGCCCGCCAGCGACTGCACGGAGCATGCGTAGAGATCGTCGGTCATGCGCGGCCTCCTCGACCCGTGTACGGCATGATGCCCGCTCCTCGGTCCGAGCGCCAGAGGTCGTGGCCGGAGCCGCGGCGCAATCCGCGGCCCACGGTCGTCCTCCCCGGCCCCCCGACCTGCGACCGGGAGGCGGCCTACCCCCGCCACAGCGGATCCAGCGTCGCGACCACGCGGACCGTCCCCTCCGGCTGCGGAGGCGAGCGGTGCACCGCGCCGCGGTCCGCGTTGCCCGGCGGGCAACAGCCTCGGAGGTTACATCACTATCAAGGAAGAACGATCGAGGGGCTTCCACACCGCGCATGTGCGCGCCTCAGCGCGCCTCGCCCGGGCGCTCGAGGCAGTCGGGACACTCCCCGCGGAGCTGGACGGTCGCTTGCTGGACCGACGCCGACCACGGCCCGTGGACCGCCATCGACGCCGTGAGCTCCGCCGGCAGGCAGGCGACGCGGCCGCAGTCCTCGCAGACGAAGTGGGGGTGCTGGTGGCCTTCGCCCTGCGCCTGGACGAGGGCGTAGCGATCGATCCCTCCCGCGCGGCTGACCACGGCGGCGACGCCGGCGTCGCGGAGCTTGACGAGGTTGCGATAGATCGTCGCCGGGTCCCAGTCCGTCTCGCCGAGGTGCTCGAGCACCTCGCTGTGCGAGAGCGGATTCGGCGCCTCCGCGAGCACGCGGAGCACGGCCAGACGGGGCGCCGTGGCCCGGAGGGCGCTCTCGCGCAGCAGCTTGCGTGCCTCGTCCTTGGTCATCGCGGATCTCGGGCGCAGAGTCGTTCAGCCCCTGAAGTGTAGAGGAATCGCTTGCATGTGCAAGCCGCTTGCGTGTACATCCTCTTGCAACCTGCGTGCAGGAGCACCCTGCTCGCAGGGCCTTCTTCCGTGGCGGGGACACCGCCCCGGCGCATGCGCCGGCACCAACATGCGTGGCGGGGACCGACGGCGGAGCAGGAAGCGCCGTCACCGCCCCACCAAGCGCGGAGGGTTCGTGAGCGACGAACGTCGGGACAGGGAGGCGCCTCCGCCAGGCCTCCCGGAGAGCGTTCCAGAGGGAAGCCAGACCCTGACCGGGCCGCGCCGTCCCGTCGGGCAGCGCGCGTGAAGCCCCCGGCCGTGGAGCTTCCGCCCTCCGTTCTCCGACGGCTGGCCGGGTGCCTCGAGGAAGCGCTGACCGCCCTCGGCGCGGCCCCGACCCGGCGCCAGCTCGATGACGCGAGCGTCACGATCCTCGCGGCGATGTCCGGGCCGGCCCGCCGCTACCACACGATCGAGCACGTCTTCGACGTCTGTGAAGGGGCTCCCCCCCTGGTGTTGCTGGCGTTGCTCTTCCACGACACGGTCTGCCTGCACCTCGACGACGGGCTGCCTCCGCACGCGCAGCCGCGCCTCGAAGGGGTCGTCGAGCCGGTCGCGGCGGGCAGGTACCGCCTGCGCGCCTACGACCCCGGGAAGGACCGGGTGCGGGGCGTGGTCGAGGCGGTGTTCGGCGTCGCGCCGGGGGAAGAGCTGCCGGCGGCCGGCGGAGTCAACGAGCTCCTGAGCGCGCTGCTCGCCTGCCGCTCCCTCGAGCCGCTGCTGAGCCTCGCCCAGCTGACCGGGCTCGCGGGCTGTGTCGAGGCGACCATCCCCTTCCGCGGCGCCGCGGGCGTCTGCCCGGCGGAGGGCTTGTTCACCCGGCTGCAGCGGACGAGCGAGGACTTCGCGCTCGGGCTCGACGACGGCGCGCTGCGTCGGGCCGTCGACCTGGCGGTCGAGACCTCGAACCGCGACATCGGCAACTTCGCGGTCGAAGACACCCGCGGCTTCCTCGACAACACCTGGAGGATCCTGGGGGAGACTCCCTCTCTGCGCGATCCGCGGCGGGCCACCCATCGCACCTACCGGACCGCGATCGAGAAGATGGAGGGCTTCCTCGCGCAGCTGGACCCCCGCCTCGTGTTCCACGGCTTCCGCGGCCGCCCGGACGCCGCGAGCCTGCGCCGGTTGCGCGAGCGGGCGGGCCGCAACATCGCCCGGGTGGTGCGCTACCTGCGGGTCAAGCGGCTGGCCGTCGGGCTGCTCGAGGCGCTCGCCCTCGAGACCGGGGGAGACGCGCCGATGGAGCTGTTCCTCGGGGACATCCCGGGCGAGGGAGTCGCTCCACGGCTGGAGCGCGCCCTTCCCGACCACGCGAACCGTCCGACCAGCAGTGGCCTCGACCCCTGGGTGCTGTCCGTCCTCGACGAGGGCGACCTCTCGGCGCGGGGCTTCGACCTGCTCGGCGGGCCGCTACCCGCCTTCGTCTACCGCGGGCTCGGCGACGCCGCCCTGGACGAGATCCTCGAGCTGGCAGAGGAAGCGCTCGCGCGCGCCGGGCGGGCCCGCGAGCTGCTCCAGGCCTTCCCGCGCGCGGTCGTCCAGGCCGTCGCGCGCGCCGCCGGTCAGGTCGCGGACTCCCGCGCGGCCGCCCTGGACGGGCTCGCGGCGGGCCTGTAGCGCGCGCGGGCCAAGCCCCTCCGCCTGCGACGCGTATCTGAGATCCAGCTCTCAAAATTGCGAAGATGAGGTTGACAAGAATCGAGAATGAGTACTCATTATGGATACATGCAGTTGCGCCATCCTGCCGGACACGTGTTCAGCGGTGGCGACCTCAACCAGGAGAACCCATGAAGACTCTGACTAAGGCCCACTCTCGCAAGGGCCTGACCCTGCTCGAGCTCCTGCTCGTGCTGGTCGTCCTCATCGCCACCTCGGGGATCCTCGTGGCGGTGTTCCCCAACATCCTCGGCCTGTCGCACTCCGCGAGCAGCTCCGCCAACATCGAAGCCGTCACCCGGCAGCTGGAAAACCACAAGGCGATGTTCGGCGGCTACCCGGACTCCCTGGACCTGCTGATCGATGACGCCGACACCCTCGTGGAACTCGGCGGCTCCATCGCCCCGACCGAGCTGACCGTCTCGGCCACCACCGGCAACGAGCGCTGGCTCGACGCCCTGGCAGAGGCCGGCATCACCGGCGTGATCGAGCATCCCTCGACCCTCGGGGACGAGGAGACCCAGACCACCTTCGGCGGTAACGCCGTGGCCGTCGACGCAGGGGCGGTGACGCCGGACAACCTCGTCACCCTCGGCACCGACGCGATCGCCCGCCTCGGCCTCGACCCGGCCACCGACTACCTCGTCCTCGGACTGGGCAGCCACAACGAAGGCATCGGCCGCTCGATGGCCTCCGCCCCCCTCCACTTCCTGGCCGGTGGGGAGAGCAACGAGGAGGTCTACGCCCGCTACCTGCTGATCTTCCGCGTCCCCGAAGAGGGCGCCGCCCAGCTCGCGACCGTCGCTGCGATCGACAGTCACGATGAGGTGGGTGAGGTCGTCGGCCTCGACGGCCACATCGCCGAGTACTACCACTCGCGCGAGTAACGTCGCGGCGTTTGTCGATGCGGACGGCCTGGCGAGACTCTTCGCCAGGCCGTCTTGCATCGGGACGCGCGACTACCGCGAACTTGCGCGGCAGCGGCAAGCGATGATTCTCCGCGATTCGGTCTTGCACACAAACGAGAATGAGTTATCATTATCGCATGTGGCGCGTGGGGCGACCACAGACCCAACCTGGAGAGATCATGAAGAACCTGACCAAGATGCATCGTCGAAAGGGCCTGACCCTGCTCGAGCTCCTGCTCGTGCTGGTCGTGCTCATCGCCACCTCGGGGATCCTCGTGGCGGTGTTCCCGAACATCGTCGGCCTGGCGCACGCCTCGAGCAGCGCCTCCAACATCGAATCCGTCGTGCGGCAGCTCGAGAATCATCGGGCCATGTTCGGCGGCTACCCCGACTCCCTCGACATGCTGATCGATGACACCGACGCGCTCGCGCCCTTCGGTGGCACCACCGCCGCGACCGAGCTGGCCGTCTCCTCCACCACCGGCAACGAGCGCTGGCTCGACGCCCTGGAAGAGGCCGGCATCACCGGCGTGATCGAGCATCCTTCGACCCTCGGGGACGAAGAGACCGCGACCACCTTCGGCGGCACCGCCGTGGACGTCGACGCAGGGGCAGTGACGCCGGACAACCTCGTCACCCTCGGCGCCGACGCGATCGCCCGCCTCGGCCTCGACCCGGCCACCGACTACCTCGTCCTGGGTCTGGGCAGCCACAATGAGGGCATCGGCCGCTCGATGGCCTCCGCCCCGATCCACTTCCTGCCCGGTGGCGAGAGCAACGAGGACGTCTACTCCCGCTTCCTCCTGATCTTCCGCGTCCCCGAAGAGGGCGCCGCCCAGCTCGCGACCGTCGCCACCGTCGACGTGCACGACGGCGACGGCGAGGTCCTCGGCCTCGACGGCCACATCGCCGAGTACTACCACTCGCGCGAGTAGCTCTTCCTGCGAGACGGACTTTCGACACGGCGGCCTGGCGGAGCTTCCCCGCCGGGTCGTCTTTTTTCATCCTCACTCGACAGTCTCGCAGGGCACGCGGCCGCTGCTTGCCGCCCGCCCCCCTGGCGACGTAGACTGAGACCCCCCCGACCGGAGGCCCTCATGCGCATCCTCACCCTCGCGGTCCTGTTCGTCCTCCTTCCGCCCGCCTTCGCCCAGGAAGAGGAGCTCACCCCCTCGGGTCTGCGCATCACGCCCCTCACGCCGGGCGATGGCGCCGCTCCCCAGGAGGGCGACGTGGCGGTCGTCGCCTTCACCGTCTGGCTCGAGGACGGCACACGCGTCGACCGGGTGCCCGCCACCCGCCCGCTGCGCTTCACGGTCGGCGGCGGGAACGTGATCGCCGGCCTCGACGAGGCGGTACGGGGGATGCGGGAGGGCGCCCGCCACCGGGTCGTGGTGCCCGCCGCGCTGGGCTTCGGTGACGAGGGGAACCAGGCGATCCCGCCGGGCGCGACGCTGGTCTTCGAGCTCGCGCTGCTCGAGGCCGTCGCGGTGCCGCGCTTCCCCGAGCTCTCCGCCCTGACCTTGACCGGGACGGAGACCGGCCTGCGCTGGGCGCGGCTGCGCGAGGGCAGCGGCGACGCGCGCTTCGGCGAGGGCTCCGAAGGGGAGCTCGCCTTCGTGCTGTGGAGCGCGGACGGGACGACGCTCGCCTCGAGCTTCCTCGTCGGCGAGCCGATGGTCGTCCAGCAAGGGCTCCCGCACCCGATCCCGGGCCTCTTCTCCGGCATCGACGGCATGCGGCTCGGCGAGCGGCGCCTGCTCGTGATCCCCGCCTCGCTGCAGCCGCCGCCGACCGCCGACGAGCCGCCCCAGGACTGGGTGTGCGACGTCGAGCTGGTGCGGATCATCCCGCCGCTGCCCTGCCCGGAGCTCGACCGGACGCAAGGCGCGCGCGGAGACGACGGGGTGTGGGTCCAGCAGCTCGCCGAAGGCGAGGGCCGCGGCGCCGCGTGGGGCGACCTGCTCGAGGTGCACGAGAGCTACTGGAACGAGCAGACCGGCGCCTTGATCTACAGCACGAAGCGCGCCGGCGAGCCGACCGTGCTCGCGCTCGGGAGCATCGACCCCCCCGCGCTCGAGCCGCATCTCGAGGGCGTGGGCGCGGGGGCGGTGCTGCGGCTCGTCGTGCCGGGCGCGCAGCTCTCCGACCACTGGCAGACCGCCCCCGACGGCGGCCTCGTCGTCGAGCTCGAGGTGCTCGCCGTGCGCCCGGGGGACGCGTCGACGCGGCTCGACCAGATCTTCGCGCGTTTCGACGTGGACGGAGACGGCCAGATCGCCATCGCCGAGCTCGAGGCCACCGAGCACGATCACCACCACGGGTTCGAGGAGCCCTGCCCGCCCTGGGAGGACGAGCTCGGCGTGCTGCGCTTCCTCGGCGCGGACCGCGACGACGATCGCATCGTCACACGTGAGGAGCTGCGGGGCCTGCTCCAGAGCCAGATGCGAGGCGAGACCCTGGGCCCGGGCCGGGACGACATCGCCTGGCAGGCCGCGCGCATCGCCGACGCCCTGCTCGCCGAGCACGGCGATGCGCAGGGCCGGTTGAGCGCGCCCGTCTGCGCGGCGCTGCTGGTGCCCCTCGAGAGCCTCGACCGCGACGGGGACGGCTTCGCCTCGCGGGACGAGCTCGTCGCCCACGGCATCGCCACGTTCACACGGATGCACGGGGCCGGCGAGGACTGATCGGAGCGCTCGCTCAGCGCGTGCTGATGGAGGATGCGCCGACGTCCGCGGGGTCCTGCAGCCCGAAGCCCGACGGTTCGCCTTCCTCTCCGCTCAGCCGCTCCTGATGCGACAACGCGACGGCGCAGAGCTTCCACGCCCCGTCCCCGTCGCGGCGGACGGCGTACCGGGCCGCGTACTGGTTCAGGCGGTAGTGGGTATGCTGCTGGTGGGTGACCCGGCCGCCGACCAGCCAGCGGCAGTCGACCTCGAACAGGTCCGGCGCCGCGCTACGGAGCGCGAGCTCCTGCAGCCCGACCCGCTCGATGTCGACGAAGACCCGGCCCGCCTGCCGCTCGCACAGCACCGCGTAGAGCTCGCCGTAGATCTGATCGAGCAGGGGCCCCGCCTCGACGCTGCGGGCGAGAACGGCGTAGAGCGCGTCTTCGCTGTCGACCGCGAAGCCCTTGTAGATCGCCGCGTGCAGCCGCGTGAACAGGGCGTGGGCCGAGCGCTCCGAGGGCACGGACGCCTGCCGGGCCAGCCACCCGCTGCCGCACGCAGCCACGCACAGCAGGACGGCGAGCAGCGGCCAGGAGCGCCGCCAGCGCCAGCTGACGAGCAGCCACAGGCCGACCGCCAGACACGGCGGCCCCCACACCGGGGGCCGGACGGGCGCCCCGAGCGGCGGCTCCCGCCGGGTGCCGAGCAGGATCTCCCACTCCGCGGCGCGAGCCGTCTCCGATGCGGGATCCTCCCGCAGCGCCGCCTGGAGCTGTTCCCGGGCGGCTTCCCGCTCGCCGAGCCGCGCCAGCACCCGCGCGTAGCAGCTGCGCAGCTCCACCACCGGCACCCGGCCTTCTTCCAGCGCCGCCTCGCACGCCTCCCGGGCGGCGCGCAGGGCCTGCCGCGCGCGCTCCGGCTGGTGCAGCGCCGCGCACACCCGGGCGCGTTGCAGCAGCACAGGCGCGGGAAAGGCCTGCGCCCGCTCCTGCGCCTCGAGGAGCTCCAGCGCCTCCTCTGCCTGCCCCTGGCGCAGCAGCACGTCGACCAGGGCCTCCCCGAGCGCCCATCTGTCCCATGCCTCGAGCCCGTCGCGGTAGGTCGCCTCGGCCTGCTCGAGCCGGCCGAGCTGCTCGAGGAGCGCGCCGCGGCGGAGGAACACGGTCGGGTAGGGGGCGATGCGCAGCGCGGCGTCGAGGTCGCGCAGCGCACCTGCGAGGTCCCCCGTCCGCTCGCGTACATCGGCGCGGTCGAGCACCACGGCGAAGCTGTCGAACTCGGGGGCGAGGCGGGCGAGCGCGAGGGCGCGGCTCAGGTCTTCCTCCGCCCTGCCCCAGTCACGCAGCTGCATGTGCAGGCTGGCGCGGAAGACGTGGACCTGGCTGTTGTCCGGGTCCCAGGCGACGAGCTGCTCGACCGCCTGGCGCGCCTCGGCGAAGCGGTCGAGGGCCAGCAGGGCCTCCGCGCGCTCGAAGCGCAGGAAGGGGTCGTCGGGGCGCTCGACCAGCGCCGCCTCGATCTCCGCCAGGGCACGGGCCGGGTCGACGAAGTCGTGGGCCCGCCCGGAACAGGCGCACAGGCACCAGAGCAGCAGTCCGGACAGGCAGCGTCGGGTCATCATCGGGCGGTTCCTGTGGTCCGGGGACTGCGGCGTGCGGAGATCCGGCGCCGGGGCTTGCGTTCCCTCGCGCCATGCTGATGATAGCAATAAATCACTATCTGGAACATCGGGTGCGACAAGGAGACTCGACCATGGCTGAAGACCTGCGGAGAACATCGATCTTTGTCGACGGCATGACCTGCGCGGGTGGGTGTGGTGGACGCCTCACCCGGGCCCTGGAAGGGCTCAACGGAGTACTACACGTCCGGCTCGAGTTCGCGAAGAGGACCGTCACGGTGATGCATGACGCCTCCATCGTCAGCCTCAAGGACCTGTTCGCGGCGATCCGCGCGCTGGGGAACGAAGGGGGCAGGCTCTTTACCCCCATCTTCCCGCCGCCATCGCGGTAAGGGCCCGGAAAAGAATAAGTCGAGCACCGAGGGTGCGGATGCGGCAGGAATTGTGGTGCTTGGCGAATGACGCATACCGGTGCCAACAGCGAGGCCTCGGCTCCCGAGGAACGAGGAGCAGAGGCCGTAGCGGCCGAACACCGACACCGCGAGGAACGAGTGGTGGCGGTGGAGGTGGAGTGAGGCAAGTGCCACCATTACGCCGCAGGCGCGCCCGAATGCCTGACTTATCCTTTCCGGGCCCTACTGACCTCAGCGTAAGTTCTGTCCCGGAGGAGGGCGTCGGTTCCCGACCTACGACGGGAGGGGGTGAACCCCTCCCCTACATATCTGGCCTGCGACTGCTCGAAAACCCTGTAGGGGCGGGGTTTACCCCCGCCCGTCGATCTTGGACAGAACTTATGCTGAGGTCAGTAAGATCCACGGGAACAGGCGGAGGACGAGCATGCCACCGGACCGACCCGCGCGCGCCTGCTCCTTCGCCACCGCCCGGCTCCGCCTGCGACCGTGGCGGAGCGCGGGGGACGCGGCGCTCGCCCGCTTCCTCGAGACGCTGCTCAGCGAGCCGGTCACCCGCGCCCTGCCCGCGTCCTGGCGCGGCGTCTTCCCCCACCCCCGGCCGACGGAGTGGATCGCCGCCCGCGACGCGGAGGGCGCGCTGTTCCAGGTCCTCCGCGGCGAGCGGCCGGTCGGCCTGCTGACCCTGTACGCCGCCCCGGACGATCCCGCCAACCTGCGCATCGGCTACCTGTTCGCGGAGGAGGCGTGGGGGCAGGGCCTCGCCAGCGAGCTGGTCGCCGGCCTGATCCGCTGGGCGCGGCTCCAGCCGGGGCTGGTCCGGCTGGTGGCCGGGGTCACGCCGGACAACCCCGCCTCGCTGCGGGTGCTCGCGAAGTGCGGCTTCCGCGCCGACGCGCGGAGCGAGAGGCGCATCGAGCTCAGCCTGGCGCTCCGCTGATCAGCCCTTGGCGAGCGAGCGGCGCGTCTCCTCGAGCGCCTTGAGCAGCGCGCCGCCGTCCTGGAAGCGCTTGTCCGCGTCCTTGCTCAAGCAGCGCTGGACGAGCTTGTCGACCCGACGCGGCGTGCCCGGGCAGCGCATGAACAGCGGCACGTACTTGCCGTTCAGGGTCGCCGTCACCACCTCGGAGAACTTCCCCTCGAAGGGCGGGCGGCCCGCGAGCAGGTAGTACAGGGTCGCGCCCATGCTGAAGACGTCGGAGGCCGGCGTGACCTCCTTGGCCTCGACCAGCTGCTCGGGGGGAGCGTAGCCGAGCGTGCCCATGCCGACGCCGGTCTGGGTGAGGTTGCTCTGCTCGGTCTTGGCGATGCCGAGGTCGATCAGCTTGCACATGCGCAGCTCGGGCGGGAGGATGCCCTCGATGGTCTGCTGCTGCACCCGCTCGGACTGGTCGGGGTCGGCGTTGCGCGGGATCATGATGTTCGCCGGCTTGACGTCGCGGTGGATCACCCCGAGCTTGTGCAGCTCGGCGAGCCCGCGGGTCGCCGACTCGGTGATCACCAGCGCCGAGAGCGGCTCGAGGCCGGGGCGCTTCTTGCTCTTGACCATCTTCAGCAGGTCTTCGAGCGACCAGCCGTTGATGAACTCCATCACGATGTACTGCAGGCCCTCGACCTCGCCGAGCTCGTAGACCCGCACCACGTGAGGGCTGTCGATCTTCTTCAGCAGGTTCGCTTCCATGAAGAAGCGGTTGACCACGCGCTCGTTGGCCGCCTTCTTCGTCAGCACCTTGACCGCGACCTTGACGTTGAGCTTGAGGTGCTGGCCGAGGTACACGCTCGCGAAGCCCCCCGCCCCGAGCCGCTTGATCAGCCCGACGTTGCCGAGCACCCGCGAGTACTTCTGCGGCGCTCCCTTCGCGGCCTTCGCCGGACGGCGCCCGCGCCCGCGGCCGGTCTCCTGCTGCCGGGAGACGCGCTGGCGCTCCGACTCCGGGCGTCGACGTCCCTGGCGTTGGAAACCCGACGAAGGGCCGCCGTACGCCCGCCGCTCGCCGCTCGGCGGCGAGCGGCGCTCGCCGCTGGACGGTGTCCGGCCCGTGCCGCCGCGGCGGTCGGGATCGGAGGCCTTGCGCTCCCCGCTCGCGGGCACCGGACGGCGGCCTCCGCTCGACGACGGACCCCGCCGCTCGCGGCCCGATCCGCGCCGGCCCTCCTCCGGGTCGAAGGCCTTGCGTTCCCCGCTCGCCGATGGCCGACGCCCGGTGCCGGGCGCGGCCCGGTCGCTGTCGCTGGAGTCGAAAGCCCGGTACGCTCCGGGGCGGTCGAAGGCGTCGTGGCCCCCGCTCGGCGGGCCGTCCTTGGGACGCCGGCGCTTGGCGTGGATGCGGCGGATCGTGCTCGAGTCGGCCCGCAGCGGCGCGGGGGGCACGATGGGCAGGCGTCCGGTCGCCGCGCCGCTCGTCCGCCCGGAGGGCCTCTCCAGGC
Organism: bacterium; assembly: GCA_030428695.1. The sequence continues at coordinate 67,299 of JAUIEM010000001.1, forward strand.
GCCCGCTCACGGGCCGGCGCAGGCGTCCGCTCGGCGGCTTCGGCAGCTCGCCCTGCCCGCGCGCCCGCGCGCCGGCCTGCCGCGGGGCGGGGAACTCCGCCGTCGGTCCGAGCGGGGCCGGGTAGCCGTCGGGCGCGATGGCGTTGTCGTGCATCGCCGCGAAGAACTCCATCGTGTTCATGATCTTGCCCGGCCGGGCGTCCGACACCTCCATCGCCGGCGCGTCGCTCTCGGCCTCGCCGAGGCCGTCGCTGACCTCCTCCGCGTCGGCGCTGGTCGGCGAGGGCGTGTAGATGCGCGGCGCCTTGACGACCTTGTCCTCCCGCGCTCCCTCCCCGCTGTGCTCCATCAGCCGGCCGTAGTACTCGCTGAGCCGGTCGGTCTTGCGGATGGTGTTCGCGAAGGGCACCTCGACCACCGCGGTCGGAGGATGATCGCTCGTGCTCGGCTCGTCGTCGAGATCGATCGGCGCGGGCGGCTCGGGTTCCGCCTCGGGCTCCGGCTCCTGCGCCGGCGCGGGCGCCTCGATCTCGCCCTTCGGCAGGAGCCGCGTGTGCTGGAAGCCCGACGGTGGATCGCTCGGGATCTCGGCGAACTCCGCCGCGTCGTCGTCCTCGATCACATCCTCGAAGAAGCGCTCGGCGCTGGTCGCCCCGCTCGCATCGAGGGGCAGGTCGACGATCGCGTCGCGCACCTCGGCCAGCGGGGGCGGATGCGCCGCCGCCTCATGGAGCAGGCGGGCGAGGCGGTCGTACCACGGCTCCTCGACCCCGTCGACCGCGCGGCGCTGGCGGGCGTCGGCCAGGATGTCGCGGTGAACGCCGCCGTCCCGCGGGTCGCGGAAGCTCCCGGAGGTGTCGCCGCGCACGAGGTAGGCGACGACCAGCACGAAGGAGAAGACGTCCCACTCCTTGCAGGCCCGCCGCATGTCCGGCGGGGCGAAGACCAGGTCGGGCAGATGGGACAGGAAGCCGTCGCCCGCGACGCTGAGCCCACAGCCGGTGACCAGCGCCCGGGGACGGGGCTGACGGGTGCTGACCAGCACGTGGGCGGGCTGCAGGTCGAGATGCTGGAAGCCCCACTCGTGCAGCTGCTCGAGGGCGCCCGCGACGTCGCGCACGATGCACAGGAGGTCGTTGATCGCGACCGTCTTGCGAGCCTCCCGCCAGCTGCGCAGGGTCTCGTAGCCGCCGGGATGCACGAGCCCGAGCAGACGGCGCCGCGAGTCGGCGAAGCGCACACGCCGCAGGGTCAGGATGCGCGGCCTGCGCCCGGCCTCGCTCTCGCGGCAGCAGCGCTCGATGTCGCGCAGCTTGTCGATCTCGCGCGTCAAGCGGCCGTGCTCGGTCTCGATCGAGTCGAACACGCCGTGGACGCGGATCGACACCTCCAGACCGCGCTGGTCGCGGGCCCGGAAGTGCGGTACCGGCTCGGTGTGGGCCTCTTCGGAGGGCAGCACGGGCTCGACCTGGGTGTAGGCGGGGAAGGTCTTCTTCCAGTTGCGCACGAGCTGGTCGCGCTGCTTCCCCCGCAGCGGCCGCAGCGGCGCCGCCGACAGCCAGCCGCGCAGGGTCTCGCAGACCAGCTCGCGGGACAGCTGCGAGCCCGCGAGCGGCGCGAGCAGGCAGGCGCCCCCTTCCTCGAGCGTCCACGGATCGGCCCGGCCCAGCTGGGGACTCTCCGCCTCCTCGGCGGCCTGCAGCTTCTCCCGCAGCCCGTCTAGCGAGGTCTCGAGCGCGGCGTCGCGGCGGATCGTCCAGGCCCGCTGGATGTTGACCGCGAGCACATAGTGCCCGCCCTCGAAGGCGACCCAGTCGCTGCGCTCGAGCCACATGCGGTAGAGCTGGCTGCTCGGCTCGACCAGCACCACCCCCGCCGCCCGTTCGCCGTCCGGAGGCCGGCAGTGCCACAGCTCGGAGCGCTCGAGGTCGGCCTCGAAGCGGCGCCGGTCGGCGCACAGCAGGAGGCGGCAGACCGCCTGCTCGGGCGCGGTCAGACACAGCCGCTCGGGGGGCACCGAGGCCGCCATCGCCACGTCGATGGCCGCCTCGAGCGCGGGCCAGGCCGCGAGCAGGCGATCCTTCTCGCCCGCGGGCCCGGCGCTGCGTTTCAGGGCCTCGAAGGCGCCGAGCAGGGAGAGCTCGAAGGGCACCTCGCCGATCTCCGGCTTCCGCCGCACGTGCTCGAGCCAGCGCGAGAACGCGCCGGGCACCGGCCGACCGTCGACGGCCCGGGCCGCCAGGGAGCAGACGAACATGTCCGCGAGCGTCGGGCGGTGGTCGTCCCGCGGCACGAGCACGCGGGCCCCCAGAGCGGCCCCCTCCCCTTCGATCGAAGGCGCGGCGCGCAGCAGTACCTCGCCGGGCTCCGGCTGAAGCGCGGTGTGCCGGAGATCGAGGAAGCCGTAGTCGGCGATAACCACCCCATCCTGTTGGAATCCAACTCCACCATACGCGACAGCGCGAGCGGCCCGCAAGGCGGATCGTGCCCCCGCCGAGGGGCGCCGCGGTGGTCTCGCACGCACCCCGCCGACGCGGCGGGAGGACGGCCCCCGCGTGCGATGCCCGTGCCGGGGAACGCCGCGTGCGCCCCTTTCATTCCGCGCCGCGCTATGGCATCTTCCTCGCCTGCCTCGACCATGGAGCCGCGATGGCCGCCCTGCGCCACGGCGCCTTCTTCCTGATCCGCTGCTGCCTGCTCGGCGCGCCGGCCGTCCCCTGGCTGGTCGGCTTCGAGCTGCTGCACGTCCACGCGGGGGCGCTCCGCTGGCTCGCGCTCCCGCTCTTCCCGCTCCTCTACCTGCTGACCCTGGTCGGCCTGCTCGCCCTCGTCGCGCGCCTGCTCCCCGCCTTCGAGCCGGGCCTGTACGGGCCGCGCACCGAGCCCGCCCGCCGCGACCGCGCCCGGCGCCTGCTGCGCTGGCGCGACGTCGTCGAGGGCAGCCCCGGGGCGGTCGGCCTGACGCGCTGGTTGGGGCTCTTCCCCTCCCTCCGCCGGGCCCTGCTCCGCGCGCTCGGCGGAAAGATCGCCGAAGCCGCGATCGCCCGCGAGGTCGAGCTCTACCCGCCGTCGTTGATGCGCCTGGGCCCCGGCGCGTACATCGGCTGGGGCTGCAGCCTGTGGGGAGTGCTCGAGGTCAGCCCGGACCGGCTGCTGGTCGAGCCGGTGACGGTCGGCGCCTGCAGCTTCATCGGCTACCGCTGCACCCTCGGCCCCGGCGCCCGCGTCGGCGAGCTGTGCGTGCTCGGGCCGTGCTGCCTGTTGTCCCCGGGGGTACGCCTCGGCAGCCGGGTGCTCAGCCGGGGCTACCTGCGCGCCGCGCCCCGGGTCGACATCGGCGGCGGCAGCATCCTCGGCTACGGGGTCGACCTGCACGACGGCGTCGACATCGGCTTCTCCTGCCGCCTCGGCCACCACGTCACCGTCGGCCGCAACGCGCGCATCGGCGACGGCGCCCGACTCGGCGACCACGTCGTCGTCGAGCCGGGCGCCGTGATCGCCCCGCGCAGCCGCATCCCGCCGCACACCCGCGTGGCGCGCGAGGCGCGCTAGGCGGGCGCGACCGCTTCCTCGCGCGGCTGCGGCGCGCCGAGCCGCAGGTCCTCGAGGATGAGATACAGGCAGGGCACCAGCAGCAGGATGACGGTCGTCGCGAACACGATGCCGCAGCCGAGGGAGATCGCCATCGGGATGATGTACTGGGCCTGCAGCGAGGTCTCGAAGATCAGCGGCATCAGGCCGCCGAAGGTGGTCAGGGTGGTCAGGGTGATCGCCCGGAAGCGCCGCACGCCGGCGGCGCGGATGGCCTCGTGGGGCGAGCCCATCGTCTTGCGCATGCGGTTGGCGAAGTCGACGAGCAGCAGTGAGTCGTTCACCACCACCCCGGACAGGGCGATGATCCCCATCAGGCTGATCAGGGACAGGTCGTAGCCGAGCAGCATGTGCCCGAGCACCGCGCCGATCGCGCCGAAGGGGATCGCGACGAGCACGATCAGCGGCTGCAGGTAGCTGCGGAAGGCGATCGCGAGCAGCCCGTAGATGATCGCGAGGGCCATCGCGAAGCCGCCGTACAGGGTCGAGGTCGCCGCGCGCATCTCCGCGTCGCTGCCCTCGAAGGTCCAGGTCAGGCCGGGGTAGCTCGCGCGCAGCTCGGGCAGCTCCTGCTCCTGGAGGGCCTGGATCACCTGGGTGACCGCGCGCTTCGGCTCGACGTCCATCGACACGTTGATGATGCGCCGGCCGTCGCGCCGGCTGATGCTCGAGAAGGCCTGCCCGCGGCGGATCTCAACGACCTCGAGCAGCGCGACCTCGGCCCCCGACGGGGTCTGGATCACCAGATCCTCGAGGTGGTGCATGTCCTCGCGCTCGCTCTTCGGCAGCTTGACCCGCACCTCGACCTCGTTGGTCCCGCGCAGGAGCCGCAGGGCGAGCTCGCCGTAGAAGGCCCCGCGCAGCTGCTGGCCGACGTAGGAGGGCGTCAGGCCCAGGGCGCGCCCTTCGGGCAGCAGGCTGAAGTCGAGCTGGTCCTTGCCCTTGTTGAAGCTGTCGCTGACGTCCCGCGTGTTCGAGAAGGACTCGGCCTTGGCGACCAGCGCCTTCGTCGCCTTCTCGAGCACGTCGATGTCGTCGTGGCTGAGGTCGAGGCTGATCGCCTGCCGGTGGCCGCCGGGCCCCGCTTCCGCCTCGAAGGAGATCTGGCTGACCCCCGGCAGGTCGCCGATCTCCGCCCGCCACAGGTCGATCACCTGGTTGGCGTTCAGCTCCCGCTCTTCGGGCGGGAGCATCACGATCTCGACGTCGACGAAGCGGGTCCCGCCGCGCACGTTGGTCTTCACCCCTTCGGCGGTGGTGTGCAGCCCGTGCTCCTCGAACATGCGCAGGGTGGCGGTCGTGACGGTGTTCGCGATCTCGGCCGCCTGCTCGGGCGTGGTGCCGACGGGCAGGCGGATGCCGGCCTCGATCTCGTCGGCGGGCAGCTCGGGCATCAGGATCATGCCCATGTGGGCGCTGGTCGCGTAGGCGCCGACGATCGCGACGAAGGCGACCGCGATGGTCAGGGTGATGTAGCGATGGCGCAGGGCCTTGTTCAGCACCCAGCCGTAGATCGTCTTGACGCACCAGGCGAAGCCGCGGGAGAAGGCCTGCTGGCCGCCGTGCAGGGCGCGCCCGACCGGGTTCCGCGACTTGCCGCGGCCGGCGTGGGCGAGGTGCGAGGGCAGGATGTAGAGCGCCTCGAGCAGCGACACGGCCAGCACGATGACGACGACGACCGGCAGCGGCCCCCAGAACTTCCCGGTCTCCCCGGGGATCAGCATCAGCGGGAAGAACACGACGATGTTCGACAGCACGCTGAAGACGACCGGCCCGGCGACCTCCTTGGTGCCCTCGATCGCCGCCTGCTGGCGGGTCGGGTGCTTCTTGCGGTGCTCGTAGACGTTCTCCCCGATCACGATCGCGTCGTCGACGACGATGCCGAGGACGATCAGAAAGCCGAACAGGCTGATCATGTTGATGCTGATGTCGAAGGCGGGCAGGAACAGGATGCCCCCGAGGAAGGACACGACCATCCCGGCCATCACCCAGAAGGCGAGCCGCACCTCGAGGAACAGGGACAGGATCGCCATCACGATGATCGCCGCGAGCAGCGCGTTCTCGGTCACCAGCCCGAGGCGCTGGCGGAACTCCTCGGCGGCGTTGCTGTCGATGCGCCAGGTCACCCCGGGGGGCAGCTGGCTCTCGAAGGAAGCGAGCTCTTTCTCGACCGCCTCGGCGACGTCGGTCGGCGACTGGTCGCCGACGCGGAAGAGGTTGATCTCGATCGAGGGGGTCTGGTTGAACTGCGACGGGAAGCCCGCCTCGGCGAAGCCGTCGCGGATCGTCGCGATGTCCTTGAGCCGCAGGGTCGCCCCGGTCGCCCCCGAGACGATCTCGATCGCCCCGAACTCATCGGCGAGCTGCTTGCGCTCGCGCATGCGCAGGAGCACCTCGCCGGCCGCGGTCTCGACCGAGCCGGCCGCGACGTCCTCACTCGAGGCGCGGATCACCTGCGCGACCTCCGCCAGGGTCAGGCCGTATTCGCGCAAGGTGTCGCGTGGGATCTCGACGTGGGTGACGTAGTCCGGAGCGCGACCGAGCTCGACGAAGGTGATGTCCGGGTTCGCCTGGAGCTGGTCGCGCAGCCGCTCGCCGAGCTTGCGCAGGGTCCACTGGTCGACCTGGCCGAACAAGACCAGCTCGAGCACCTCCTGTTGCTCGGACTGCAGCCGCACCTCGGGCTCCTCGATGTCCTCGGGGAAGGTGCGGATGCGGGACACGGCCTGGTCGACATCCTGGAAGACCAGCATGCGGTCGGCTCCGCCGACGATCTCGATCGACACCGAGCCGCGGCCTTCCCGGGCCTCGGAGGTGATCTCGCGGATGCCCTCGACGGTGCGGATCGCCTCCTCGATCGGCAGCAGGATGCCCTGCTCGACCTCCGAGGGCGCCGCGCCGGGGTAGCCGACATCGATCTCGACGATGTCGAGCTGGTAGCGCGGGAAGACTTCCTTCTGGGCGTGGAAGGCGAACCACAGCCCGCCGGCGAGGACGATCGCCATCAGCAGGTTCGCGGCGATCGGGTTCCTCGCCATCCAGCCGATCGCCCCGTCGGCCTTCGTCGGTCCCGGGCTCGTCTCGGGGGCGCTCATCGTCCTTCCTCCGGTCCCGCTTCGCTCTCGATGCGTTTGAGGAGAATGCCCGGCGCGACGGTCGCGAGGTCGGTGACCACCACCTCATCCCCGTCGCGGAGCCCGCTGCCTACGTAGGCGAAGCGCGCGTCCTCGAAGACGATCTCCACCGGCCGGATCTCCAGCTTGCCGTCGACCATCACCCAGACCGCGTCGCCCTCGCGCAGGTGCCCGCGGTCGAGCCGCGTGACGTCGGCGAGCTCGCGGCCCTCGATGCGGGTCTCGACGACGGTGCCGAGGATCAGGGGCGGACCCTCGACCGCGCGGGCGAGCGGATCGCGGATCGTGATCAGCAGCCGCGCGAGCCGCGTCTGCGCGTCGAGCACCCCGAGCAGGCGCCGCGCCTGGCCGGTGCGGTAGACACCCTCGCGCCAGGCGCCGCGGTCGCGCACGCGCACCGCCGAGCCGGGGCCGTCGCGGTCGCGCAGGTCGATGCGCGCGAGGTCCTTGCGCGGCACCGTCGCGACCACCCAGTACTCCTCGATGCCGACCAGCAGCGCGAGCTCGTCGCCGGCCGAGACCTGCGAGCCGAGGTTGACGCTGCGCGACAGGATGTGGGCGTCGAAGGGCGCGCGCACCTCGGTGCGGGCGAGGTCGAGCCGGGCCCGCTCGAGGGCGACGCTGTCCGCGGTGACCTGGGCCCGCGCCGAGGCGATCTGCGGCACGCGCAGCACCAGGTCGCGGTTGGCCGGGTCGATCTCCTCGCCGAGCAGCGCGAACTCGCGCTCGGCGACGTTGCGCCGGCCCTGCTCGATGGCGAGCGCCGCCTCGGCCTGGCGCAGGTCGGCCTGGCGCAGGGCGACCGCGATCGCGAAGTCGGCGGGGTCGACCGTCAGCAGCACGTCGCCGGCATCGACGAAGCCGCCCGGCACGAAGGACTCGGCGAGGGCGATGACCTCGCCGCCGACCCGCGGCGCGAGCACGGTCTCACGGGCGGGCTCGACCGTGCCGAGGACGACGATCTCGGGCCGGTAGCTGCCGCGCGAGACCCGCACGGTCTCGACCAGGGCCGCGCCCTTGCGGGTCGCCCCGCCGCGCTCGGCCTTCGGCTCGGTCGTCCGGATCAGCCAGATCACCCAGCCGGCCCCCGCGAGGATGGCGGCGCACGCGACCAGGGTGAGGAGCGCGCGCACGATCGCGCCGACGCGTCCGCTCGATTCCGCCATCTCGCCTCCTACGGTTCCTGCCGCGTGTGCGGCGTGTCGAAGTCCCCCGCCAACGCGCGGTACAGCGCGATGCGCAGCTCGACCAGCGCGAGGCGCTCGCTCGCTATGTCGCGCTGCAGGCGCTGGCGTTCGGTCAGGGTGTCGAGCACCGCGATGTAGTCGACCACGCCGTTGAGGTACTGGGTCCGCAGCTGGTCGTAGGTCTGCCGCGCGAGCGCGAGCTGCCGCTCGAGGCTGAGGATGCGCTCGCTCTGCCGGGTCTCGCGCAGCAGCGCGTCCTCGACCTCCTGGAAGGCGACCAGCACCGCGTCGCCGTACTCGGCCAGGGCCTGCCGCTTGAGCGCCGCCGTGCGCTCGACCTCGGCCCGTCGCTCGCCGCCGTCGAGCAGCGGCGCGACGAGCTGGCCGGCGATCGAGGCCAGCCAGGACATGAACAGGTTCTCGGGCCGCTCGGCCGCGGTGAGCAGCGAGGCCGTCAGCGACAGCCGCGGGTACTGGTCGCTGACCGCCGCGGCGAGGTCGCGGTCGGCCGCCTCGAGCCGCAGTTGCGCGGCGCGGATGTCCGGCCGGCGCGCGACCAGCTCGGCCGGCAGCCCGGTCTGCGGCAGCGGAGGCAGCGGAGGCAGCGCGGCGGCCGAGGTGTCGGCCGCGGCCTGGGGCGGCCGGCCCTGCAGCACGGCGAGCTGATGGGTGAGGACGCCGATGCGCGCCGCGATCACGATCTCCTGCTCGCGGGTCGCCTCGAGCAGCTGGCGCTGGCGCAACACGTCGGCGCTGCGGATCAGCCCGGCCGCGAAGCGCGCCTCGAGCAGCTCGAGCACCGCCTCGTTGGTCGCGACCTGCTCGGCGAGGATGCGCAGCTGCAGCCCCGCCTCGGCCAGCCGGTACCAGGCCAGGGCGACCTCGCCGGAGAGGCTGAGGGCGGCGGTCTGGTAGTCGGCCAGGGTGGCCCGGGCGCGCAGGCGCTCGGCGTCGACCTCGGCCCGAATGCGGCCCCACAGGTCGACCTCGTAGCGCGCCTCGAGGCCGAGGGAGAAGTCGGTCGTGCCGTCTATGTCCTCGCCGTCCTGGTAGCCCGCCTCGAACACCGCGTCGAGGTCGAAGGACAAGCCGGATGCCTCGCGCCGGGCGACCGCCCGGGCGGCGCGCAGGCGCTCCCAGGCGGCGGCCAGGCTGAAGCTGCCCGCGAGGGCTCGCTCGACCCGCAGATCGAGGGCCGGATCGCCGAAGGCGGTCCACCATCGCGCCGGCAAGGGCACCCCGCCAGCCGCCGAGAGCTCCGGCGCATCCTGGAAGGGCAACGGACCCGCCGGCTCGGGGCTCGCGCAACCTGCGACGAACGCGAGGACCCCGGCCAGGAGCAGGATCTTCGACGCGAGCAGACGGTCGTGACGCCAGGTGTTGATATACAACCTCATAGGTGAGCCGGGTGCCGGTCGAATAGATGCAACGTCCGCGGGCCCGATCCGGTTCCCGACCTCCTCTCGCCGGCGCAAGCCGGGAGCCCAGAGCCCGTCGGATTCCCCGGAGACACCATTCTCCGGCCGCCGGAGGGGGTGTCAAGACCGTCGGTTTCGCCCGCTCCCGCCCCGCTGACGGACCGATGACGAACTTCCTCCAGGCTGGGAAAGGAGCAGGACGCGAGGACGCGATGCCGACCACGGAAGCCACGCTTGACGCCATGCGCCGGAGCCCGGATCATCCCCTCCGGAGGGAGACCATGCGCTGTCCGGGCTGCGACCGCGAGAACGACGAGACCGCCGCCTTCTGCCAGGCCTGCGGCGCCGGGCTGAACGACCGCACCCGCCTGACCGCCCCCTCCGGGACGACGATGCAGGCCCTGTCCGACACCCGCCCCCGCGCCGGCTGTCTCGACGACGCCCTCGGCTCCACCGTCGCGGGCTACCGGATCATCCGCAAGCTCGGCCAGGGGGGCATGGGCGCGGTCTACCTCGCTGAGCAAGTGAAGCTCCAGCGCCGCGCCGCGATCAAGGTGCTGCCGCCCGCCTTGAGCCAGCACGCGCCGCTGATCGAGCGCTTCGAGCGGGAAGCGCGCGCCCTCGCGCGCCTCGACCACCCGCATATCGTGCCGGTCTACGACCTGTTCGAGCACGCGGGCACGCTGTGCATCGCGATGGCCTACCTCGAGGGCGGCTCGGTGCGCGACCTCCTGCGCGCGGAGGGCTTCCTCGACGAGGCCCGCGCGGCGGCGATCGTCGCCGGCGCCGCCCGCGGCCTGTGGGCCGCCGCCGAGAAGGGCATCGTCCACCGCGACGTCAAGCCCGACAACCTGCTGCTCGCCTCCGACGGCACGGTCAAGGTCGCCGACTTCGGGCTGGTGCGCGCCGCCGGCGGCGCGGAGCTGACCTCCCCCGGCACGGTGCTCGGGACGCCGGCCTACATGGCCCCGGAGCAGTGGGAGGACGCGCGCGACTGCGACCACCGCAGCGACCTGTACGCCCTCGGCTGCACACTCTTCCAGCTGCTGTACAGCCGGCCCCCCTTCCCCGGCCCCCAGGCGCAGCAGTTCCTCAAGCAACATCTGCACGACCCGCCCCCCGAGCTCGCCGCCAAGCGGCCCGACCTGTCGCCGCAGATGCTGAAGATCGTCGACCGGCTGCTCGCGAAGGAGCCCGGCAAGCGTTTCCCCAGCGGCGCCGAGCTCGCCGCCCACCTCGAGCCCCTCGCTGCCGCCCCCGCGGCCCTGCGGCCCTCCCGCCTCGGCGCCTCCGGACGCCGCCGCGAGCGGACCGGCCGGCTGCTGCTCGTCCTGGTCCTCGTCCTGCTGCTCGGCGCCGGGCTCCACCTCGCCTGGACGCAGCTGCGCGCGGCCCGGAACGCCCCGCTGCAGGCCGAGGTGCTGGCCGCGCAGGCGACCGCCGCCGCCCTCTTCGAGCGGGTCACCGCCGCCCGCGCCGCCCTCGACCGCGATGTCGAGCAGGCGGAGGAGTGGGTCCGCCGCGACGAGGCCGCGCTCGCCGGGGTCCGGGCGGGCACGATGGAGCAGGCCCAGCTGCGCGGCAACCTGAAGCAGAACCTCCGCCGCCTGCAGCGCGCCCAGGAGGTCGCCGCTTTCGCCGACCGCGGGTTCGCCGCGCCGGGCGCGATGCTCGCGGTCGACAGCCGCCTGCGCGAGGCCGGGGCCCTCGTCGAGCGGGCGGCCTGGACCGAGGCCGCGGAGGACCTCGCCTGGGTGATCGAGCAGCTCGAGCCGGCCGACCGGAGCCTGCCCCACATCGGTGACTGTCTGGACGCGCGGGAGGAAGCCGAGGCGGCCCGCCGTGCCTTCGAGGGCTGGGCCCACGGGGAGCTGGAGGTGCCGGGCGCGCAGCTCGGCGCGCCCTTCGCGCAGGAACAGGACGAGGGACACCGCCGGCTCGAGGCCGGCCAGCTCGCCGTCGCAACCGCGCACTTCCAGGCCGCCTGCGACGGCTACGACGAGCTGCACCAGCGGCTGTCCGCGCTGCTCGACGGGCTGCGAGGCGTAGCCCTGGAGCGCGATGGCGTGGCCGATGCCTGGAAGGCCTGGTTGGACCACAACGGGCGGGATCCCGCGCTCGAGCCGGGCCTCGACAATGAGGGCGCGCTGTTGCACCGCCTGCGGAACCGTTATGATGAAGTGCGGAAGGCGCTGCTCGCGGGTGAGCTCGACAGCGCCGAACGGGCCCTGCTCGCCGCCCAGCGTGCCGCCGAGGCCGCTGAGGAAGCGTTCACCGAGCTCGAATGACCGGAGGTGCCCATGCGCCGTCTACTCCTGCTGCTCTGCCCCCTGTTCATCGGCTGCGCCGACTGGGGCTACATCCATCCCGACGTCGACCGCAACGCGCCGCCGCGCACCGACCCCGTGGTCGGCGCCGAGATCGCGTCGCTGCGCTACGCGCACGGCCATCCGCGCCACCGCTGCGGCTACGGCTGCCACGACTACGCCCACGTCATCGACGTGCGCGGCACCGGCTTCCGCGTCTACACCGGCGAAGCCCAGCGCAACCTCGACCTCGGCCCCTACTGGCGGCTGCAGCTCGGCATGGGCTCCGGCTCCGGCGGCTTCTCCTACAGCCACGGCTACGCCCTGCAGGGCGGGCAGTCCCACGGGCACTACCACCACGGGAGCCGCCACCAGGGGAACCTGTACGGCTACAACACCGTGCACTGGATCGGCCCCCACGGCTGGATCTACTCGCCGTACACCTCCGGGGTCGCGCCCCGCGACGGCAACACCCTCGGCTCGGGCCGTCCCCACGACGGCAGCCCGACCTTCACCGGCGACTGGTCCGGGTCTTCCAGCAGCGGCAGCTCCGGGACCTCCAACCGCGACCTGCGCTACGCCCCCGGCAACCGGTAGCCGGCCTTGCCCCGACGCCTCCTGCTCAGCGCGACCCTCGACCCCGAGGGTCTCGGCGCCGGTGAGGTCCTCACTCGCGGCCACGTCGGCGCCGCTGAGCGCCGCGATATCACTCACCAGGGCGCGGCCCTCCGCGTCCGCGGCCAGGTTGCAGCCGTAGAACAGCAGGTCCGCCTCTGGGTCGAGGGAATGG
>JAUIEM010000302.1 GCA_030428695.1 bacterium
GTGAAGCCGGTGCCCAGGCGGTCGCTGAGGATCGCCAGGCTGTCCTCGCGCACCCCGCCCGCCCCGAGGTGCACCGCCTTCGAGGTCAGGGAGGCGAGCCCGCCGAGCCCCTCGGGGTCATCGCCGGCGCCGGCATCGAAGGCGAGGGCGAAGGCGACGCAGGGCGCGTCGGCCAGGTGCAGCGCGCGCCAACGATGCGGCGGCACGCAGCCCTTCTCGGGCTCGAGGCGCAGGGGCGCCCCCTCGGTGTAGAGGCGCACCGATGACGGCCGGTCGGAGCTCTCCGGCGCCGCCACCGTCACGCGGCGCGCCCGCCCCCGGCTGATCACCTCGACGCGCTTCGCGGGATCGAGGTAGCGCACGACCGCCGCCTGGACTTTCCGGCACAGCTCCTTGTGGGGAACCTGCAGGAGCGCGAGGTCGGCGTCGACCCCTTCCACCCCGCGCGGGTCGCTGACCTCGGCCTTGGCGAGGAACTGGGCGCGCTCGGACACCGACTGGAAGACCGCCGCGCGTCCGAGGTTCCACCGCGCCACGGCCCACGCGACCTCCTCGGGCAGCACCCCGCGGGTCGTCACCCGCTCGACCTCCCGGCACAGGGTGTGGGCGAGCACCTCGCAGCCGACCTCGGGCGGCGCGACCGCCGACAGCAGGAAGTCGCTCGCCAACCGGTGGCGCCCCGTGCGCGCGGTGCCGGCCAGAGCGAGCCGGCGCTCGCGCACGACCCGCCGGGCCAGCCGCGAGGCGCGTCCGGTGCCGAGGATAGCGGCGAAGACATCGAGGTAGACCCGGTCGGGGTCGTCCTTCGGCGGGCCCTGCCAGGCCAGGGTGACCGTCCCGTACGGCGCCCGGGGCTCGAGCTCGAGCTGCTGCGGCTGCTCGAGCGGCCGCGGCGGACCCGGCAGGGCCGCGGGTACGCCGCCCCGCCCGCTGCCGAACAGGCGCTCGACGCAGGCGAGCACCCGCTCGCCGTCGAAGCCGCCGCTGACCGCGATCACGAGCTGGTTGCGCAGGTAGTGGCGCAGGTAGAAGTCCTCGATCAGCTCGCGGGTAAAGCCCCGCAGGCTCTCCTCGGTGCCGATCAGCGGGAAGCCGTACGGATGGCCGGGGAACAGGTGCTGGAAGGCGTGCTCGAGCACGACCGCGTGAGCCTGGTCGTCGACCCGGCTGCGGCGCTCCTCGAGGACGACCTGGATCTCGTTGTCGAGCTGCTCGCGGGGCAGCCGCAGGTGGAAGAAGCGGTCGGCCTCCATCGCGAGGAAGGCCTCGAGATGCACCGGCGGAAACGAGGCGTAGAAGCAGGTCGCGTCCTTGCCGGTCGCCGCGTTCTTCACCCCGCCCCAGGACGCGAGCCGCGCCGCCATGTGCCCGCCCGGAAAGCGCGCGCTGCCGAGGTCGTAGGCGTGCTCGAGGAAGTGGCTCAGGCCCTGGGTGCGCCGGTCTTCGAGCACGCCCCCGACCGGCAGGCACAGCGCGACCCCGAGCACGTCGGGGTTCGGACCGCGGTCGAGCAGGACCGTCGGACCGTCCGCGAGCTTCTGGCGTACCAGCTGGGAGGTCAGCGCGAAGGCCTGGCTCAAGTCGGAGCCTCCGGGCAGGGGTCGCGCCCAGTGTAACGGTTCGCCCCGACGGTCTGGACCCTTAACCTGGAATCCTGCCCCGAAACTCCCCGCGCGAGCTCAGAGCCTGTCAGGGCCGGCCTCCAGAAGCACTGGCGGTTTCTTCCCGCAGATCCTACCATGGACCCTCGACGCAACGGAGGACGGCGCATGCGGATAGGTATTTCGGGAGCGGCCGGCACCGGCAAGACCACCCTGGCGAAGGCCATCGCCGAGCACTTCGACCTGCCGCTGATCGGCGATCCGACCAAGCGCGCGCTGATGGAGTTCGGACGCACGGGCTGGAAGGGCATCGGCGACGGCATCGAGCGGCGCCGCATCCGGCTGCGCACGTTCCAGATCAAGATCGGTGAGGAGACCGACGCGAGCGCCTTCGTCTCCGACAAGACCGTCATCGACTTCCTGTGCTACTGGATGCTCAACCAGGCGCCGAACGAGTCCGAGCAGCAGAACGCCGAGGTGGTCGAGATGGTCCGCAAGCACCTCAGCACCTACGACTACGTCTTCGTCCTGCCCTGGCGCGAAGAGATCGCGCCCGCCGAGGGGCGCAACTGCAACCCCTGGCACCAGCTGCGCATCCAGGCGTGCGTGGAGGGCCTGTACAAGGTGTTCGGCTGCGGGAACTTCCGCGCGAACTACACCTTCGGTGAGGATCTCGACAAGTTCCTCGACCGCACCCTGCTGCCGCCGAGCTGGCAGCGGATGAAGTAGGGGCCCGGAAAGCCTCACCCGGTCCAGGTCGCCATCACCTCCGCGACCGTGCTCGTCGCCTCGACGATCGCCGGGGGCTCGCCGGTGTCCGGCACCAGCAGCAGCGGACCGACCCGCCCCGCGAGGGCGATGGTGATCGCCGCCATCAGCTGCGGCCAGCCGCTCGAGAACTCGAAGGAGCAGGGCTCTCCCGCCTCGGTCGCCCGCAGGGTACGGACCACCACCCAGCTCTCCGTCTCCGGCGACACGCGGTGGCGCACGTCGATCTCCCAGGGCCTGCCGACCTTGAAGGGACCGAAGTCGACGGCGTGGTCCGTCAACCTGCCGAGCGCCGCCCGCATGTCCGCGCAGCTCGGCGCCCGCGACTCCGCTTCCGGAGCGGCGATGCCGAGACTGGCGAGGTAGCCGACGGCCTGCTCGTCCAGGGCGTGCAGCTCGTAGCTCGCTCCCATCCTTCGCTCCTCCCTACGCGGCCACGCCGCGCGCGCGCAGCGGTCAGGCCTGGACCAGGCGCAGCGCGGCCCGGGTCGTCCAGCACTGCATCCAGGCCTTCTTCAGCGCGGTCATACCGATGAAGCTGCCGGCCGCCAGGGCGTACCAGGCGTAGGCGGGCCAGGCCACGGCGGCGAGCGCCCCGACCAGGAAGGAGCCGGCGGCGACCGCGAAGCGCGGGTCGAAGGCGAGCGCCATCATCGCGCCGGTCAGGGAGTACAACAACATCTCGAGGGCGACCGCGGTCTCGACCGCCAGACCGAGGGGGTACATCACCGCGCGGTGCACGACGATCGCGACGCCGATCAGGATCACCGAGCTGGCGATGCGTCCGTTGATCGTGCGCTGCAGCAGGCTCTTGCGGAAGATCCACACACACGCGAGCACCGCGAGCAGGTCGAGCGGGCCGGACAGCGCGTACAGGGCGGGGGTGATCGGGAAGGGCGCGGTCGCCGCCAGCAGGGCGAAGCCGCCGAGCAGGATCGCGATGGTCTGCGCGAACCAGGCCCGCTCCTTCTGTCCGACCGCGGGGTCGGTCTGCTGCCGCAGGGCGTCGAGCTCGGCCCGCTCGGCGGCACGCTCCTCCGCCTGCCGGGCGCGCTCGGCGGAGACCCGACCGGCGAGCTCGGCGTTCTTCTCCGGCAGCTCGGGCAGGAGCATACCGGCCGACTGGGTGTTGCCGCGGCCGAGCTCGTACTCGATCAGCCACTCGAGGGCGCGCTGCAGGTGGTCCTTGGCGGCGCGGTTCTCCGGCCAGATGCGCAGGGCCTGCTTGAAGCCGAAGCGGCAGGCGCAGAAGCGGTCGTAGAGCGCGAGCTTCAGCTCCTCATCGTCGGGGTCGATGCCGTCGAACTCCGCGTTCAGCGCCTCGAGGTCCCGGCTCGCGGCGTCGGAGATCACCAGGCTCTCGCGGTGGCGGAGGAAGGCGCGCAGGGCGTCCTGGAACGAGGCGACGTCCGGAAAGCGGTCGGCGGGGTCGTGGGCGAGGGCGCGCAGGCAGATCTGCCGGAGCTCTTCGGGGAGGTCGGCGTCGAGGGCGATCGCGACCCCGTCCGCCGCCTGTACGACCACCTCGACCAGGGACTTGCCCTGGCGGGGCGGATGGCCGGTCAACACCTCGTAGAGGATCGCCCCGAGCAGGAAGATGTCGGTCCAGGGCCCGATCCGATCGCCCTCCCCGAGCGCGAGCTCGGGCGGGATGTAGTTCGGTGTGCCGCAGGGCAGGCGGATGCTCGACCGGTGTCGCACCCGCGAGCCCGGCGTCGGCTCCGCGCTGCAGTCGACCGCGAGCCCCCAGTCGACGACGAGCACCTCCCCGAAGGCGCCGAGCATCACGTTGCTCGGCTTCAGGTCGTTGTGGGTGATCGACTTGCTGTGGGCGAAGGCGACGGCGTTGCAGACCTGCAGGAGGATGTCGAGGTCGCGGTCGAGCTCCGGCCCCTCCTCGGCGAGCTGCTCGCGCCAGCTGCGGCCGGTGATCAGCTTCATCGCGAGGGCGGGCTCCCCCGCCTCATCCGCCTCGAGCGCGTAGACCGGTACGATGTTCGGATGCTCGAGGCTGCCGGTCACGACCGCCTCGGCGACGAAGTCCTCCGGGGTGCAGCGCGAGCTGCCCGAGCCGCTGCCGTCGGTCTGCAGGCGCTTGAGCGCGACCTCGCGCTCGAGGCCGCGCTGGCGGGCGCGGTAGACGACGCCCATGCCGCCGCGACCGAGCTCGGACAGCGGCTCGAACTGTTCACCACCGGCGGGGACCTCGGCCGGAGGCCCGCCGAAGGCCGGCCGGTAGCTGGCCGAGAGCGGCAGACCGTCGAGCTCGGTCGCCTCCCCGAGGGTCTGGGTCCAACGTTCGAGGATGGTGCTCTGTTCCATGGGCTGGCTCCGGCGAGCGCCTTGCCGGCGCGCCTGGAGGCATCATAGCGCAAGTGGGAAGCGTCGGCCAACGCGCCGCGTCAAGCCCTACAGGAAGTCGAGCCCGTTCCACAGCCCTTCGAGGAGCAGCTCCTCGCCGTGGAGCGTCACGTCGCCGACGAAGGAGAAGCCGCCCTGGCGCAGCTCGTCGATCAGGTCCTGGGCGGAGAAGTCGACCGCCTCCCCGACCATCACCGCCCAGCGCGGGCGCTTCCCCCGGCGCACCAGCTCGGCGGTCAGGACGTTGCCCGCCTCGCGCACCAGGTCGGCGTTGAGCTCGCGGCGCACATCCTCGAGGTCGTCGCGCAGGTCGTAGCGGAAGCCCCCGACCGAGATGTCGCGCATGCGGCCGGTGATCACCAGCCGCGACAGCTCCCACAGCGGGATCTGCCCGCCCTGGTCGCGCACCCGGAAGTCGAGGCGCCGCACCGCGTAGCGGTAGCCGAAGTCGACGACCCGCAGCAGCGCGCAGCCCTCTTCGGCGTCGAGCAGATAGAAGCCGGTGAAGTCGTAGCCGAGATGCACGCCGAGCCCGGAGCCGCGGGCGGTGTCGCCGAGCCCGTCGAGCAGCACGAGGGGCGGGGGCACCACCTCGATGCGCAGCTCGGACAGCCAGACCTTCTCAACCTTGCCGAGCGCCGCGCCGAGCTCGACGTCGCGTCCCGCCAGCCCCTCGCGCAGCGCCGCCTCGCGGGCCGGCGCCGGCTCGGGGTTGCCGAGCAGGGCGACCAGCACCCGCTCGCCGTCGCGCGCCCCGGCGAAGCGCAGCGCCGCGCGCAGCAGGACGCGCTCGATGCCGGTGTCGGAGGCCTTGGAGACGTGCTGCGGGGTGTCCGCCCCGACCTGGTACTTGCGGCCGCCGTCCGTGACCGTGCAGCGCGACTCCCCTCCGGCCGAAGCGCCCCACAGCGCCCCGAGGTCGTCCTGGGGGATCGCGAGGCTCGGGAAAGAACCCTTGCCGCGGCCCTGCGGCCCGGCGCACTGCCAGGTGGTGTGGAGTCGGCCGATGCAGACGGCCAGCCGGCGATCGTAGGCACCCACGCCTCAGGGAGTGCCCGGGTCGTCGATGCCCGGGTCATCGATGCCCGGGTCGTCGGGCTGCTCCTCGGGCAGCGGAGCGGGGGCGCCGGGTTCCCGCGGTGGCTGCGGGGCGGGCGGACCGGGCGGGGGCGGTGGCTGCGAGCCGGCGGAGGACGCGCGCCGCAGCGGGATCTCGGCGTCGCCGTGGCGCAGGGTGACCTGGTCGAGCGCGATGGCGGCGATCTCGAAGGAGCGCTCGCCGTCGCCCTCGGGCAGGGTCAGCTCGTCTCCTTCTTCGTACAGGCGCGCCCGCCAGCGCCCCCCGATGTCACGGTAGATCAGCGCGGTCGACGGCAGCTCGTCGGTGCCGATCACGACCGAGCCGAGCTGGGCGGCGACCAGGGCCCGCGCCAGCGCAGGATCGGCGCCCGGCACCTGCGCGGTCACCGCGCCGCTGTCGCCCGGCGTCCCGGCCATGCCCGCGCTGTCCGGGCCGGTCTCGGGATGGAAGGTGACCTCGGGCGGTGGGGGCGGGGGCGTGTAGAAGAGGTCGGACTCCCAGGGACCGAAGCGCTCGTTGCGGTTGCGCTGCTCGAGGCTGAGGTTCTCCGGCTGCAGGCTGTCGACGTCGAAGTTGTCGATGCCCGGCATGCGCAGGCTGGCGAGCCTCGCGCCCGGATCATCCTGCACCTGGGCAGGGCCCTTCTTCCGGTTCGACAGGACGTACACCATCAACAACAAGGAGAGGACCAGGACGACGCCCATCACCGCGAGCCGCTTCTGCTCCTCGCTGAGACCGGCGGCGCGCTTCTTCTTCGCCTGGGCCGCCTTGCGCATCGCCGCGGTGTGCCGCCGGGCGCGGGTGGTACGCGTCGTGCGTGCCGTCCCCTCGATGCGCTGGCTCGGGATCAGCTTGCCGGAGTGGCCGGGCTGCAGTGGGTCGCTCATCGGATGTTCCTGCGCGGGCGCATGACCTTGACGTACGCTCCAGGGTAACCGAAAGCGGCGCCGGCATCCACGCGTCGCGAGGGCTCCTTCAGTCGTCGATCCGGGCGCCGGAGAATGCGGCCTCGAGAACTTCCCGCAGGGCCTCGAAGTTGGTCGCGCGCATCGTCGCGGTCACGACCACCTGGCGGGCGCCCTGGGTGTACAGGAGCGCGAGGAAGTGCAGCGGAGGCGCGCCCGGCGCGATCTTCCCGTGGTACTCGATCCACAGAAGCTCGCGCCCGCCGACCTCACGGATCTCGAGCACCTCGAGGGTGATCGCGGGCAGCCCCTCGAACACGGTCCGGTTCTCTTCCAGCAGCGCCTCGAGCGACTTCTCGCCGACATTCGGCAGGCCGACCGCGCTGATCGACTCGCGGAAGCCGACGCTGTCGTCGCGCATCAGCAGCGCGGTGCCGTTGATCTCTTCGAGGGAGAAGCCCGCGGGAACCGGCAGGCGCAGCCCGAGGTCGGGGACCTGCCAGACGCCGTCGAACACCCCGGCGGCCGCCATCGCTTCGAGGCGGCCGGACTCGATCGCCGCGGTGCTCGCGGAGTCGGCCGGCACCAGCGCGGGCTGGGTCGGCAGGGCCGCCGGCAGCGGCGGCTCGCCGCGCTCGGCCCAGGCCCAGGTCAGCACCCGTCCGGACCGCTGTAGCCGGCCGTCGACCCGCCCGTCGAGGGCCGCGGCGAGCTGGCGGGCGTCCTCGTCACGGTCGCACAGTATGCGCCAGCGGGCGCTCCAGCCCGTCGCCGAGCGCAGCGCCTGGAAGCTGTCGCCATCCCAGCCGGCGGCGGCGAGGAAGGCGTCGTCCCGGCTGTGGCCGAGCTCGAGCAGCAGCTTGTACAGCTCGAGCTCGCCGAGGGTGTCGGCGTGCACCAGGGTGTCGCCGGGAGCGGGCGCCGGCAGGGCGATCTCCCGCGGGGTGTCGGAGCCGAGCTTGCTCGCGTGGAGCACCTGCTCGGACGAGGGGGGGACCTCGGTGAATGCCGCGCGCAGCGCCTCCCAGCCTCCCTCGGCGAAGCGCTCGAGCATGTACACCCGGCCGACGGAGTAGGGCAGGCTGGCCGCCTCTCCGGAGAGCATGCGCCCGAGGGTGGGGTCGAGGCTGGCGGGGTCGACCTCGTCGAGGCCGGTGTCGGTGCGCGCGAGCATCACGGCCAGCGCGACGGCTTCCGCCGCCCCTTCGATCAGGCACTGCTTGATGCGGGTCTGGTCGAGGCTGCTGTCGAGGGGGGCGAGGAAGGGGGCGAGCCCGAACTGCTGGTCCTGGTAGGCGTGCACGAGCTCGTGGGCGACGACAGGGTCGAGCTGGAAGAGCTCGTCGAGGGCGTGCGGCACGAACACGATCGCGCGGCGGTCGGACTGGTAGTAGGCCTTCAGCACCCCGAGCATGCCGAGCACCGCCTTCTTGCGCAGATCGGCAGGGTCGCGTCCGGCCTCGAGCCGAAAGCCGCGGCGCAGCGCGTACAGCCCGGCGAAGTAGCTCGGGCGCATGAACATGTCCTGCTGCCGGTCGAGGTCGTCCACACAGAGGATCGGCTCGGCGACATCAACGGCCAGGCTGTCGAGGTCGATCGGGAAGCCGAGCGCCGCGAGCTCGCCGGCGAGCTGCTCGACCTTCTCGCGGTGCTCGTCCTGGGCCGGGGCCAGGGACAGACAGAGCAGGAACCAGACGCAGACGGACCGGGTCATCGCTTCCCTCCAGCAGGTCGTCGGCGGGCAGGATAGCGGACGGCGGGCAGGGGAGCCAGGATCGTGCCCGAGGGGAAGCGCTCGCGGATCCTCGCCGACGCAAATCAGGCGTGGAGCGGGGCGAAGCGAACGGTGCTTCTCGCGGGCAGCCCGAGCGGATAGAGTGGGACGTCTTCACCCAACGCTTCGGAGCCGGGCACGTAGACCGTGGTGGAATCCGATAGACGCTCCGTCGGCCTCACGAGGAGGGAACACTTTTGAAGCACAGACGCCTCTGGACCGGGCTTCTCTGCGCACTGCTGCTCAGCCCGCTGTCCGCGGACGACAGCACGCTCGAGAAGCTCTCGCAAGAGCTCGAGACCATCGCGCAACGCACGCGTCGCGCCGTCGTCGCCATCGACGGTGGCGTGCCGGGCGAATTCAAAGCCACCGGCATCATCATCGACCCGAACGGCTTGATCATCACCTGCGCGCGGGCCATCCGCCGGCGCGGTGAGGTCGACGTCCAGCTGGTCGACGGCGCGCGCTACCGCGGCACCATCGTCGCCCGCGACGCGCTGAACGACCTCGCGGTGATCGCGATCGACGCCGGCGGCCTGACGGCCCTGGAATTCTCCGAGCGCGACCCGCACCTCGGCGAAGCCGTGATGACCGTCGGGAACGCGTTCGGCGCGCTGGACACCGACTTCCAGGCCGCCTACAGCGTCGGCATCATCTCCGACATCTACCGGATCGACGACGGCTACCGCGGCTACGTGCTCGAGACCGACTGCGCGATCAACCCGGGCTCCTACGGCGGCCCGCTGCTCGACGTCGATGGCAAGGTCATCGGCGTGGTCAACCGCTCCTTCCTGTCTTCGAAGTGGCTCGGCGTCTGCGTGCCCGCCCGCCAGGTCGCGGAGGCGCTTCCCTACCTGCGCCTCGGCGCGACCGTGCGTCACGGCTACCTCGGCCTGCAGCTGCGCGAGACCGACGCCGGCCTCAGCGTCGGCGCGATCGCCGAAGCCGGTCCGAACACCCACCTCGAGGTCGGCGACGTGCTGCGCGAGGCGGACGGCACCGAGCTGACCACCCTCGGCAGCCTGCGCAACTTCCTCGTCGGCCTGCCCGCCGGCACCGAGTTCCCGGTGCGTCTGGTGCGCGACGGCCAGGAGCGGCGCTCGTTCGTGCACGTCGGTCTCAAGGCCGGCTTCGCCTCCGAGCTGCCCGCCCTCGGAACCCTCGCGCAGCCCCAGGGCTGGGCCGGGATCCGCATCGCCGACGGCGACGGCTGCCGGGTCGACCTGGTCGCCGAGGACAGCCCCGCCGAGAAGGCCGGCCTGCTCGCCGGTGACCTGATCGTCGCCTGCGACGGCGCGACGGTCGATTCCCGCGCCGCCCTCGGACGCCACATCGTCGGCCGGACCATCGGCGAGGTGCTCGTCCTCGACATCGAACGCGAGGGCTTCGAGCGCCGCCTGTACATGACCCTCGCCGAGAAGCCGGCGCCGGTCGCACAGGTCGAGCCGCCCGTCCAGCCCGAGCCGCCGACCCAGCCCGGCGCGCGCCCCTACCTCGGCATCGCCCTGGTCGACAACAGCCTGCGCGTGTCCTCGGTCGCCCCGGGCGGCCCCGCGGAGCAGGTCGGCTTCCGGCCCGGTGACGAGATTCTCGCCCTGGCGACCGCGGAGGGCGCCTTCGTCCGCATCACCACCCCCGACCAGCTCCGGACCCAGCTCGGGACGCTCGGCAAGGTCGGCGAGGTGCTGCGCTTCCGCATCACCCGCGGCGGCTACGAGCAGGTGCTGACGGCGACGCTGATCGGCGTCCCCGGCGAACCGCCCGTGCAGCCGACGCCCCCGCAGCAGACCGCGGCCTGGCTCGGCGTCTCGCTCGAAGAGTCCCCGGACTTCTACGCCCTCGATGTGCTCGCGGTCACCCCCGGCAGCCCGGCGGAGCGCGCCGGCCTGCGGGTCGGCGACCGCATCTTCGAGGTCAACGGCGACGAGATCGGCGAGCTCAGCGCGATGCGCGAGATCCTGCAGGTGCCCGCCGGCACCGTGATCGAGCTCGCGATCGTGCGCAATGAGCGCGTCGCCCGCCTGGAGGTCCGCCTCGGCTCCGCGCAGCGCACGCCGGCACCGGCGCCGCAGACCGGGCAGCCCGGCTTCCTCGGCGTCGCCTTCGCCAGCGGCTCCCTGGTGCTCGAGGACATCCTCCCCGACAGCCCGGCCGACCGCGCCGGCCTGCGCATCGGCGACCGCATCGTCGCCGTCGCTGGCCGCCAGGTCGCCAGCGTCGCCGACTTCGACCGCGCCCTCAACGACTTCAGCGCCGGGCAGGACCTGCCGCTGACCGTCGACCGCAACGGGGCGACCGTGCGCCTGAGCGCCCGCCTCGTCGCCCGCCAGGGCACGCCGGCGCCGAGCGAGCCCGGTCCGCAGCAGCCGGCACCGCCCCGCGCCTTCCTCGGTGTGCAGCTCGACGGCCTGGTGATCTCGAGCATCATCCCCGGAACCGCCGCCGAGCAGGCCGGCCTGCAGGAAGGCGACACGATCCTCGCGATCGACGGCGAGAGCCTCGACAGCTTCGAGGCCCTGATCGCCAACCTCGGCGGTCGGCAGCCCGGCGAGCAGCTGACGATGCGCGTCGAGCGCGACGGCGCGAGCCTCGACATCAACGTCGTGCTCGGCACCCGGCCGGACGACAACACCCCGGCCCCGCCCGCTCCGCCGACGCCCCCCGCTCCCGCGCCCGTCCCGGCCCGTCCGGTCCTCGGCGTGCGCCTCGAAGGGCTGCGCGTTGTCGGCCTCGCCGCTGGCAGCGGTGCGGAAGCCGCCGGCCTCGCCGACGGTGACGCCCTCGTCGGCCTCGACGGCGCCGCGCTCGAGAACGTCGAAGACCTGCGCGCGGCGATGGCCGGCAAGCGTCCCGGCGACGTGGTCACCCTCCAGGCGACCCGCGCGCTGACGCTGACCCTCGGCGACTACGAGGGCCGTCCGGTGCTCGGCGTCAGCCTGAACGGTCTGACCGTCGGCCAGATCCTCGCGGGTAGCGGGGCCGAGCAGGCCGGCGTGCTGAGCGGCGACGTGCTGGTCGCGGTCGGCGACCGGGCCCTCGCCAGCGCCGACACCCTGCGCGAGATCCTCGGCGGCATGGCTCCCGGCGCCGAGATCGGCCTGACCGTGCGGCGCAGCTTCGCGGTCACCCTCGGCGCCGCCGAGACCGTCCCGGGTCCGCAGGTTCCCCAGGTCGTGCCGACGCCCGTCCCGCCCGCAACCCCCGTCCCCTCCGGTCCGCTGCCGGTCACCCTCGGCCTCAAGCTGACCACCGGGATGGTCGTCCAGGAAGTCTCCCCGAACGGTCCCGGCGACCGGGCCGGCATCCAGGTCGGCGACACCCTGCGCAACGTCGCCCGCGAGGTGGTCGAGAGCTTCGACGACCTGCGCCGCGTGCTCGCCGGCCTCGAGCCGGGGCAGGAAGTGCGCTTCGTCGTCACCCGCTCCGACGGCGAGACCGTGTTCGGGACGATGACCGTGGTCGCCCCCGGCTCGATCCAGCCGGCCGAGCCGAAGCCCGCGCCCGGTCCGGCCCCGAGCGGCCGGCCGAGCCTCGGCATCCGGCTCGACTCCTCGATGGCCGTCGTCGAGGTCGCCCCGAACGGGCTGCTCAGCGACGACGTCGAGCTCGGCTGGGTGCTGCTCGAGGCCAACGGCCGCGGGGTCGAGAGCTTCGCGGACCTGCGCGCGGTGCTCGGCACGATGAAGGGCGGCGCGATGCTGAACCTGACCTTCCGCGACGGCGACACGACCGTGCAGCTCGCGATCGAGTGGCCCCGTGGGAACAAGAAGGCGGCGCCCTCCGAGCCGTCCTCCTACCTGACCGACTGCGCCCTGTTCTATGCGCCCCAGCCCCTCGTCAGCGGCTTCCTCGGCGTCAGCCTGCAGGACGAGGACGGCAAGGTGATGATCGTCAGCGTGATCGCCGAGACCGAGGCCGAGCGCATCGG
>JAUIEM010000303.1 GCA_030428695.1 bacterium
CCCTGCGCCCCGCGGCCCGCCAGCGGCTCGGCGCCCTGGCGGCGGAGGACGACGACGCCCTGACCCGCCTCGCCGCGCTCGAGGCGCTCTCCTCCGAGCGCGCGACGCCCGCGGTGCGCACGCTGCTCGCCCAGGCGGCGGCCCGCGATGCCAGCGAGGACGTGCGCGCGTTCGCCACGCAGCTGTTGGCGCGCTGAGCGCGGAGCTACCCCCGGCACACCCGCCGCACCGCCGCCCCGAGCTCCTCGACCGGAGGACGACGCCGCGCGTCGAACTGGGTCGCGGCGAGCAGCAGCTCGGTCAGGGCGTCGTACCAGGCCTCGTCGGCGCCCTGCACCAGCCCATCACGGCGCGCGGGGGCGAGGACGGCGGCGGACAGGGTGCCGTTGAAGCTGTTGCGGAAAGGCGGGTCGATGGTGCCGCGCACGAGGAAGGCGGTGACCACCGCGAGGGAGAACACGTCGAAGGCCGCGCTGTCTTCCTGCAGCAGGGGCGGCGAGAAGTTGATGTCCGCGAAGCGCGTGGTGTGGCCGTCCCGCAGCGTGCAGCCGAAGTCGGAAAGCCGCGCGCGCAGGCCCTCGGGCCCGCGCTCGAGCAGGATGTTCGCCGGCTTGACGTCGCGGTGCACGTAGCCCCAGCCGTGCAGGAGCGCGAGGCCGTCGGCGATGTCTCCGACCAGCCGGCCGAGCTCCCCGCGGTCGATCGACGTCCGCTGCCGACGCCAGGCCTCGAGGTTGCCCTCCGGGTAGAAGCGGCTGACCAGCCCGACCAGGGGCTGCCCCTGCCAGACCGCCTCGAGGCTGGTCTCGAGGTCGACCAGCCGGCTGCGTCGCGGGTCATCGCTCGCCCGGAGGCGGTCGCGCAGGGCCTCGATGGTCGCGCGCTCCCGCCGGTTCCGCTCCCGCATCGCCTCGCTGCTCTCGAGCAGCCCGAACAGCTTGATCGCGACGCGGCCCTCCGGCCCCTCTGCCCACACCACCGGCGCCTGGCCTCCCCGGCCGATCAGGGCGGGCGCGCGGTAGGCCGGGAAGGGCCAGCTCGCGAGCAGGGTGCGCAACAGGGGCGGCAGCCCGGGGGTGTCCTCGACCCGCAGCCAGCGGCGCACGACGGCGAGCATCTCCTCCTCGGGCAGGCAGCTCCCGGCCTTCGGCGCGGCGATCAGGGTGTGGTCGAAGCGGGCGCCGTCGAACCAGGGGTCGGCGTCCGCGCGGGCGGCGTCCCGCGCGCGCTCCGCCGCCTGCAGCGCGGCGGCGAGGCCCCGCAAGGAGATGCGCCGCAGGGGGTCGGTGGAGAACACCCAGTAGCCGGGTTCCCAGCGCACTGCGAGGAACAGGAAGCCCCGCCGCGGCGTCCGCGACCAGTGTTTGAACAGCAGGCTCTTCGGTTCCCGCAGGAGCAGCCCCGGGGCCGGCACGGTCTCACCCGGGAAGCGCACCTGCCAGACCTGGCCGCGGGTGACGTCGGCGCGGAAGATCTCGCGGTCGCCGGCGAGGTAGATGCGCTCGCGCAGGAACTCCGGCCCGTCGCACACCGCCTCCCGGAACGGGTCGGCGCCGCGCTCCGCCGCCGCGAGCAGGGTCGCCTCGAGCCGCGCCCAGCCCTCGAGGAAGGGCTCGGCCAGGCCGGGGCTGTCGAGCTTCGCGCCGTGCAGCCCGCCCCGGTTGCGGACGGCGAGAAAGACGCCCGCCAGGGAGCGGTCGGGCGGCACCTCGTGCAGCGACAGCCCTTCCCGCACCAGGCCGGCGTAACGCGCGAAGAGGGCGGCTCCCGGCGGCAGCGGACGCCCGTTGAGCAGCAGCCGGCCAAAGCAGGCGGCGAGCATGTCGTCGAGGGTCGGCCGGGTGGTGTCCGCCGGGATGACGATCGTCCGGCCTTCGCCGCGGAAGGCCTCGAGCCCGCGCGCGAGCACGTCCTCCGCGACCGACACGGTCCGTCCTTCGCCGTAGCCGTCGTACAGGCGCTCGCCGGCGCGGGGCCGCGGCTCGTCGCTGAGCTCGCGCAAGAGGTACATCCGCCTCAGCCCTTGACGCCGAGCAGCCGGATGCGCTTCGACTGGTCGCCGATGGCCGTGCGCACGACCCGCAGCCCGACGTCGTTCTGGCGCGCGGCCGGCACCTCGCGTCCGCGGAAGGCCGAGCGGGCCAGCTCGGCGCTGCCGGCGAAGCTTCCGCCGCGCTTGACCCGCCGGTCACCCTCCTTCGGGCCGGTCGGGTTGGTCTGCACCTCCTCGGGGTATTCGTAGGCGTACCAGTCCCAGCACCACTCCCAGACGTTGCCGTGCATCGCGAACAGCCCGTAGGGATTGGCGGGATGCTCGCGGACCGGGCGCGGAGCGGTGCAGGCCAGGGCCCCGACGACGTTGCGCTCCAGCCCCATCCAGTAGGGCGTGTCGGTGCCGCCCCGGCAGGCGAGCTCCCACTCGGTCTCGGTCGGCAGGCGGTAGCCGGCGCGGGTCAGGCCGAGGAACTCGACCTCGGCGTCGGAGATCGAGCCCCCCTCCCGGTGGCGCACGATCAGGTTGTAGGCGGGCTCGAGCCCCTCGCGCTCGGAGAGCTGGTTGCAGAACTCGATCGCGTCGTACCAGGACAGGTTCTCCGCCGGGACCCGCCCGTCGGCGTCCTCGAAGAAGAACGGCCGGGTGCCCATCACCCGGTACCACTCCGCCTGGGTGACCGGCGTCGCCTTCATGTAGTAGGCGTAGCGCAGCCGTACGTGATGGCGCCGCTCGTTCGCGCGGCGGTGCGGCTCCTTCTCCGGCGAGCCGATCGGCCCGTCGGCCTCGGGGATCAGCACGAAGTCCATGTCGACGCCGTTCTTCGTCCACAGCTCGAGGGCGCCGTCCCGCGTCGCGTCGCGCTGGCTGCGCGTCGGCTTCCACCACAGCCCGCCGTCCTTCTGCTCGCGCTTGAACAGGCGCCCGAAGAAGCCGATCAGCCGCCGCGTGTTGAAGCCGCTGGCGGCGGCCTCGACGGGCGCCGACTCCGGCACGCCCCCGACCGCGTCGCTCGGCCGCAGGCCGGGGATCGCGCACAGCTCGTCGAGCTTCTTGACCAGCCGCCGCGCGTTCTCGAAGCGGTTGCCCGGATGCCGGTTCAGGCAGCGCACCAGGCAGCCGGTCAGCTTCGGATGCAGCTCGGCCAGCCGCTCGGGGGTCGGCCGCGGCACCCCGAACAAGGCGTAGCAGGCGAGCCGGCCGAGGGAGTACACGTCGCTGTGCGGACCGGCGCGGCCGTCGACGGTGCCGCGCTGCTCGGGGGCGAGGTACAGGCGGTCATCCTCGATGCGTTGGCGGAGGAAGCTCGGCTGCCGCGCGAGCTCGGGGAAGTGGAGCTTGACCCGCAGCTCGGTGCGGCTCAGGCCGAAGCCGAGCAGGCGCGGGTTGCCCTCGCTGTCGAACCGCACCTTGTCCGGATGCAGGCTGCGGTGGAGGATCCCGATCTGCAGCGCGGCCCGCAGCCCGGACGCAAGGGCGCGCATCATCATCACGACCTGGGGCTGCGACATCATGCCGCGCTGCTCGATGCGCTCGCGCAGGGTCTGGCCCTCGACGTGCTCCCACACCAGGTACGGACCGCGCCGGCGGCGGCGGTTGGCCCATCCCCACTCGCGCAGACGGACGAGGTGCGGGTTGCGCAGCTTCTGCAGGGGGCGGACGCGCTTGAAGATCTTCTTGAGCTCGGCCTCCTTCTCGAACAGGCACTGGACCACGAAGCGCCGCCTGCGGCGGTCGTGCACGAGGAACAGGATCGAGTGCGAGCTGGCGGACACGAAGCCCTGCAGCTGGTAGCGCTCGTGGTCGAACAGGGCGCAGCCGCTCCTGTCTAGCTGCACCGCCCGCTTGTACAGCTCGATGGCGCGCTTCGGACGCAGCGCGGTCACCGCCGCCATCGCCGCGTCGTACAGCAGCCGGCCTTTCTGCTTCTCGGCCCAGACCTGGTCGGCCGCGACCTCGAGGCACTCGCTTCCCCGCAGGCCGTCGCCCCAGGCGATCAGGAGCCTGCCGAGCTCGGTCAGCAGGGTCGGGTCGCTGCGGGTGACCTCCCGCAGCGCATCGCGTTGCTCGACCAGGTGCGAGACCGCCGTGACCAGCTCCTCGCTGTGCAGGGCGAGGGCGTCGGCGAGCTTGACCCGACGGCTGAGCTTGAGCCGCCCGGGGAGGTAGCGCAGCATCTCCCGCACCGCCTCGGCCTGATACTTCAAGACGCCCGGGCGGGCGAAGAGCTGCTCGGCGTCCTGCTCGAGGAAGGCGGTCAGCCCATCGATCTCGCGCAGCCGGGTGACGACGCTGGCGAGGGCGGCACGGCGCTCGGGGCGGTCGGCGAACAGCTCGGCCCCCGCCTCGGAGCGGTGGGGCTCGTCGACGGCGTCGATCAGCGCCTGGCCGTAGGTCAGCAGCACCTCGAGGAAGGACTCGAGCAGCGCCTTGTCCTCGGGCCGGCGGATCTTCCCCGGCTGCTGCAGGACCTTGCGCAGCATGCCCTCGTTCGGGGCGCCGAGCTCCTTGGCGGCGACGAAGGCGACGTGCTGGACGGCGAGCCGGACGCGCGGAGGGTGCTGCTGGAAGATGGCCAGCCAGGTCAGGTCCTGGTCGGAGTTGCTCTGGACCGCCAAGCGCGGCTCCTCGTCGGCGATCGGTTTCCCGCATTGTCCGACATCTGGCGTCGGAGCGCAACTTCCCGCGCGGCGCGAGGTTCGGAGCGACGGCCGCCCTCGGTCGCGGCACGGGAACCGCGACGGTCCGCGCCCTCAGGCCCCCTCGGGAGCGCGCACGGCCGCGAGCACCCGGTCGATGATCGCGTCGGCCGCGACCCGATCGGCGTGGGCGTCGAAGCCGAGCACCACCCGGTGGCGCAGGGCCGGCGCCGCGTTGACGCGCAGGTCCCGCGCCGCGACCGAGGGGCGCCCGTCGAGCAGGGCGTGCACCCGCGCCGCCCGCAGCAGCGCCTGCGCTCCCCGGGGGCTCGCGCCGTAGCGGACGTAGCGACGCACCTCGGCGGGGGCCTCCTCGGCCTCCGGGCGCGTCGCGATCGCCAGGCGGGCGGCATAGCGCATCACGCTCTCCGGCACGACGACCTGCGCGGCGACCGCGCGCAGCTCGAGCAAGCGGGCGGGGCTGAGCAGCGGCGAGCGGTCGGGGGGTGCGGTCTCGCGCTCGGTGCGCCGCAGGATCTCGACCAGGTCATCCTCGCCCTGCGGCGCCATCGCGCACTTGAAGAGGAAGCGGTCGAGCTGCGCCTCGGGCAGGGGGAAGGTGCCCTCGAGCTCGATCGGGTTCTGGGTCGCGAGGACGAAGAACGGCGCGGGCAGCGGATGCCGGGTCGCCGCTATCGTGACCTGCGCCTCCTGCATCGCCTCGAGCAGCGCCGCCTGGGTCTTCGGCGAGGCGCGGTTGATCTCGTCGGCGAGGGTGATGTGGGCGAAGATCGGGCCCTGCTGGAAGCGGAACACCCGCACCCCGGCGCCGTCCTCGGCGACGACCGTGGTGCCGAGGATGTCGGCGGGCATCAGGTCGGGCGTGAACTGGATGCGGGAGGGACGGCAGTCGAGCGCCGCGGCGAGGGACTTGACGAGCTCGGTCTTGCCGAGCCCGGGCATCCCCTCGAGCAGGACGTGGCCGCCGAGCACCAGGGCGTACACGGCGCAGCGCACCGCCTCCTCCTGGCCGACGATCGTCTCGGAGAGCCGGTCGCGGAGCGCGCCCACCTCGCGCTGGAAGGCCTCGGCCTCGGGGGGGATCTCAGACACGGGCGTCCTCCGGGGTCTGTCGGTGCCCGCGCTCCGGTCGGCCCCGGGCGCGCGCCCGCCGTGCGCCTCCGGCGCCCTCGCGAACGCTGGCCCTCACAGCTCGGTCCGCCGGGCGAAGGCCTCGAACAGGTTGGCGCGGTTGGCGGCCTCGATGCGGCCGCCGGTCGGCAGGCCCCGGGCGAGGGAGCTGACCTTGACGGGCAGCGGCTTGAGCTTCTCCGCGAGGTAGAGCGCGGTCGCGTCGCCGTCGAGGTTCGGGTTGGTCGCGAGGATGACCTCGCGGATGCGCTCCTGCGGATGCTCTTCCTTGCCCGACCGGCGCAGGCGGTCGAGCAGCCCGGCGATCGCGAGATCCTTGGCCTCGATGCCCTCGAGCAGGGCGAGGTTGCCGAGCAGCACGTGGTAGCGCCCACGGTAGCGGCCGAGCTGCTCGATCGCGATCAGATCCCGCGGCTGCTCGACGACGCACAGCAACCCCGCATCGCGCTTGGTGTCGCTGCAGATGCGGCAGCGCTCCTGCTCGGTGAGGTTGTTGCACAGGGCGCAGTTGCGCGTCTTCTTCTTCAGGTCGCGGATCGCATAGGCGAGCTTCATCGCCTCTTCGGTCGGGCTCTTCAGCACGTAGAAGGCGAGACGCTCCGCCGAACGCCGGCCGATCCCGGGGAACTTCGCG
The DNA here is from genome assembly GCA_030428695.1 of bacterium. Next base: position 6,419 of record JAUIEM010000303.1, read on the forward strand.
AGCTCGTCGATCAACCGCACCATCGGTTCCGGATACACGGCGCCTCCCGGCGCCGATGGTGGACCGAGGAGGACGCGCGCGCAAGGGAAAGCTGCGATTTCGGGGGCGCGCCGTCAGCCTGTGGCACCGACGAGCCCGGCTGATGTATGAGCATTTCGTCGCGAGGGCGTGGGGGGCAGCGTGAGCTGTAAGGCGGATCGGTGAGCCTCTGCATCAGACCGACCCTGGAGGTGGCGGCGTGCACCAGGTGGCGTCGATCTGTGCCGGTTTTTCGCCTGCAGGCGAGGGGGCTCATCACTCTCGCGGGCGGGGGTAGCCCCGCCCCTGCATGGAGCTGGGGGGATGTCCCGACTGAGCCCGGCAGCGGGCTGCGGTGTAACGCGCGCAGCAGGAATCCTGGGGGAAGCAGACGTGCAAAGACGAACAGACCGGAGGGCGGAACCCTCCGGCTGTCATTCGCAACGAGCTGGGCGCGTGGTTAGCGCTTCGAGAACTGGAAGCCCCGGCGAGCGCCGGCGCGACCGTACTTCTTCCGCTCGCTGACGCGGGCGTCGCGGGTCAGGAACCCGGCGTCGCGCAGCTGCCGGTTCTCCGGCGGCACGGTCTTCTTCAGCGCCCGCGCGAAGCCGTGGCAGATCGCCCCGGCCTGCCCGGTGAAGCCGCCGCCGCGCACGTTCGCGAAGACGTCCCACTGGTCGAGGACGTTGAGCAGACGCGCCGGCGAGGTCACCTTGTGCGCCTGCACCTCGCTCGGGAAGTACTCCTTCACCTGCCGGCCATTGACCAGCACCTTGCCGGTTCCCCGGCAGATCCGCACACGCGCGACCGAGGACTTACGCCGGCCGGTTCCCCAAATGTATTCGACAGCCACGAGGCCTTACTCCTGTTCTCTTCTTGGACTCAACGAGCCGTTCCCAGCTCCAGCTTTTCCGGAGACTGGGCCTGGTGGTTGTGGTTCGGGCCGGCGAAGATCTTCAGCTTCGACAGCATCTTCTTACCGAGCCGCGTCTTCGGCAGCATCCGGCGGACGGCGAGGCGCACCACCTCTTCGGGCTTGCGGTCGAGCATCTCGGCCATCGTCGCCTCTTTCAGACCGCCGGGGCGCTGGGTGTGGTAGCGGTACATGCGCTGCTCGCGCTTGCGCCCGGTCACCTGCACCTTCGCGGCGTTGGTCACGACGACGAAGTCACCGGTGTCGATGTTGGGCGTGTACGTCGGCTTGTGCTTGCCCATCAAGATCTGGGCGACGCGGGCGGCCATGCGGCCGAGAATCTCGTTCTCGGCATCGATCGCCCACCACTTGCGCTCGACGTCCTTGGGACGGGCCACATAGGTACTCATGATCAAACCTCTGAGCTTGGACAGCCTCGGACCAGGTGGTCAGCGCGGCGTCACGACTTACCGGCTTCGGCTTTCGCCTTGGCCTTCTTCTTGGGTGCGGACTTCTTCTTCTTGGACTTCGCGGCGGCGGTCTTCTTCTTCGCGCGCGCCTTCCGCTTGGCCTTCCCTTCGCCGTCGTCGGCCTTGGCCTTCGCCCGGCTCTTGCGCTTGGCCTTGGCCTTGGGCGCTTCCTCGGCACCGTCGGCGTCGTCGTCCTTCTTCTTCGCCTTCCGGGTGCGGGTACGCTTGGCCTTGGGCTTGGGCGCCTCTTCGGCGTCGTCGTCCTTCTTCTTCGCGGTCTTCTTCCTGGTCTTCGGCTTCTTCTCTTCGGCTTCGGCCTTTTCCTCGGCCTTCGCCGGCTCCTTGGCCTCTTCGGGCTCGAGGATGCCGAGGGAGAAGTCGTCGAAGTCGAAGGTGTCCTCGCTGACCTTGGTCGGCTTGGGCTCGTCGGCCTTCGGCGCGGGCTTTGGCGCGGCCTTCGGCTTCTCGTCCTTGGCCGGAGCCTTCACCTCGGCCTTGGCCTCGACCTGCTTGCGGCCGGAGCGCGGCTTGCGCTCGCTCTTGCGACGTCCACGTCCGCGGCGGGAACGACCGCCACCGCTACCGCCTTCGTTGCCGGCGTCGGAGTGCTCGAAGTACTTCGGGGCTTCGCCGCCACCGTCGCTGTCCTTCTTCCCGCCCGTCGTCGACTTCAGCCCACGGATCACATCCTCGATGCTCTCCAGACCCTCGACGAGGCTGCGGCTGATCGGCTCGACCGGCTCGTCGAGCGCCACGGGAGCGCGCGAGCGCCCGCGTCCACGCCGCCCACGGGTGCGCCCTTCGCCGCGCTCGCCCCGGTCACGGTCACGCCCGCGGCGGCCACGGCCACGCCCGGCGTCTTCGCCGTCATGGCGGGAACGGTCACGATCGCCGCGGTCGCGGTCACGGTCGCCGCGGTCACGGTCACGGTCGCCACGATCGCGATCACGATCACGTCCACGACCCCGGGTACGCTCGGGCCGCGGGGCGGCCGCGGGCTCGTCACGCTTCGGCGCGGGCCGGGACGACGCCGGACGGGTCGCCCTGGGCGCCGGCGCCGCAGCGGGTGCGGGTGCGGGTGCGGGTGCCGGTGCAGCCGCGGCGACGGGGGCGGCGCTCTGCTCGCGGCCACCGTCGCGCTCGCGGATGCGGCTGATCAGGTCCGCGTGCCGCACGATGCGGGTGCGGCGGATCTCTTCGGTCGCCTCGCGGACGGTGCGGACGTCGATCTTGCGCCGGTTCTGGCCGCAGCCCATCAACAGCGCGAGGTCGCAGATGTTGTTGACGACCCGGGGATTGCCCTGCGAGAACTTGTGGATCAGGCGCAGCGCGGCGATCTCGAAGATCGAGCGCGAGCCGCCGGCCGCCTCGAGCCGGTGCTGCACGTAACTGATCGTGTCGGACTCTTCCATCCCGTGCAGCGACGCGATCAGGTCGACGCGGTGCGCGAGGCGGGGGTGGCCGGCGAGCATCTCCTTGAGCTGCTGGTTGCCCGCGAGGACCAGGGTCAGCGCCGGGGTGCCGTTGACCTGCAGGTTCGTCAAGAGGCGCAGCTCGTTGAAGACGCCGGCTTCGCTGAGGGTGTCCGCTTCATCGAGCAGCACGACGAGGTGCTTGTTGCGGGAGCGCGCTTCGCGAGCGCGGGTCTGCAGGGCGGTCAGGATCTCGCGCTTGCTGCCGGGGGTGCTGCCCTTGCGGAAGCCGTCGCTGATCTGCCCGAGCAGGTCGAGGTTGGAGCCATTGATCGGGTTGGTGACGAGCGAGACCGGGAAACGCTGCGAGATCAGCTTGTGGCTGAGGTTGTTGAGGAGGAAGGTCTTGCCGGCGCCCGAGGGGCCTGTCAGCACGACCAGCGTCTTGTTTTCCTTGACCGCGTAGACCATCCGGACGAGGCACTCTTTGTGGTCGCCGGAGGAGTAGAAGAAGTCCGCGCTGAATTCGTTGGCGAACGGCTTCTTGTTCAACTTCCAGTATTTTTCATACATCGTGAGGAGCTACTCTCCATCTTCGGGCGCTATTGCCGCGAAGCGATTGGCGCGGCTCGTTTCTCGGCCGCGAAGATTGTGGCGGGGACCGCGTCGACCCGCCCGTCCGATCAGTGTGCATCTCCTGGGGCTGCGCCGCTCCCGGGCGCCCCTCGTCTCGTACTTGTTCTGACCTAGCGAGACGGCTGCCTGATCAAGGACGAGGTATTCTATCGTGGGCCCCACCCCTGTCAATGGCCTTTTTCTGCTCCTCCGGGCCTCCTGAGAGCGCCGAAAAAGGGCTTGGAGGAACGGGCTCCTGCCCCGATGATGGAGCACCGTCCATCGCCCGGAGGAAACGTGGGACATCGGTTCTACCATCCCGACCTGTCGGTGTCGCCGATCGAGCTCGACGGCCCCCAGGCCCGCCATCTGCTCGTCACCCTGCGGGCGCGTGCCGGCTCGACCCTCGAGCTCTTCGACGGGGCGGGGACGCTACGCGAAGCGACCGTGGTCGCGGCGAACAAGAAGCGGTGCACCCTCGAGCTCGGGGCCGTCCTGCCCTGTCCGCCTCCTCCGCGGCCGGCGATCAGCGTAGCGGTCGCGCCGCCGAAGGGGAACCGGCAGGGCTGGCTGGTGCAGAAGGCGACCGAGCTCGGGGTCGCGCGGCTCCTCGCGCTCGGTACCGCACGCGGGAGCGTCCCGCCAGAGACGGTCCTCGAGCGCTGGCGCCGGGTCGCCCTCGAGGCCTCGAAGCAGTGCGGCCGGGTGTGGCTGCCCGAGGTCGCGTCCGCGTCACTGGACGACCTGACGTCGGAAGAGGACGCGCCGCTGCTCGTGCTCGACCCGGAGGGCGAGCCCCTGGCGCTCGAAGCCCCTCCGCCGCCGCGGGTGTGCCTCGCGATCGGCCCGGAGGGCGGCTTCAGCCCCGACGAGGCGGCAGCCCTGCGGGCGGCGGGGGCGCGGCCGGTCGCGGTCGCTCCCCACATCCTGCGCATCGAAACGGCGGTGCTGATCGGGGTCGCGCAGCTCTTGTACGCCTGGGGTTGGGGAGGTGATGATGGATCCGTATGAGCTGCTGCTCGACTGCGCGCGCTCGCCGCATCCCCTGCGCTGGACGCCCCTGATCAAGGCCTGCGGGCGCAAGCTGCTCGGCCTGCTCGCCCGGGCCCTCGCCCGGCCGACCTGCGCCGCGGCCGCGGCGGAGGCGGTCGTCGCCCTCGCCCCGCCGCCCTTCGCCGAGATCGTCGCCGCCGGCTTCAGCGAGGACGAGGCGCCGGACTGCGTGCGCGCCCGGCTGCGCGCCGTGCTCAGCCTGCGGCCGGAGAGCCGCCCCCTCGAGCGCGAGAGCCAGGTGCGCGCGCTGCTGACCGGCCTGCCCGAGGCGGAGCGCGCGTGGCTGCCGGCGATGTTCGAGTGCCTCGACTCGACCCAGCGCGACGTCTTCCTCGACCAGCTGCCCTCCGTCCTGGCGGGCGCGACCCTCGCCTGGACCCTCGCCGCGCTCTTCGAGCTCTCCGCCGAGCCGCGCCACCGCCAGATCTGCTCCGTGCTGCTCGGGTCCGCCGCGTTGCGTTCCGTCCCCGGGCCACGCCACTGGCTCGCGAGCCAGTCCCTCGACACCCCCGCCGGTCTCGCCCACGCCGAACGCCTGGCCCTCGGCGAACACGCCCCCCCCGGCGCCTACCGCGGGAGCGAGCCGCGGGTCTACATCTGCAGCCCCGAGGGCTGGAGCTACGACAGCCTGCTCGCCGCCCCGGTCGCCCCCGGCCTGTACGCGACCCGCGACCTGCGCATGAAGGTCGGCGGCGGCCTGGTCAGCTCGGGGCCGGTGGCGTTGCTCTCCCTGCGCGGCCTGTGGGCCTGGCGCCGCGCCCTCGAGGCGGACGCCTGCGTCGTCGCGGAGCTGCCGGCGGGCAACGGCCTCGCCCGCCTGCGCCGCGACCTCGACGCCGAAGCCGACGCTCTGCTCCCCGACGGGGACTTCGCGGTCGCCACCGACTTCGGCACCTTCTTCCAGGCCGCCGAGCGGGAGAGCGCCGCCGCCGACCGCTCCGACCGGCTCTACGCGCGCCCGGAGTTCGACTTCTTCATGTTCCTGCCCCACGAGTTCGAGCTCGGCGACCTGGTCCACGCCCTCCAGCTCTTCTACGAGCGCGAGCAGGCCGACCGCGACGCGCCGGGCTACCAGGCGGCCCGGGCCAACCTGGTCGAGCGCGCCTCGCGCAAGGTCGAGGAGAGTGACGGCGCCCGCGAGCAGCTCAAGGCCGCCCTGCGCCTGTTCGCCGAGCTGTACTTCTACAACGGGCAGCGGCTCCCGGCGACGACCGTGGCGGCCGTGCACCGCGCCCTGTTCAGCAAGGCCCTGCACGAGGTGCCCTTCTGCCGGGCGATGCTCGAGCACTCGATCGAGCTCGAGCTCGACGGCCGCATCGCCGTCGAGGTGATCGAGGACGGCGAGGACTTCGCGTAGAGGCCTGGTCCGAAAGCCGCGTGGCGAGGCGCCGCGCAGGTGGGTGGATGCCGAGGATCGACACCTTGGCCTGTCCTGCTCGTTCCTCGCAGGCCAGACCTGCGGC
>JAUIEM010000304.1 GCA_030428695.1 bacterium
CTCCGCCCCGACCACCCCGAGCAGGCTGCCGAGGGACAGCACCGCCAGCGCGACCGCGACGACCAGCCGGCGCCGACGGCGGACCCAGCGCACGACCTTGCGCAGGCCGCGGCGGGGATGGGCGTGGACCCGCTCGCCGGACAGGAAGCGCAGCAGCTCGGCGTGGAGCGCCCCGGCGTCCGGGTAGCGGTCGCCGGGCAGCTTCTCGATCGCCATCAGGCAGACCCGCTCGAGGGCGCCGGGCACCGCGCTGTTCAGGGCGCTCGGCGCGCGGGGCTCCTCGTCGCGGATCGCGCGCATCAGCTCGAGGACGTTGTTCGCCTGGTGCGGCGGGCGGCCGGTCAGAATCTCGTACAGGATCACCCCGAGCGCGTACACGTCCGCCGTGCGCTCGACCTGCCGGCCGGCGGCCTGCTCCGGCGCCATGTAGGCCGGCGTGCCGACCGGCGCGCCGGTGCGGGTCACGCGCGACTCGTTGCGGTCGAGGTGCTTGGCGAGGCCGAAGTCCATCAGGTAGGGCTGGCCCGCCCGGTCGATCATGATGTTCTCGGGCTTGATGTCGCGGTGCACGATGTCGTGGCCGTGCAGGGTGTCGACCGCATCGGCGACCGCCGCGAGCACGCGCACGCACTCGAGCAGCGAGGGGCGGTCCTGCAGGAAGCGGCGGAAGGTCACGCCGGCGACGTACTGCATCGTGTAGTAGGGGCGCCCCCCGACCTTGCCGACCTCGTACAGGGCGATCAGGTTCGGGTGCCGCACCTCGGCCAGGGCGCGCGCCTCGCGCTGGAAACGCAGCCGCACCGCCTCGGTCGCCAGGGTGCCGTTGGGGATCAGCTTGAGCGCGACCTCCCGGCCGCTCTCGACATGCTCCGCGAGGTACACCACGCCCATGCCGCCGCGGCCGATCTCGCGTTGGATGGTGTAGTCCCCGAAGCGCCGGGGGAGCGCGCCCTCGGCGGCCCAGTCCCCGGAGTCGCCGGACTCGACGCAGGCGAGCAGGTCGTCGGCGTGGGTGTCGAGGGGCATGCCGGGCACGTCGGTCGGCTCGTCCCCGAGCTCGGAGCGCAGGGTCGCGAGCTCCTGGGCGGGCAGCTTGCCGAGCGTCTTCAGGGTGTCGAGCAGCGAGGCGTTGCCGGCCTTCTCGATCGCCTGCTCGAGCTCCCGGCCGGAGATCCAGCCGCGCTGGAGCAGCTTCTCGACCAGGCGCGCTTCCGGGACCTCGCCGGGCTCTGCGCCCGGGGTCCCCTCCGCTGCCACCTCCGCAGGGTCGCACGCCGTGTCCAAGCTGATCCCTCCACTCTTGTCTTCGGTGGGAAGGGGGCGCGGACTTTACCGGTGGGGGGAGAAACTGTGGGATCGATGCTCCGCTGGTTTCAGCGGTAGCGGGCCTCGCCGCCGGGGTCGATGTCGGTGCCGACGCTGCAGGTGGCGCAACCGGGGCGGGTGGGTCCAGCGAGCAGGGAAGTGCGGGTACGCATGACGGTGTCCTCCGGGGAAAGGGGGTTAGCGGTAGCGGGCCTCGCCGCCGGGGTCGATGTCGGTGCCGACGCTACAGGTGGCGCAACCGGGGCGGGTGGGTCCAGCGAGCAGGGAAGTGCGGGTACGCATGACGGTGTCCTCTTCTGGGTTGGTGGGCGGTCGTGTCGGCGAGGCGGCGTGTGCCGCGTGTCTGCCGAGGAGGGAAGCACGGCGCGTGCCAAACTGAAAACGATGTTCACTTTTTGGCCGACGGTCTCTGTTTGAGCGCCCGTCTCGTCCCGGAGCCCGCCGCCCGGGCCGCTTTCGCTTCCTCACTACTCCCGTGGGGCGCGGGCCGGGCGTCGGTCTTCGGCGCCCGGGCATGTCATACGGATGCGTCCGGTCATACGTCCGCCGGACGCCGGGAGCAGACGCCCACCCCGCGCGGAGCGTCGAGCCACGGGCGGCCCGCGCTCCGACGCACAGGCATCGTTGGATGCGCGGGAGCCTGTAGTTTAAACTAGGCAGATTCAACCCAGGAGGAAACAGCGTGCAACTGGTCAAGCCCTTTGTGAAGGCCGAGCGGAAGATCCGGGTAGGGATCAACGGCTTCGGGCGTATCGGACGGGTCGTGTTCCGGATTCTCTACGAGCGCCCCGACGAGTTCGAGGTGGTCGCGGTCAACGACCTGACCAACGACCCGACCATCGAGTACCTGCTCGAGTGGGACACCACCTTCGGCCGCTTCCGCGGTGAGATCGACCCGGGCAAGCCCGAGGGCGAGTTCTTCGTCGACGGGCGGCGGGTCGCGGTGTACAGCGAGCGCGATCCCGGGAAGATCCCCTGGTCCGACCACCAGGTCGACATCGTGATGGACTCGACCGGCGTCTTCCGCGACCGCGAGAAGCTGCTGCCGCACATCGAGCAGGGCGGCGCGAAGAAGGTCGTGCTGTCGGCGCCGGCGAAGGGCCCGGTCGACCGGACCGTCGTGCTCGGCGTCAACCACGAGCAGCTGACGAAGGACGACCGCTTCGTGTCGAACGCGTCCTGCACCACCAACTGCCTCGCGCCGATCGCGAAGATCCTGCACGAGCAGTTCGGCGGGATCATCAAGGGCTGCATGACCACCGTGCACGCCTTCACCAACGACCAGCGCATCCTCGACCTGCCGCACAAAGACCTGCGGCGTGCGCGGGGCGCGGCGAACAACATCATCCCGACCACGACCGGCGCGGCGAAGGCCGTCGGCGTCGTGCTGCCCGAGCTCGCGGGCAGGCTGCACGGCATCTCGATGCGCGTGCCGGTGCCGGACGGCTCGATCGTCGACCTGACCTGCGAGCTCGGCGCGGACACCACCGCCGAGGCCCTGAACGCGGCCTTCAAGGCGGCGGCGGACGGCCCGCTGAAGAACCTGCTCGGCTACGTCGACAAGCCGATCGTGTCGCATGACATCGTCGGGGACTCGCACAGCAGCGTGATCGACGCCCTGTCGACCCACGTGACCGGCGGGAACATGGTCAAGGTGCTCGCCTGGTACGACAACGAGTGGGGCTACAGCAACCGCATGTGCGACCTGATGGCCCTGATGGCCAACCTCGGCCTCGACTGATCCACGCGCGCCGGCGGCCCGCATCTGGCGGGCGCCGGCGCCGTTCGCCGCAGACAGAACGAAGGAGGAAATTGTGGGTGGAATCGGCATCTCTCTTGGAATCGAGCCCGTCGCGCCCCCGGCAGGCAAACAGAGATCGACGTCAAGGGCGCTGCACCGCGCGCTGAACAAGTCGATCCGCACCTACATCAAGCGCAGGTGCAAGGGCCCCTGGTTGCGACAGACCGCCGGCCACTACCTCGACAAGGAGATCGCCGCGGGCTACAAGGAGGGGCTCTTCACCTGGTCCTCCTCCGAGCTGACCTGGGGCTTCCGCGACCACTCCGGGAGCTGTGGGGCCTCGAGCCACGTCTGCTACCACTGGTACGCGATGTGTCTGACCGCGCTGCGCCCCCGTTACGACAAGATGGCCGCCGTCCGGGGCTGGCGCATCACCGCCGATCCGGCCAGCCCCGATCTGCGCCTGGTGTCGAACCGCTTCCCGATCGCGCGGATGGACCGCCGGGCGATGTGCATCCCGGCCTTCGTGCTCGGCGAGCTGCGCTGGGAGAACCAGTGGACCGGTCCGTTCTGGGATCTCGGAGCGCACCGCCCCCGGATTTCGAACATGAGCGAGGGGGCGCGCCGCAACGCCCTGTTCGCGGCCGTGACCGGGCGCTGCATGAGCAAGGTCTGCACCAGCCTGGTCGGGGGCAAGGTCTCGACCCGCTCGGTCAAGCGCTACGAGAAGGCCTGGCTGCGCACCCGCGACGAGGGCTTGCAGCAGGCCTGCCTGCGCGCCGCCCGCGAGCTCGCGAACAGCGAGTGGACCGCGAAGGACGAGCCCGTCGGAGCCCACGGCGAGGTGTGTAAGCTGCTCGCCGACTGCAAGATGCGCCCCCTCGACGTGGCGGGCTTCTGCTTCCGGGTCGCGACCCGGCTCGGACACAAGCTGTAGCGCGAGTGCGGTGCTGCTCGCCGGAGCGCTCGCCGGAGCGGGTGTGTTACAGCGTGCGACCGGTCTCCAGTTTCCTCTCTGGCTTCGTCGAGTCTTGATGTAGAATTAACGCAATCTTCATCGAGCTGGAGGCTACGCGATGGGCGAGCCCACCTCCAAGATCGAGGTCACGTCCGGTTCCTCCTCCCGGGGCATCACCTTGCGGACGGGTCGCAGCACGCGGGTGACCCTGAAGCTGCCCCGCTTCTTCTACCGCGAAGAGGACGGCGAGCCCCGGGACAGCGTCGACGAGGGCGAGCTGCACGTCGTCGGGGCCGACGGCGGTGTCGAGCACAGCTTCCCGATGCGCCCGAAGGGCCGCTGTCCGGCGGCGGACAGCGTGCTGCAGTGGGGCCAGCGCTACAAGCTGTTCGTCACCGATGAGGCGATCAACGACGACGAGCGCGCCCACCTCGCGCGGGCGGCGAGCGAAGTCGAGATCGGCTCCCGGGTCGCCGTGCCGGCGCCGGTGTGCTTCGAGTACCACTGGGAGATCGATGCCTCCGATCCCCTGTCCGCCGACGACGTGCTGACCCTCGAAGCCAGCGACGGCTCCTACCGCGTGCGCGAACCCTTCGATCCGGCCCGGCACCGCCGCGGCGGGGCCGTGTGCTATCGCTTCTACGGCGTGCAGCCGGGAGTGCGCTACACGCTGATCTGGGACACCGGGGAAGAGAAGATCGAGATCTTCAAAGAGCAGGAGCTCGAGCTGTGAGTCGCTACTACGTCGTCCAGGACGCCGACACCCTCGAGAGCATCGCGAGCGCCCACGGCCTCGCCGTCCAGGACATCTACGGCCACGCCGAGAACGCCGCGCTGCGCGCCAAGCGCCCGGACCCGCAGGCGGTCTACCCCGGCGACCTCCTGTACCTGCCGCCGAACGCGAGCGTGCCGCCCGCGCAGCCGCCGGCCGGGGCCTCGACCATCGACCCGGCGCTCAAGGAGCGGCGCTTCGCCCAGGTGCGCTTCTTCGACATCTGGGGCCAGCCGGCCGACGAGACGACGGCGCGGCTGCTGTACTACGGCGAGGAGATCGCCGGCAGCGCGCGGCCGAACGCGATGCGCTTCCCCCTCCGCGAGGCGGGGAGCTACACCCTGGTCGTCGACTCCGAGAACCTGTTCGCGCGGGTGATGCCGTTCACCGCCAGCGAGGCGGACCAGCCCCAGGGCGCCCTGCAGCTCGAGGGCCTGACGGACGACGACGGGGACGTCAGCACCGGCACGGTGCGCCTCGCCCGCTCGATCGCGGTCGAGCGGCGCGGCAGCCGCTCGCTGATCCGGCGCGCGGTGTACTTCATCGACGTGTACCTCGCCGATCCCTGGTTCGTCAGCGCCTCGACCCCGCCCCGCGACGGCTGCAAGGTCGAGGTGCTGGTCGATGGGGAAGAGGCCTGGGGCGCGGTCAGCGCGGAGCTGAAGAAGGCGCGGGAGAGCATCCACATCACGACCTGGATGTACCAGTCGACGACCGAGCTCCTGCGCCCCCGGGAGCTCGAGTGGGCGCCGGCCAGCCAGCGGCGCGCCAACACCATCCACCAGATGCTGCTCGAGAGCCCGGCGCGCAAGCGGCTGCTGCTGTTCGACTGGCCGGTGCTCAGCCAGGACGACGACGTCGAAGAGCTCGCGGAGCAGGCCGGCGACAACTTCGAGGTGATGGAGCAGGCGAACCCGACCAAAGGCTCGATCTTCTGGGGCAGCAAGCCGAAGTACATCGTCGCGGCCCACCGGGCGATGCGGAAGCACGCGCTGTTCGGCTGGGGTTGGCTGCCGATCGGCTCGTACCACCAGAAGACCCTGACCGTCGACGGCCGGGTCGGCTTCTGCGGGGGCATGAACCTCAAGGAGAACGACTGGGACACCTCGGCCCACGACATCTACGACGCCCGGCGCTGTTCCTTCGATCGCAGCCCCGAGCACCGCAAGAAGGTGTCGCTCGGGCAGAAACGCACCGACCACGCCCCGCGCCACGACTTCATCGCCCGCATCGAGGGCCCCGCGGTCCGCGACCTCGAGTTCAACTTCAACCAGCGCTGGAACTACACGATCGAGCAGAAGGCGCGGAACTGGCAGCACGCGAGCAAGGTGGCGGAGCGGCCGCTGCCCGCGAAGGCCGGCAGCGTGCGCGCGCAGATCGTGCGGACGATGCCCGAGCCGTTCCACGAGCGCGGCATCCTCGAGGTGCACAAGCGGGCGATCGCGATGGCGCGACGGCTGATCTACGTCGAGGACCAGTACTTCCGCTCCCGCGAGCTGTCCGAGGCGATCCGCGAGGCCTGCCGCAGGACGCCGAGCCTCAAGGTCATCGTCGTCACCCCCGACCCGGGCCTCGCCTCGGTCAGCTGGACGCGCACCTGCGTCGAGATGATCCAGGAGACCTGCCGGGGCTTCTTCCCGGTGCGGCTGCAGATGTGGGACGGGGGAGAAGAGGAATACGTCCCGATCGACACGCACGCCAAGATCATGATCGTCGACGACATCTGGTGCACGGTCGGCTCGGCCAACCTCAACGACCGCGGCATGGACTACGAGGGCGAGATCAACGTCGCCTACCTCGAGCCGGCCAACGTCAAGGCGCTGCGGCTCAAGCTCTTCCGCGAGCATCTCGAGGACGACCCGCGCCTGACCGGGGAGATCGACAACGACGTCGACATCTGGAACCGGCACGTCAGCACGAACCGGGTGGCGGAGGAGCGCGAGGTGGCGCCGAAGAGCCGCATCTTCCCGCTCGATCTCGGCAAAGGGGTGTTCCCGAAGTGGATGTACCCCTCGCCCGAGCTGATGTAGGGCCACAAAAAATCACCGGGGCTTCACTTGACGGCGGAAGCCCCGAGCCGGCCTGGCACCGCGACTCCCGGGCGGTGACCGGCGCACGCCGGGAGTCGCGCGAAGCTTGATGGTTCTCAGCGCGTCTCGACTTCTTTATAAACGGCGCTTGAAACACATCCCACGCGATTTGTAGCGAACAGTCCGAACATTGGATGGAAGCAGTGAAGCGCACCGCCCAGAGAGCTCTCGCCGTCGGTCTGGTCCTCGGCCTGACGGCGTTCCTCGCCCTGCAGGCACCGACCGTCGAGACGAGCCCCCCGCCGGCCAGCAACGAAGCCCGCGACCCCGTCGGCGGCGAGGCCCGCTGCCTCGTCGGCATCGACGCGCCCGACGGGCTGCCCTTTCCCGTCGAGGCCTTCGACCCGGTCCTCGGGCTCGCCGTCGTAAAGGCCCCGGTCGACGAGGTGCGGACCGCCCTCGCCGGCCGGCCGGAGGTGCGCTTCGTCAGTCCGGACGCGTGGTTGGCGACGACCGTCGGCGACTGCTGTGAGCTCGACCCGGCGCGCTACGAGGCGGAGCTCGACGCGGCGATGCGACAGGAGCGCGAGCGGATCGCTGCGCTCTTCGGGGAGGCCTGGGAGCTCGCCCACGGCGAGGACGTCACCGTCGCGGTGCTCGACACCGGCGTCGACGCCGCCCACCCGGACCTGAAGGATCGCGTGCTGCCGGCGGAGTGGGTGCTCGAGCCCGACGCGATCGCCGACCGCTGCGGTCACGGCACCGCGATGGCCTCGCTGGTCGCCGCCCACAACCACGCCGGGCTGCTCGGCGCGGCGCCGGACGCGCGGGTGCTGCCGGTGGTCGTCGCCGATGAGCGCGGACGGGCGCGGGTCTCGGACGTCGCGCGGGGCATCCGCCGGGCCGTCGCCGCCGGCGCCGACGTGATCCTGCTCGCGCTCGGCACCCCCGTCGACGCTCCGGCCCTGCGCGAGGCGGTGCAGCTCGCCGATGCCGAGGGCTGCGTGCTGGTCGCCGCCGCCGGCAACAACCCGATCGCGGAGGAGCTCTTCCCCGCGGCCTACGCCGAGGTGCTCTCCGTCGGGGGGCTCGATCCGGACGGGGGCCTGTCGAACCTGTCGGCGGTCGCCCCCGGCATCGACGTGTACGCCCCGGGCGAGGCGGTGCTGGTCGCGCTGCCCTTCGAGATGCGCGGAACGGTCAGCGGCACCAGCGTCGCCGCGGCGCGGGTCGCCGGCCTCGCCGCGTTGCTGCGCGGCGCCGCCGCGCTGACGCCGGCCCAGGTGCGCGGCCTGATCCGCGGCGCGGCCCAGCCGATCGCGGCGCTCGCGCCCTACGAAGGCCTGCTGCCCGGCGGAGCGCTCGCCCCGCGGGCGAGCCTCGAGCGCGCGCTGAGCGGAGCCGCCGACGGCGCCCTGGGCTTCGTCCGCAGCCTGCCGCGGCGCCCGCTGCCGGGCGAGCCGACCCGGCTGCGCGCCCGGCTCGCGAACGCGGGCGCGGTGCCGCTCCCGCCGACCGGGCTGGTGTTCAGCATCGACGGCGCCGAGGTCGCGCGCACGACGACGCCCGCGCTGGCAGTCGGCGAGGCGGTCTGGGTCGAGGCGCTCGCGCCCTGCCCGGACAGCGGCGGCAGCGTGCTCGCCGCCCGGCTCGAAGACGCCGGCCCCGGGAACAACCGGGCCGAGCGCGCGCTCGAGTGTGCGACCGCGGCCCTGCGCGACCTCAGCGTCCGCAGCCTGCGCCTGGTCGGTGACGGCGAGCAGCTCGCCCTCGAGGCGACCCTCGAGAACCTCGGCCACCTGCCGCTGGTGCCCGGCACCGCGCGCTTCCGGCTCGACGCCGTGGGCCGTCGGCTCGAGCTCGACCAGACGCTGCAGCCGGGCGAGGCGCGCGTCGTGCGCTGCGCCTTCCCCGCCCCCGCCCTCGACGGCCGGGTCGTCGAGGCGGGGCTCGCGTTCGAGACCCAGGCCGGCGAGCTCGACACCTTCGACAACCAGATCGCGGCGGCGCTCGCCCCGGCGGAGGGCGAGGCGCCCGCCCACACCCAGTACCAGCAGTCCAACGACGTCGACTGGATCCTCGACGCGCCGTGGCGCATCAACCCGAACGTCGACGCGATCCCGGTGCTCGCCTACGCCGCGAGCAAGGGCACCCGCAGCAGCCAGCTCGACCTCGAGCTGCGCGGGCTGACCCTGACCGTCCGCGATGTCGCCTCGACCAGCGGCGCCGGTAGCGTGGTCTACGACTGCGCCCACGACACCGCGAGCGCGGTCCCGGGCGGCCTGCAGATCCTCGACGAGATGGGCGTGGACACGGGCAGCACGGTCGCCTTCGAGGGGCTCGAGTGGAACGAGAACGGGCGCTACCGCGTGCTGCAGCTGCCGGTCGCCGCCCTGCCGTACAGCCGGCCCGCGACCGTCTTCCTCGAGGCGAAGCTGCGCTGGAAGACCACCCGGCACATCATCTGGAGCATCACGACGACGAAGACGGGCACGCACAAGAAGGTGATGCGCATCCACCTCGCCGACGAGGACCTCCCGCGGCTCGGCCCGGACGGCCACTACTACGACGTCCACTTCCACGCCGAGTCCGAGTGGCACTTCGGCTCGTTCTTCGACATCCTCGCGCCGCGCAAGGCCTACGGTGGCCCCCACCTGATGGTGCACCTCAGCGCCCACGCGCTCGGCCTGATCGACGACCCCGCGGACGTGCTGAACAAGCTGTGCATCACCGACCACAACTGCTTCTACAACCGCCAGGGCTCGAACCCCGACCACCCCGACCTGCGGCCGCCCTTCGGCCTGATCTCCCCGTCCGCCAGCCCCGGTTTGACCGAGCTCGAGCGCGCCCGGGAGATGTACGGGCAGACCGCCGGCGAGGAGATCACCGTCAGCCATAACGGTGTCAGCTTCGCCGGCATCAACCTGCCGATCCCGACGGGCGCCCACATGCTGATGTACCGCGGCCAGCACATCGAGGGGCCGTGGCACGGAGGCAGCTCGCTCTCCCAGGCCCTGAACCAGGGCGCCCCGGTCGAGCTGGTCGACGTGCTCGGCACGATGGCGAAGAGCAACCGCGGCGAGAACTCCGGCGCTTTCGCCTACAGCGCCCACGCCTTCGGCGGCGGCTTCGACTGGGGCGACGTCAAGCGCCGCCGCGCGCTGACGCGCACCGCGAGCAAGGACGACGAGTTCGCCCACGCCGAGGGCACCGGCTTCGTGTTCAAGGGCCACCAGCTGTGGAACAAGCGCACCGCGCGCAGTCTCGACAGCTCGCTGATCGACTGGCGCGACCTCAACCCCTGGGTCGACCCGGACTTCAACAACGGCAGCAAGCGCTGGGACAGCCGCCTGTGGGAGAGCCTGGAGACCTACCACGGTGAGCTCTCCGAGCTGCTGCAGTTCGCGTACGATGCCGAGCCCGAGGTCGTGTTCATCCGCAAGCACTACTTCCTCGCCGGCAGCGACGCCCACGGCGATTTCAACTTCGGGGAGAGCCGCGCCGCCTCGCTGATCGACATCCAGTCCACCTATTCGGTGCGCGACAACGCCTTCGGCTTCGCGCGCAGCTACGTGCTCCCGGAGGAGCAGGCCGGCGCGACCCTCGACGAGCGGCGCGTCAACGCGCTCGCATCCGGCAACGCGGTGTGCAGCGACGGTCCGCTGCTCGAGGTGCGCCTCGACGCCGAGCTGCGCTTCGACTCGAGCACCCTGTCCTGGGTCGACAGCGGGCTCCCGGCGGCGGACGCCGACGGGCGCATCGGCGGGCGCGGCGCCTACGACGGCGGCTTCACCGCGCTCGTGCCGAGCGGGGCGCAGTCGGCGTTCCGCTACCGCTACGCCGAGAGCCAGGAGCTCGGCGGGCCCGTCGACACCATCCACATCTACCGGACCGGGCAGGGGGCGGTAAACCCGAGCCGCGACCGCAGCGGCATCCCGATCCTGCTGTCGCAGGGCAGCCTCGCGCCCGCGGGGCCGGGCAGCTGGCACAGCGAGGCGCTCGACGCGGCCGAGGAAGGCGTCGTCGACCTGCTCGGCGCTTTCGCCTTCGGCGCGTTCACCGGCGCCGACCCGGATGTCGCCGACCTGCCCGTCGAGGGGCGGCGCTGCTACACCAACCCGATCTGGGCCGCCCCCGTCGACGTCAGCCTGCAGGTCGGCGCGCCGGTCAACGGCGAGCTGCCGGCCGGATCCGTCCAGCTCAGCCTCGACTTCCCGATCACGATGGGCGACAGCGCCCTCGTGCTCGAGGTCAAGGCCCTGGACAGCAGCGGGGTGTCGAGCACCTCCGCCAGCGCCGCGATCGCGACGATGAGCGGGACCTGGAGCACCCGCGCGGGGGTGAAGAACGGCCGCTTCACCGCGACCAACGACCACGCCCTGCCGCTGAACCTCGACCGCTGGCCGACCGCCTCGACGGTGACCTTCGTGGTGTACACGGCGGCCCCGCCGGAGGACGCCTTCGGCAACGCGCTCAACCCGATCGCGACCACCTTCGAGGCGCCGGGCATCGGCACCGGCGGGGGGACCGGGCAGCCGCTGGGCAGCACGGGCAGCGGCAGCGCGGGCAACTCCGGGAACACGGGCAACGCCGGCAACACCGGCTCCGCCGCCACCGGCAACACCGGCAGCACCAGCGCCAGCGGCGGAAGCGGGGGCGGCGGTTGCGCCGTCGCGGCGCGCCCCGGCAGCGCCTGGCCGTTCGCCGCGCTGCTGCTGCTCGTCGTCGGTCTTCTCCGCACGCGGCGGACAAGCCCGACCAGGATCGACGGGCGGGGGTAGGCCCCGTTCGTACAGGTCTTCAGACAGTCGTAGGAAAACATGTAGGGGACGGGTTCGCGAGGCTATCTCACGGAACCGGATGACGCACGGTCCTACGCATGCGCCGGGCGCCGGGCGGGGGTAAACCCCGCCCCTACCCACGAAAAAGCGCACACACCGAGGTAGGGGAGGGGTTCACCCCCTCCCGTCGTGCTTCGGGAATCGACCTCCCTCGCGGGACACAACCTACGCTGCGGTCCCCCGCCGCGGACGCGGTACGGCCCAGCCGACCGGAACAGTTCCCGGTGGTGTGACCGATACAGTTGTCGTGCTGGAAACTGTGCCGGTTCAAATTCCATAAACTGCCTCTGTTTTGGTTGCGCGGCGTCGGTCATGCTTCCTCTGGACGCACCTGAACGGAGGACATCCGATGTTCCAACACCTCGCCGCGACCCGCCTGTACGCCCTGCACGACCATCTGCCCGTCACGCTGTGCTGCCGCACGGGCGCGGTCTGGGTCACCCAGACCGGAGACTTCGCCGATCACCTGCTCGCTGCCGGGGACTGCCTGCGCCTGCCCGCCAACCCTCACACCATCGTCCAGGCCCTGCGCGATGCCGAGCTCGTCCTCGAGCCGGTCGCTCCGGTCAGGGTCTGAGGTGAAGCTGTACGAGACCGTCGCCGAGCGCGTCGAGAAGCTGATCGCGGGGGGAACCCTCGCGGTCGGCGCGCGCATCCCGTCGGTGCGCGCGATGAGCCGCCAACAGGAGGT
>JAUIEM010000305.1 GCA_030428695.1 bacterium
CAGGTCTCGACCGCCCTGGACGCGCTCGAGAAGCAGGTCGAGGCCTACTGCGGCGTCGATGCCGCCGCCGCCGCCGCGGAGGGTGCGGCCACCGACCAGACCGAAGAGGGCGAGGACGAGCCGGAAGCTCCGGAAGCCTGAGGGCCCCATGGCCCGTCCGCTCCAGTCCCCGCCACCGCTTCGTGTATACTGACCGCGAGGCCCGCTCCCGGAGGCGACGTATGTCTGAGACAGTCCAGCCTCCCCCGAGCACGGTCCCGGCCATCGACCGGATCCCCGAGCCCGACATCGAGCACATCGTGATCGAAGACGACGCGCCCGTGGACAGCTGGTACTCCGAGAAGCAGATGCGTCTCCTTCCCACGAGCCTGTACGCGTCGTGGAAGCCCCCCGAGGGCCGGAGCTTCGAGTGCTTCTCCGACGTCGGCCTGTTCATCCACCCCGACGAGCCGCCGCTCGTGCCCGACGTGATGCTGAGCCTCGACGTGCAGATCCAATACTCCGAAGCCCGCACGAACAAGAAGCACAAGACGTACTTCATCTGGGTGTTCGGCAAGGCCCCGGAGCTGGTGATCGAAGTCGTGTCGAACAAGAAGGGTGGGGAAGAAGAGAAGGCGTCGCGCTATGCCCGCATGGGGGTCTCCTACTACGCGATCCTCGACCCCGACCGGCACCTCAGCGATGCGCTCCTGCGCTTCTACAAGCGCGACGGGAGCCGTTTCGTGCGCTCGGAAGACTACGCCTGGCTGCCCGACCTCGGCCTGGGCCTGACCCTGTGGAAGGGCAGCTTCGAGGGCTGGGAGGACACCTGGCTGCGCTGGTGCGACGCCGAAGGGAAGGTGCTGCCCACCGGTGCCGAGGCTGCGGCAGAGGCCGAACAGGGCAGGGCAGAGGCCGAACAGGGCAGGGCAGAGGCCGAACAGGGCAGGGCAGAGGCCGAACAGGCCGCCGCAGCCGCCGAAGCCCGCGCCGCCGCCCTGGCCGAACGCCTGCGCGCGCTCGGGGTCGACCCGGACAGCCTCTGATCCGCGAGCGAATATTCTTCGACGACGGGTGCACACCGCGGCAGGTCGGCTACAGTGGGGCAGTGCTGGCACAGGAGGCTCCCGCCATGCGCTCGACCGTCCGCCTTCCCAACCACAAGGACGTCATCCACACCGACCGCCTCGACCTCACCAGCCTGGCGCGCGGCAAGGTCCATCGCCTGCGTGTCCAGCTGGCCGAGAGCGCCGTCGGCGAAGCGGTCGCCGTCCCTGTGCGCGTGGCACGCGGCGCGGAGGATGGCCCGGTCGTAGGCCTGACCGCGGCGCTCCACGGCAATGAGGTCAACGGCATCCCGAGCATCCACCGCCTGTTCCGACGCATCGACGCGCGGGCCCTCAAGGGCACGGTTGTCGCCGCGGCCCCGCTGAACGTCCCCGGCTACCACTCCAACGTACGGGAGTTCCGCGACGGCAAGGACCTCAACCGGCTGTTCCCGGGAACCCCCGAAGGCAGCGAGAGCCAGGTCTACGCCCACCGCATCCTCGAGCGGATCGTCAAGCACTTCGAGTATCTGGTCGATCTGCACACCGCGAGCTTCGGACGGGTGAACTCCCTGTACATCCGCGCCGACATGACCCGGCCGCTCACCGCCGAGCTATCGCGGGTGCTGCGGCCCCAGATCATCGTCAACAACGCGGGCGGCGACGGCACCCTGCGCGGCGCGGCGGAGGATCTCGGCATCCACGCGATCACCGTCGAGATCGGCAACCCCCAGCGCGCCCAGGAGAGCCTGATCACCTCGTCGAGCATCGGGCTGCGCGACTTCCTCGAACACCTCGGCATGGTCGAGCCCGACGAAGAGCGCCCGCCCTACGATCCGATCGAGTGTACGCGTTCGTTCTGGCTGTACACCGACGCGGGCGGCTTCCTCGAGGTCTTCCCGGGCCTCACCGACCGGGTGCGGCAGGGGGACCCGGTCGGACAGCTGCTCAACGAGTGGGGCGAGGTCCGCTTCCGCTACGACGCACCCGCCGACGGCGTCATCGTCGGCAAGGCGACCAACCCCGTCGCCCACACCGGCTCGCGCATCGTGCACTTCGGCGTAGAGGGGACGACGCCACTCGCCGGCTGAGCGGACGCCCGTATGTATGATCCCCGCGGCGGGAGCCCGCGCGGAGTCGATGGCTTGGGCGCGGAACCCGCCTCCTGCGCGCCTCCACACAGCACCGTAAACGCCTTTCACATTTTGGCATTCCGTTCGCTTTCCCTCTCGTGACACCACGACCGGAGAGGAACACCCATGCCGACCGCCACCAAGAAAACCGACCGCGTCTTCGCCCACGGCGCCCGCCGCTTCTCCCTGTTCACCGGCAGCCGCGCCAAGGTGATCGTCCGCCGCAAGCCGGGCATGTCCTGGCTCGACGAAGAGGGCCCGCGGCGCGAGAAGATCGAGCTGCGCACCCAGACCGCCTACCTGCGCGGCGAGCGCCTGCCGCAGCCGGCGGGGGCCCCGGTCTTCGTGCTCCTGCCCGGCTTCAACTGCACCCACCTGATCTGGGAGGGGCTGGCCCGGAAGCTCCACACCCGGGGCTGCGATGTGTTCATGGTCAACTTCCGCGGACAGGGGCCCGACGACTTCCGCTCCGAGCCGCGCTATCCGGTGCGCGGAGCCGCCGGCTTCGACAAGATCGCCCTCGAGGACACGCCGGCGATCATCGAGCACGCCTACGAGACGACCGGCCGCAAGGTCCACGTCGTCGGCTTCTCGATGGGCGGGCTCGCCGTGCACGCCTACCGCCACGGCGTGACCCTCGACGAGTACGGCGTCATCCGCTACGACGCCGCGCAGGCCGCCGCCCGCGCCGAGATCCTGGCGAGCGTCACCGAGGTCGGACGGCCCGCGCAGATGGAGGCCTACCAGAGCCTGACCACCGGCTACTTCTTCCGCGTCGGCCAGCTGCTGTCGCTGATTCCGCAGTCACTCGAGGGGGTGGACCTGTTCCCGAGCGCCCTGTTCGGCCCCTTCGGCTCGACCCGCCGCTACGGGCGCCTCGGTCGCGCCTACGAGAAGCTGCTCAAGGCGCAGCTGTACCCGTTCTACAAGGTCGCTCCCCGCTCGATGTTCTGCCGGGAGAACATCTCCTTCGCGTTCTTCGTCGACATGCTGCGCACCCACGCGATCCAGCGCACCCACACGGACATCTTCGCGGACGTGACCCGTTTCTACCGCCACGGCTGGATGTCGGCCGACGGCGCGCTCGACTACGAGAACGCGCCGGGCAAGCAGAGCTTCGTCGAGCGGCTGGCGATCGTCGGCGGCGACGAGGACACCGCCGAGCCGATCGGCCTGCACCACAGCGTGGCCGACATCCACATGGCGGCGGAGAGCGCGCGGAAGTCGGCGGCGCCGGGCACCGAGCTGGTCGTGAAGATCCAGCCGAACACCGGCCACCTCGACGCCGTCATGGGACCGCAGGAAGAGACGCTGCTCGGCATCTTCGAGCGCTGGACGCGGGGCTGGGTGGAGTAGCCTCGGGCCTCATCCCCCCGCAGCGCCGCCCGCTCCAGGCGGCGGCGGAGGCGGACAGACCTCGCCCATGATCACCGGCTCGGGGCGCAGCTTCAGGTAGATCAGCATACGCTCGGCTGCGCGCTCGAGCGAGCGGGTCTCGACGCCGAGCGGCCCGACCAGCAGCCCGAAGAGGCCGAGGGCCAGGCCGACCACGACGGTCGCCCCGAGCACGGCGCGGCGGGCCAGCCAGCCGACGGCGCGGCGCAGCTCGAAGGGGCAGTCGCGCGTGAGGACCGTGCCGTCCGTGCGGCGGAAGATCCGGACGCAGGTCCGGCCCCCGGACGCGAGCAGGGCCCGCGCCTCCTCGCTCGTCAGGTCGGCGATGTTGTAGACGTTGAGGCGGCAGTCCTCGCACTGGCGCACGCGCTCGCTGCCGACCATGTCCTCCCAGCGGTTCGAGCAGGGAGAGGCGATCTCGATCTTCAGGCCGTCCATCGGGGTCCTCCGTCGCTGCCCCTTCGACCCCGGCGAGCGCTGTCGTGTTCCCGAAATCCCGGAGTCAGTGCTCCAGCCGCGGTTCCTTCGCCTGCACCTTCGCCGGCTGCTCCTCCGGCTGCGCGCCGAGGTAGCGGAAGGACAGCCGCACGAGCGGACCGGAGATCGACTCGGCCAGGGCGTCGGCGCTCGCGTAGGCCGAGCCGGCGAGGTCGCGCCGGGTGACGGCCTCGAGGGTCAGCCGCTCGATGTCGGTGACCTTGAGCCAGATCGTCGCCGGGCCGCTGCCCTCCACGGCGTACACCCTGCCGACCGCGAAGCGCTGCAGCCGCCGCCCCCGCGCGAAGGTGACCCGCCACGCCCCGGAGCGCAGCTTCTCGCGCAGCTCCTCCGACGCCGGGAAGCGGAGCTCCGGCCGCGAGGAGGGGTAGCCGAAGGCCTGGGCGATCCGCATCCGCACCCGCTGCCACAGCTCGTTCAGCCGCCGATGGCGTGTGAACAGCTCGCGGCCGCGGACCACGCCGGAGACGATGTGCACGTCCCGCTCGCCGTCCTTGACCCGCAGCGGCCAGGGGATGTCCTCGTGCAGCACGAGCTGCTGGCTGCGCTCGTCCTCGCCGTGGTAGGCGTAGCGCGTGCAGTGCCAGGCCTCGGGCAGGTCGCGCTCGCCGAACTGGGCGTAGCCGGGCCCGCTGTCGACCTCGAGGGTCTCGAGCCGGCCCGCGCCGCCGACGTAGCGGAGCTGCTCGCCCTTGCGGAAGATCGGGAAGGCGAAGGCGATCTCGGCGCCCTCCTCCTGTTCGCGCAGGAGCAGCCGCCGCCGGGAGTTGAACACGTAGCGCTCGAGCTCGCTCCCGTCCTCCCCACAGCGCAGGTAGCGGTAGACCCGCTCGCCGTCGCGGCACTCGACCCCGACGAAGACCCGCGTCGTCCCGTCGCTGAGCTCGAGATGGTCGCCGACCCGGCTGAGCACGGGCGGCGGGTAGCGGTGGCGGTCGGGGATCCGCGGCCGATCGCGGAACACCGGCCGGCTCAGGGTCTCCCACAGGCGCTTGACGTGCGGGCGCAGATACTGGCCAGGGAAGCGCCACAGGCGGCGCCGCAGCTTCAGCACCTTGTCGGTGTTGCGTTGGCCCTCGACGAACACGGTGATGAAGCGCAGGGAGGGATGCAGCCGGCACAGCTCCTTCACCGCGAAGGTCAGCGGCACCGAGAGGATCGCCCCGGACACGCCCCAGATGCGGAACCACAGCGCCAGGCTGAGCAGCACCGCGAGGGCGGACATGTCGAGGGTGTCGCCGGCGAGGATCGGCTCGATCACGTTCCCGAACAGGAACTGGGTGCCCCCGAGCGACAGCAGGACGAGCAGCTTGTGGGAGATCGGATCCATCAGCACGCCGGTCCCGACCAGCGCGAGGGCGATCAGCGAGCCGACGTTGGGGATGAAGTTGAGGAAGAAGGTGCTGACCGACCAGAAGAAGGCGAAGCGCACGCCGGCGCCTTCGAGGATGAAGTAGGTGACGATCGCGGTCAGGAAGCTGATCAGGGTCTTGATGCCGAAGTAGTCGGCGATGCCGCGCGCGACCTTGCGCAGGGAGGCGTAGACCTTGGCGCCGGTGCCAGGGAAGGCGCGGTGCACCTTCCAGGACAGCAGCTGCAGCTCGGCGAGGATGAAGCCAGCGTAGACCAGACTGGCGGCCATGCTGGACAGGATGTTGCGCAGGAACAGGAGCAGCTCGCTCAACAGGTCGGGCACCAGCCCGACAGCGGAGTCCGCCGAGCTGCGCAGGAGCCCGCCGACGCCGGTGCTCTCGTTCGGCGCGACGGTCAGGCTGTCCGGCGTGAAGATGTCGAGCTTCGCGAGCTTGCGGCTGACCGTCTCGACCCCGTCGAGCACGCTCGCCTTGTACTCGGGGAAGAACTCCTTGACCTGGTCGTACTCCGCGCTCATGCGGGCGCTGACGAAGTTGACGACCAGCAGCCCGAGCAACCCCGTGACGCCGAGCACGACGATGCGCCCGAGCAGGTCGTCGACGAGATTCCAGAGGAAGTGGATGAACACGCACAGCAGGATCGCGAGGATCAGCGGCACGAGCTCCTGCTTCAGATACGTCAGCATCGCGCCGCTGATCAGCACGGTCAGGGTGCCGAGGAACAAGAGCTCGAGCTTCTTCGCGCTCGTCAGCGGGGTGGGAGCCGGTTCTTCAGGCATGGGGCGCTCGCTCGGGGTTCCCCCCAAGATAGCGCAGAGGGCGGCCGCGGCGCCAGCGCGGAGCGCGCGCGGAGGTCAGCCCGGGGAAACCGCGGGATACGCTCAGACTTCGAGCGGGATGGGGCCGAGGCTGCGCCAGATCGCGCGGGCCAGCTCGAGGTCCTCGGCCCGCTTGAGGTACATCGCGAGCTGGGCCTCGCCGGCGGAGCCGAGCACGAAGCCGTGGAAGACGTGCATGCGACGCCGCCCGCGGCGCTCGACGAGGGAGTAGCCGAAGTGGATGACGTCGTCGTCGCGCTCGACCGCCTCTTCGACAGCGTCGCCCGGCATCTCGTCGCGGATCCGCTCGAGGCCCGCATCGGCGTCGGCGAGCTCGGCGCCCCACTCGGACATCCAGATCGTGAACTCCGGCCGCCACAGCACGACGTCCTCTCCGTCCTGGCGCTTCGAGAACGGGACGGGCAGCCGCAGGGACCAGCGGTTGCTCAGGACGACGACGCCCTCGACGACGGTGGCGTTGGAGTCAGGCATGGTGTTCCTCATTCGCGTGGTGGATCGCGGCCTTGAACTTAGCAGCAAACCCCATGCCCGGCAAGCCGCAGCGCGGGAGGCGCAGCGCGCTGGCAGCGCTGCGTCCCGCTTGAGTCTCGTCCGTCAAGTCCGTGTAGAACCCTGCGACGGCGCGCCGCCGTCGGTGTCGGAAGCTGCGAGCACGCCGTCGACCACCTGCAGCAGCGCCTCGTGCAGGCCGCTCTCGGCGACGACGTACAGGCGGAAGCGCCCCGCCGCGCGCTCGACGTCGCGCGTGGCGACCCGCGCCCCCGCTTCCTCCGCGACGAGCAGGCCGGCGGCGACATCGTACGGCTCGGCGGTGACGAGGGCCGCCTGGTTCCCGCAGCCGGAGACCATCGCGCACATCATCGCCGCCGAGCCGCTCGAGCGCCACACTGCGCCCGCCTCGAGCAGCGCCGCGAGCAGGGGCAGGCGGAAGCGCCCGAGCCCGCGCATCGAGACGTCGATCAGCGCCCCTCGCAGGCCGGGGCCGTCGCCGGCTCCCCGCGGGCTCTCCGGCAGCCGCAGCCGGGTCTCGCGTCCGTCGGCGCCGATCAGGTAGGCACCGTGACCGCGCTCGGCCCAGTAGGTCTCGCCGTGGGCGGGCAGAGCGACGACGGCGTCGGTGGTGCGCCAGCCCTCGGCCCACGCCTGGTGGGCGAGGGAGACCGCGAAGTTCTTGTGCCCGGCGAGGAAGTTCCGGGTGCCGTCGATCGGATCGACCAGCCACCGGCACGCCGCTGCCGACGTCCGGTCCGTGGGACCCTCTTCGCCGACGAAGGGGGTGCCGGGGAAGTGCTGGTCGAGCACCGTGCGCACCGCCTTCTGCACCTCCTCGTCGACCTCGCTGACCGGCCCCTTGCCGTCGTCACGGGACGCGACCGGCGTCCGGAACTTCGCGAGCGCGAGCCTCCGGGCCGGCACGAGGGCCTCGAGCAGGGCGGCGATGCGGCCGTAGTGGGCTCCCCCGCGCAGGTTCGTGGTCGGCATGTCCCAGATCGGTTTCAGCACCTTGATGTCCGGGTTGCGGGCGTAGTCGCCGACCAGCGCACCGAGATAGCGCTCGAGCTCGCGGGCGAGGTCACCATAGTGGCGCAGCCAGGCCTCCCGTCCGTCCGGGAAGGCGTAGCTCTTGTTCAGCAGCTGCTGGAAGTAGCGCACCTCGCGGGGCTCGCTGAGCTGCGCGAGGTCGAGCTCGCCGCGCACGAGCCGGGCGAGGGTACGGGAGCGGTGGGCGAGGAGCTCCTCGCAGGCGCGCCGGTGGCTCTCCCACTCCTCGACGGTGCGGATCGAGCCGAACACCTCCGACAGCAGGTAGCCGGCGACCATGCCGACCGACAGGTTGCGCCCGTACTTCGGGTCGTACAGCCAGGCGTAGAAGCGCAGGCTCTCGTCGAGCAGGGCGAGGTAGCGCCGCAGGGAGCCCTCGAGCTGCTCGACCGACAGGCAGGGGATCGGCGTGATCACCCGGTCGGGGATGCGCTCCTCCTCGAACAGCACCGGGATGCGCCGCCCGGCGGGATCTACGAGCTTCGGCCCGTGGACGTAGATCGTCGAGCACACGTCGCGGTTGGTGTGGCCGGTCTCGGCGTTGGTCTCGACGTAGTGCGGCGCCTCGAGGCCCTGGGCGTAGGTCTGCCCGGGCACGAAGGTCAGCGAGCCCTTGCGCTCGAGGGCGGCGGTGCCGAGGAAGCGCTGGTGCAGCACCCCCTCCGCGTCGCGCAGATAGCCGCTGTAGGCGTGGAAGCGCAGGGTCTCGGCGCCCTCCCGCGGAGCGCAGGCGATCCCCGGCGCGTCGGCGGCGCGCACGGCGTACAGGTGGTTGGTCAGCTCCCCGGTGATGGGCGAGCTCGCCATCTCGAAGCGGTGCAGGTGGATGCGCTCGGCCGCCAGCTCCTGCGGGGTGCGCCAGTAGACGTGCAGGCGCAGCTTGAAGCCCCCCGGCTCGTGGTGCAGGACCAGCTTGTCGAAGCCGATCGGGTGCGGGTAGGAGCTCCGGGCGATGCGCTCGAGCGCCTGCTCGTCCTCGAGGATGCCGGCGACGAGCGCGCGCACGAGGCGCTTGTCCGCAAAGGCCGAGACGACGCGCCGCAGGCCGGCGATGTCGCCCTGGCGGTGGCCCGCGAAGTAGCGGCGGAGGAGGCCGACGGCCGCGTCCAGCCCCGGTGCCCGGGCGAGCTGGAGCAGCGGCTCGCGCAGATCTTCGCGGCCGGAGGCGAGCAGGTCGTCGAGGACCTCGCGCTGCTTGTCGCCCGCCCCGGCGTACCCCATCTCAGGTCGCGACGGTCCGCGCTTTCAGGGTGGCGATCACGTCCTCGGCGAGCGGCCAGCCGCCGCCGAGGATGCGCTTGAAGAAGCCGCGCTCGCGGGTCGCGATGACCTCGCCCTGATGTTCGACGTCGTACTGTCCGATGTTGCCCTCGACGATCTCGACCTCGGCCCCGAGCGCCTTCTCGATGTCGGCGGCAAGACTTGCCGCCCGCGCTTTGTAGCCTCAGCTGGTGCAGTAGCGGATGGTCACCTTCATCGCCGAATCCTCCCGGTGGATGCTGACCTTGCTGGTGTAAGAGAACTTGTTCGCGACCGGACGACGGGAGGTGAACCCCTCCCCTACCTCGGTGTCGTGCGCTTCCTGTACCCGCTTGGCTCCTTGCTCGGGTAGGGGCGGGTTCACCCCCGCCCGCCGGCTGGGAGAGAACTCCTCCCGAGGTCGACACGCCCCGGCTTGTGTGGTACCCGCTCCGCGCGGGACCTGCAAGGCTCAGCCCGCCAGGAGCGTCCGCGCGACCTCGCAGAAGGCCGCGACCTCCACGGTCTCGACCCGGGCCTTGGCGTCGATGCCCGCCGCGGCGAAGGCCGCGAGCACCTGCGCCTTGCTCCACGGCAGATCGCGGGCGCTCTTGCTCGCCTTGCTGAGGGTCTTGCGCCGGTAGCAGAACAGGCTGCGCACCAGCTTCTTGACCGCCTCGTACAGCGCACGCGGGACCGCCTGCTCCGCGGGCAGCCGCTCGATGCCGGCGATCGCGGAGACGACCTGGGGCTGGGGCCAGAAGCAGCTCGGGTTGACGCTCTTGAGCAGCGCGCAGCGGGCGAGCAGCTGCATCAGGATGCTCGGCACGCCGTAGGCCTTGCTGCCGGGGCCGGCTTCCCAGCGCTGGCAGACCTCCTTCTGCACCATCACCACCGCCCGCGACAGCCACGGGTCCTCCGCCTCGAGCAGGGCGAGCAGCAGCGGCGAGGCGCAGTTGTAGGGCAGGTTGGCAGCGAGCACGAAGTCGCCGGCCCCCGCCTCGCGCAGCGCACTGGTCACCGGCTCGGCGAGGGCGGACTTCTTACGCAGGCAGTCGCCCGCGACCAGGGTCAGGTTGGCGTGGGAAGCGAGCCGCTCGCGCGCGACGACGAGCAGGCGCTCGTCGATCTCGACGCTGACGACGTGCCCGGCGCTCTGGACCAGCTCCTGGGTCAGCTGACCGAGGCCCGTGCCGACCTCGAGCACGACGGTGCTCGCGTCGAGGCGGGCCTGCTCGGCGACGTAGCGCCGCAGATTCCCGTCGACGAGGAAGTTCTGTCCGTGCTCCTTGCGGGCGTAGAGGTTGCGCTCGGCGAGGAGGGTCTGCAGCTCGCGCTTGTTCATCGGTCGCGCGCGCCCGACTCGGAGAAGACCTCGCAGGAGAAGGCCTCGATGCTCGCGTCGCGCCAGGCGTCGGTGGGCAGGCCGGCCTTGACGCAGGTCTGGGCGAGGAAGGTCGGGACGTCCCAGCCGCGCTCGCTCGCGACCTGGGGAAGCAGCAGCCCGCGCTTGTCGCCGCGGCTGATGATCAGGCCGTCGCGGCCGACCTCGAGCTCGGCGACGTCGCGCACCTGCCGTGTCGGGCTGAGCAGCGAGATCTCGACGTGCAGCTCCGGCAGCTCGTCGGCGGCGACCGGAGGGAAGCGGTGGTCCTGGCTGGCGGCCATCCGGGCCAGGTGCAGGATCTGTTCGGCGAGCGGCTTGCGCGGCTCGATCCAGCCGAGGCAGCCGCGCAGCTCGGCGCCCCGGTGCAGCGTGACGAAGGAGCCGTAGCGCTGGCGGAAGGCGTCGCCTTCCGGCAGCGCGGGCGTGGGGCTGTCTTGCAGGTGGGAGGTGATGCTCGCCCGGGCGAGGCGCAGGAGGTCCTGCTGTTGCTCTGCCGTAAGCAGGCTCATTCCGGGAACAGACCCGCTTCGATCGACTTGTCGACGGCCGTCCCGAGGCTCTCGAGCACGGCGTCCTTGTCCTGCTGGCTCGGACCGGAATCCTCGACGAACAGCTTGTAGCCTCCGAAGCCGAGCACCGCGAGCAGGACGAGGATCACGGCGATCATCGGCAGCGGCGACTTCTTCGCCGGCGCCTCTTCTTCCGGCTCCGCGCCGAGCGCGCGGTGCGGACCGGAGACCCGCCGACGCGCCGCCGCGACCGCGTCGTACTCCGGCTCGGTCGGCGCGCGACGGAGCGGGCCGATGTCCTCGGAGTCGGGCAGGGTCGGCGAGGTCTGGAAATCGGCCGCGTTGGCCTGGGTACGCTTGAGCGGCTGGATGTCCTCGGCGTCGACGAGGGTCTGGGCCGACTGGAAGCCGGCCGGGTCGTCCTTCGCGTCCTCTTCCGCCAACGCCGCCGCGTAGTCGGTCTCTTCCGGGATCGTGCGGGCCAGCTGGAAGGCGCGCTTCTCCTCGTGGGCCTCTTCGATCTGCGGCACGGGCCGCTCGGGCATCGTGCGCATCGCCTGGAAGCTCGCGCGGTGCTTGGCGGTCTCGGCGTCCTGTTCCTCTTCCTCGTCGTCGAGGTTCGGAGCCTCCATGTCGACCATCGTGCGCATGGCCTGGAAGTTCTGCCGCTCGTCCTGTTCCTCGTCCTCGTCCTCGTCTTCGAAGCTCGGGGCCTCCATGTCGACCATGGTCTTCGCGGCCTGGAAGCCCGCCTTGCGGACCGCCATGTCGACCTCGCCGGAGCGGAACTCGCTGAAGCCTTCCTCGTCCGGCTCGATCAGGGTCTGCGCGGCCTGGAAGCGCTTGGCGTCGTCACTCAGCGCGAAGTCGGGCTCTTCGCCGCTGAACACGTCGACTTCGCTGGGGACGCGGAACTCGGCCGACTTGAAGCCGGCGGGCTTCTCGTCCCCGGCCTCGGGCTCTTCCGTCCGGGCCCGGGCGGGCGCGGCCTTTTCGCCGCCCTTGTACTCGGGGATCTTGAACTCGGCCGACTTGAAGCCCTCGGGCTTGTCGTCCTTCTCGTCGGCGGGCTCGGGCTCGGGCGGCGGCTTGCCGTCCTGCAGGAACTCGGGGATCTTGAACTCGGCCGACTTCGACTTCTTCTTCTTCCCGGGAGCGTCGCCTGCGGCCGCCGGCTCGGACAGCGCGTCCTCTTCGTCCTCTTCGTCGGCGAGGAAGTTGGGGACCGCGAACTCCGCCGTCTTGCGCCGCTCGGGCACGGCCTGCAGCTCGGAGCTGCTCTCTTCTTCGGTCAGGAAGTTGGGGACCGCGAACTCCGCCGTCTTGTTCCGCGGCGTCTCGGGCACG
>JAUIEM010000306.1 GCA_030428695.1 bacterium
GGAGATGGTGCCGCGGATGCGGTTGACGACCAGGGTGCGCAGGGCGTCGCCTTCGACGTCCTCGGCGACGATCAGCAGGGGGCGGCGGGCCTCCGACACCTTCTCGAGGATCGGGACGAGCTGCTGGATGCTGCTGATCTTGCCCTCGCTGAGGAGGATGAACGGGTTCTCGAGCACGCACTCGAGGCGGTCACCGTCGGTGACGAAGTGCGGGGAGAGGAAGCCGCGGTCGAACTGCATGCCCTCGACGACCTCGACGGTCGTGTCGGAGGTCTTGCTCTCCTCGACCGTGATCACGCCGTCCTTGCCGACCTTGTCGAAGGCCTCGGCGAGCAGCGCGCCCATCGTGCGGTCGCCGCCGGAGGCGATCGTCGCGATGCGCTCGACCTCGCTGACGTCGATCTCGCGGGCCTTGCTGCGCAGCTCGTCGATGATCTCGGCGGTCGCACGCTGGATCGCCCGGGACAGGCCGGTCTGGTCGGCGCCGCCGGCGACGTGCTTCAGCCCTTCCTCATAGATGGTCGCGGCGAGCACCGTCGAGGTGGTCGTGCCGTCGCCCGACTGGTCGCTCGTCTTCTTGGCCGCCTCGCGGATCAGCCGCGCGCCCATGTTCTCGTTGGGATCCCTGAGGTCGATCTCCTCGGCGACGGTCGAGCCGTCGTTGGTGATCGAGGGGCCGCCCCAGCTGCGATCGATGATGACGTTCTCGCCCTTCGGGCCGAGGGTGACGCGGACCGCGCGGTCGAGCTTCCGGACGCCGGAGCGCAGCGCGTTGCGCGCTTCTGCATCAAAGGCCATCTGCTTGGCCATAGGAGCCTCCTGCATGATTGGCGCGGGTGGTCAGCGAGACCGACCCGGCGGACTGGATGGTGCAGGTGTCACAGCAAACGCCAGACCGTTTGGAGTCGGCCTGTCAGGCCGGTCGCGATGCTGTCACACTGGCAGGGTGCCCCAGGGCCCTTCGGCCATGCTGTCAAAGCGGCAGGGGCGGCGGTGGAATCAGTCGTCGAGCCAGTCGAGCAGCGCGGGCAGGGTGAGGTCGGGCGCGCGCCGGAGCTCGCGCTCTTCGGCGTCGAGCAGGAGCACCAACGGCAGCACCTCCTCTTCTCCACTCCAGTACGCGAAGGTGTCGGCGTGCATCGCGCCGAGCTCGCCGTCGTCGAGGAAGACCATCGTCAGCTCGACCTCGGCCAGCGCCTCGACGGCAGCGTCCTGGCAGAGGGCGCGATCGAGGTCCATCGCGCGGCCCGGGAGTCGGAACACGACCAGATGCCGCCGGCCGGTCCGCGCCGCCGCCAGGACCCCCCGCCCGTAGCGGGCATGGACGGCCGGGAAGCGCGTGACCGGTGAGGCGAGCTGGCCCGTCTCCGTCCATTGCGACTCCGCGAGCGCGAGCTCTCCGTCCCTGACGACGGCCAGACCGAGCGGGAGCCCGTCGTCGCCGACGACGATCGCTCCCGCCCAGCTCTCGTCGAGGCCGGCGAGCTCGCGCAGCTCGCAAACGGTCTCGCGGACCTCGCCCGACGTCGCCAGCTGCAGCAGGCGGATGTCCCGGAAGGCCATCGACAGTCTCGAGCGCCTGCCGATCACGAGGCGCACCCAGCCGAAAAAGGCGACACGGTCCGCCGTCGTGCTGAGCAGAGTGCAGGCGTCCGGTGGCGCCTCGAAGGCCGACCCGTACTCCCGGGCGGAGAGCTGGGCGTGCCAGGGAAACCGCTGCAGCGAGAGCGGGCCGACCGCATCCGGCCCTGCTTCGGGCGTCCACACTCCGCCTTCCACGGCGACCAGGACCGTGTGCTCGACCCGGATCGACGGCGTGTCTCCCTCTCGCATCACGGCGTCGATCCGCGCCATGGCGCGCGCATCGTAGAGGTGCGGAAACGCGCTTCGGCGCGAGGTCAGCAGCCATCCGCCCGGCAGGGACAGAGCGGTCGAGAAGTTCTGGGTCAGCTCGACCGGGACGCCGTCGCCCTGGTCGAGGGAGGCCGTCGACCACACCAGGCGCAGATTCTCCCTCGGGTCCCCGACGGGCTCCGGCGGCAGAGGCTCGTCCCGCGCGGGTGGCGGTGCGGGTCCGATGCGACCGCTGGCCCAGGCGAGCAAGCGCCCGTAGTAGGTGTCGTAGACCTCGACACCGGCCCGCCGCAGGCGCCACATCTCATCGCTGG
This sequence comes from bacterium, assembly GCA_030428695.1. The sequence goes on from JAUIEM010000306.1 coordinate 2,169, forward strand.
CCTGGAACAACACCCGGCCCTTCCCGTACTGCCAGCCCCACAGCAAGGGGGGGAGCCCCCCGTCGTGCTCGAGGAAGACGAGCGCGCTGTCGGCGGGCGAGACCGGCGCGTACCAGCGAGGCCCGTAGCTTCCGAGGCCGCTGCGCACGGACGCGGGCAGCAGCGCCTCCCCGGCCTCGGTCAGGCGCAGCTCACGGGGATCGAGCGTCGCCCCCGGCAGGACCCGCTGCACGACCATCGGCGGCAGCAGCGCGCTGAGCAGGGGGCTGGGAACCTCCGCCGTGTCCGCTTCCCCGGCGATCCACAAGAGCCCGGTACCGGCCGCCACCGCCTCGACCAGCCGCAGGCCGTCGTCGACGGTGAGCGCGGCGTCTCCCATGATGATCATGTCGTAGTCGGAGAGGGGCTCCGGCAGCGCGCGCAACGGCTCGAGACCGGGGCTGGCGGGCGGCAGGAAATCGTCGGAAGCGTCGGACAGGAAGGCCTGGAAGCGCACCTCCGGGAGGCGGGCCAGCGTCTTGCACAGGTGGCGGTACTCCCAGCGCGCGCGCTGCTCGAGCAGGAGCACCGAGGTCGTTTCGGCGGGCGCCGTGGCGGCGAAGGCGAGCAGGATCAGCGCCCAGCGCATGATTCCTCCTCCGGTCAGAGACCTCTATCAAGATACCAGAGAAGCTCACCCGAAGCCTGCCCGCCGGGAATCGGGTGACGGGGATGCCAGACCGGCACCGGCCGGTTACAATGGCACCTCGGTCGGGGTGCGGGAGGATGGCGTGAAGGTTCTGCTCGTCGAGGATGACAAACGGCTCGCGGAGGGCGTCCAGCGGGGACTGGAAGAACGCGGCTACACGGTCGACTGCGTCAACGATGGCAAGGCGGCGGCCGAGAAGGGCCGGCTGCCCGGGTACGGAGTGATCATCCTCGACCTGATGCTGCCGAAGATGACCGGCGAAGAGGTGCTCTCGGCGCTGCGCGGCGCCGGCGTGGCCACGCCGGTGCTCGTGTTGACGGCCAAGGACCAGCTGACCGACAAGGTCACGATGCTCAACGCCGGGGCCGACGACTACCTGACCAAGCCCTTCGCCTTCGAGGAGCTGCTCGCCCGGCTCGGCGTGCTCGTGCGCCGGGCCCAGGTGCCCGAGACCGAGCTGAGCTTTGGCGACCTGCGCATCGACCTGCTCAAGCGCGAGGCCTTCCGGGGCGAGAAGAAGCTCGAGCTCCGGCCGCGCGAGTTCGCGCTGCTCGAGTTCTTCCTGCGCCGGCCCGAGCAGGTCCTGTCCCGCCACACCATCTCCGAGAACGTGTGGGGTTCCGACTACGCCGCCTACTCGAACGTGATCGACGTCCACGTCCGGAACATCCGCAAGAAGCTGAAGAAGCCGGAGCTCCTGCACTCGGTCCGGGGAGCCGGCTATGTCCTCCGGAACGCGGAGTGAGACCCGGCCGACCCTCGACCGCTGGCTCTCCCGGCGGCTGATCGCCACGCTGGTGGTCGTGCAGGCGATCTCCGGGCTGATCGTCTGGCTCGCCTGGCGCTACGAGATCTACGATGAGGCGAAGAAGTCGCTGATCGCCGAGACCGACGGCCTGTTCACCCTGGTCCGCGGGACCAACCGGCCCCGTCCCCCGAACCTGGAAGACTACCTCGACAACCGGCCCGAGTCATCGATCCACCTGCGCGTCGAGCGCAACGGCGTCGAGCTGCACACCGACCCGGCCTTCCCCCAGCGGCAGGTGCCCTACGACGTCTTCGGGCTGCCGTTGTTCTCCGCGGTCGATGTCGGGTTCGGGCAGACCCCGAAGAGTCATCGACGCTTCATGATCTACCGCTCCGAGCACGTCAGCCTGCCGGGCAGCGTCTACACGATGACCGGTGCCCTGAACCTCCGGGAGGTCGAGTTCCGGGTCGCGCGGGCCTTCTTCCTGGTCGCCGGCACCGCGATCTTCGTCGCCGGCGTGCTCAGCCTCTCGCTCAGCCTGGTCAGCCGCCAGCTGACGCGGCGCCTGCAGCGCATCACCCTGGCGGTGCGCGACTGGCAGCCCGGCAAGCGCTTCCAGCCCCTGCCCGAAGACGCGGCGACCGCGGAGCTGCTCGACATCCAGCGGGTGCTCAACCGCATGCTCGGCGAGGTCGACGTCCATCACGGGCGGCTGTCGAAGTTCAGCACCGATGTCGCCCACGAGCTGCGCACCAGCATCGCCGCCGCCAAGCTCGAGCTCGAGCTCGCGCTCGGCAAGGAGCGCAGCAACGAGGAGTACCGCGAGACCCTCGGCACCGTCGCCCAGAACGTCGAGACGCTGAACAACACGGTCAACGACCTGCTCCTGATCTCGCGCATCGAGGCCAAACAGCCGGTCCTGCGCCGCGAGGCGGTGCCGCTGAAGCTGCTGGTCGAAGAGCTGCTCGAGACCTTCGAGCCCTTCTTCGACGATCTCGAGCTGCGCCTCGAACAGTCCCTGGAGCCCGTGACGGTCGACCTCGACCGCTCGCGCTTCCGGCGGGTGCTCGCCAACCTGCTCGACAACGCGATCAAGTTCTCCGAAGCCGGAGGAGAGGTCGCCGTGCGCCTCGTCCGCCGCGGCGCGGAGGGGGTGCTCGAGATCGAGGACCACGGGCGCGGCATCCCCGCCGAGGAGATCGACCGCGTCTTCGAGCGCTTCTACCGCGCCAGCAACACGCTCGAGGTGCAGGGAACCGGGCTGGGGCTGCCGATCGTGCGCTCCCTGATCGAGGCGCACGGCGGACGGCTCGAGGTCGAGAGCGAGCTCGGCGTCGGCTCGCTGTTCCGTATCGTCCTGCCCCTGAGCGCGGACGCCGACGCGACAACAAACGTTGACAGCCACCCGCCCACGGCATAGAAGTCCCCCGGGGCCGGCCGTCCACCCGGAAGGCACCGCGCGACCGCCCTCGCGGCCGATCCGCGGTGGCGTGAAGAGCTGCGGAAGAGGACCGATGCGCTGGATCAGGACCCACGACCTGCCCGAAGAGCTCGCCCTGCTGTTCGCCCATCTCGACAGCGAGGCCGTGCCCCGGGAGGCCCGCGCCCTGTTGCCCGTCGACGTCGATCTCGCCGCCACGCGCCGCCGGCACGACCTGCTGCGCGCCCTCGCCTTCGCCGGCTGGCCGCTCGGCGGCCTCGGTCTCGGCGCGATCGCCGCGACCTGGCTGCCGCCCGGGGCGCCCTGGCTGCCGCCGAGCGGCTTCGGCGTCGGCCTGCTGCTCGCCCTGCTCGGGGCCTTCATGGTGTTCCAGTTCGGCCTGCTCCGGGGCACCGAGCGGCGCCGCCTCGACTTCCCCCACGCGGGGACCCTCGCGGTCAGCGAGCGCTACATGGTGCTGATCGGCTTCGAGGAGCACCAGGTCTTCGACCTCGCCGAGCTGCGGAACCTGCACCTGCTGATCCGCACCGCGAACAGCCAGTTCGCCTACGGTGAGCTGCACTTCGACGACGCCGACAAGCGGGTCGAGCTGCCGCTGATGAGCCTGGTCGGAGAGGAGCAGGTGCGGAAGTTCGCGGAGGCGGTCAGCGAGGGATCTGGGGGGGCGCAGCCCGGCGCGGCGGAAGCGGGAGAGGCCGGCAGCGAGGTCTAGGGGTCCGGAAAGGAATAAGTCAGGCATTCGGGCGCGCCTGCGGCGCAATTGTGGCACTTGCCTCATTCCACCTCCACCGCCACCACTCGTACCTCGCGGTGTCGGTGTTCGGCCGCTGCGGCCTCTGCTCCTCGTTCCTCGGTGCCGAGACCTTGCTGTTGGGACTGGTATGCGTCATTCGCCAAGCACCACAATTCCTGCCGCATCCGCACCCTCGGTGCTCGACTTATTCCTTTCCGGCCCCCTGGCCGAGCAGCTCCGCGTAGATAGCGCGGTAGCCCTGCGCGAGCCGGGCGAGGCTGAACGAGCGCGCGCGGAGCGCGGCGGAAGCGGCCAGGCGCGCGCGCCGGGCGGGGTCGCGCAGCAGGCCGGCGAGGGCTGCGGTCAGGCCGGCCAGCGAGCCGGGATCGATCAGCAGCCCGTCGCGGCCGGGCCGGATCAGCTCGGGACCGCCGCCGATCGCCGACGCGACGACCGGGAGCCCGCAGGCCATCGCCTCCATCACGACCAGGCCGAGGGCCTCGACCCGGCTCGGCAGGGCGAGGAGGTCGGCGGTCGCGAGGCGGCGCCAGGCCTCCGCCCGCGGCAGCAGGCCGAAGTGGCGCACCCGCAGCGGGCCGGCGACTTCCTCCCCCGGTGCCCCGAAGCCGAAGGTCCACAGCTCGACGGGGAAGCGCTCCGCGAGCAGGCCGGCCGCTCGCCGCAGGAGGGGCAGGCCCTTGCGCGCGGGGTTGCCGCCGGAGAAGGCGATGCGGAAGGGCCGGACGCTGCCCGCGCCGGCATCGACCGCGTGTTGCGCGGGCGGCGCCTCGACCGCGTTGCGGATCACCGGCAGCGCGGCGAGCCCGTAGGCGCGGTCGAGGGCGCGGGCCGTGTAGGCGCTGTTCGCGACCAGCGCCGGGGCGCGTCGGTAGGCGCGCGCCTCGAGGGCGCGGGTCAGCCGGTAGTAGGCCCAGCGCCGCCCGGCATCCGGGTAGCCGTGCAGTTGCCAGGGCCAGGCCGGGCAGTCCGCGGCGTAGCTGTCGTGGACCGTGCCGAGCCACGGGCCGGAGGGCGCGCTGAGCAGGCTCTCGCGGGCGTCGGTGAAGTGCACGACGTCCACGGCGCTGTCCGCGAGCGCGCCGCGCCAGGCCCAGGCCGCCCGCAGCCAGCGCTCGTGGCCGCCCTGCAGGCGGACGGGGAGGCGCCGCACCGGGATGGCCGCGAGGTCGGCGGGGAGGCGACCGCCCTCCTCCGGGGCGAGCACGCTGACCCGCACGCCCGCCGCCCCCAGCCCCCGGGAGAGCAGGCGGGTGAAGGTCCCGACACCGCTGAGCAGGCGGGACCACTGCTGGCTGACGAGCAGGACGTGCATCGGGTTTCCCGGGGCGCGCGACGCCTCAGGGTACGACTTTCGCCCCTCGCTGTCTGGCCCCGATTGCGGAGATCGGGATCGGATCGGATCGGATCGGAATCGGAATCGGGATCGGGTGCCTGGCAGGGTCTCCCCTCCGCGCCGCAAATCGAGTACACTCGCGGGTCGCCCTTCCGGCGGCGCAGGCGCGGGCGCGCCGAGGACGCACGGAAGCGGGACTGCGACGGGAGCCGTCCGATGATCGAATCCGACTTCCTGGTCCTCGGCAGTGGCATCGCGGGCCTGACCTACGCGCTCAAGGTCGCCGACCACGGCTCGGTGCGGGTCGTGACCAAGCGCCGCCTGCTCGACGCCGCGACCACCTGGGCCCAGGGCGGCATCGCGGCGGTCACCGAGCCGGCGCGGGAGAGCTTCGATTCCCACGTCGCCGACACCCTGGTCGCGGGCGCCGGGCTGTGCCACGAGAGCGTCGTGCGCCACGTCGTCGAGCACGGGCCGGCGGCGATCGAGTTCCTCGTCGATATCGGCGTGAAGTTCACGAGCGAAGAGGACGGCAGCTTCGATCTGACCCGCGAGGGCGGCCACTCCGAGCGCCGCATCCTGCACGCCAAGGACGCGACCGGCCGCGAGATCGCGCAGGCCCTGGTCGCCGCCGTGCGGGCCCACCCGAACATCGAGCTGTGCGAGCGGCACATCGCGATCGACTTCCTGACCGACCAGAAGATCCGCCCGCTGCTGCCCGGCAGCAGGCCGACCTGCCTCGGCGCCTACGTGCTCGACATCGACGGGCAGACGGTGCAGACGATGTGCGCGAAGATCACCTTTCTCGCGACCGGCGGCGCCGGCAAGGTCTACCTGTACACCAGCAACCCCGACACCGCGAGCGGGGACGGCGTAGCGATGGCGCGCCGCGCGGGCTGCCGGGTGTCGGGCATGGAGTTCTTCCAGTTCCATCCGACCTGCCTCTACCACCCCCAGGCGAAGTCCTTCCTGATCTCCGAGGCCGTCCGTGGCGAGGGCGGGATCCTGCGGCTCGAGGACGGCACACCCTTCATGCAGGATGTCCATCCGCTCAAGGATCTCGCGCCGCGCGATATCGTCGCCCGCGCCATCGACCGCGAGATCAAGCGCTCCGGCGCGGACTGCGTGTATCTCGACGCGACCGGCATCGACCCCGACGAGCTGTGCGAGCGCTTCCCGACCATCGTCGCGCGCTGCCGCAAATTCGGCATCGACCCCGTCAGCGAGCCGATCCCGGTCGTGCCGGCGGCCCACTACACCTGCGGCGGGGTCGTGACCAACGCCCGGGCCGAGACCGACCTGCACAACCTCTACGCGGCCGGCGAGGTGGCCTGGACCGGGCTGCACGGCGCGAACCGGCTCGCGTCCAACTCCCTGCTCGAGGGCGCGGTGCTCGCGACGACCGCGGCGGAAGAGAGCGTGCGGGCGCTCGCCGAGCGCGAATTCGAGGAGCGGCCCACGATCCCCGGGTGGACGTCTACCGGCACGACCTCGGCGGACGAGAACCTGTTGATCAACGTCACCTGGCACGAGGTGCGCTGGACGATGTGGAACTTCGTCGGCATCGTGCGCTCCGACAAGCGCCTCGAGCGGGCGCTGCGGCGCATCGAGAACCTCAACCACGAGATCGACAGCTACTACTGGGGTCGCGAGATCAGCAGCGAGGTCGTCGAGCTGCGCAACCTCGCCCACGTCGCGCTCCTGATCATCCGCGCCGCCCGGCAGCGCAGGGAGAGCCGGGGGCTCCACTACACGGTCGATCACCCGGAGCCGAACGAGCGCTGGATCCGGGACATCTACCTGTAGCGGGAGGCGAACGTGGCGGCATCTCCGCGGCGGCTGTCCTGGCCCTGGCGCCTCCTTCACTGGGCGCTGATCCTCAACTTCCTCGTGCAGATGGGCTACGCCGCGTTCATGGTGTTCGTCGTCTGGGCGCCGGAGGGGGTCGACGGGCCGTTGTGGGAAGCGGCGCGGGAGGTTCCCTTCGAGCACATGGTCACCCGCCGCCTGTACGCCCTGGAGTTCTGGGTCGCGACCGGGGCCCTCGCGATCTACCTCGCCCTGACCGAGATCGCGCCGCGCCGGCGCGCGGGCTGATGTTCGACGAGATCCGGCTGCGCAGCGCCGATCCCGCGGGCAGCGCGGCCTTCCTGCGCCACCTCGGCTTCGCTGGAGAGGACGCGCTGCGCGTCGGTGGGCAGGGTCCGTGTGTGCGGCTCGAGCCCGGCAGCGGACGCCCGCCGGCGGACGGGGTGTTCTGGAAGCTCGGGCTGACGGTGCCGGCGCTCGAGCCGCGGGTCGCGGCCCTACGGGCGGCGGGCGTCGAGGTCGGCAGCCCCGGGCAGCTCGAGGGCGTCGGCTACCTGTGCCACGCCCGCGGCCCGGGCGGGCTGACGGTCGAGCTGCTGCAGCAGACCTTCCGGGGCCGGCCGGCGCGGCCGGGGGCCGAGGCCGTGCTCGCCCACATCACCCTGCGAGTCGCCGACCTCGCGGCCAGCCTCGCGTTCTACACCGGGCTGGGCCTGCACGAGCTCGCGCGGGTCGCGGTGCCGGCCCGCGACCTCCTGCTCGTGTTCCTCGCCTTCCGCGCCGAGCAGCTGCCGCCGGGCACGGTGCGCGCCCAGCGGGAGTGGCTGTGGCAGCGGCCGTACCCCTGCCTCGAGCTCGTCCACCGGCCGGGCCTGCGACCCGCGGGGCTCCTGGACGGGGAGGCGGGCCTGGCAGGCCTGTGCGTGACGGACGCCGGTGCGCCGGGGCGGCGCGTCGATCCGGACGGGGTGCCCGTGCTCGTCGGGTAGGCTCAGCCGACCAGCTTGTCGACGAGCTGCACGTAGGCTTCCATCGCGCCGTCGGCGGACATGCCCTTGCGCTTGCTCCAGGCGTCGTACTTCGCCCGGCCCTTGAGGTCGAACATGCCCGGGCGCTTGCCGCTCGCGTCCCCGGCGGTGGCCTGCTTGTACAGGCTGTAGAGGTCGAGCAGCGTGTTGTTGTCGGGGGCCTTGGAGAGGGTCTTGACGCGCTTCTGGGCGTCCTCGAACTGTTCCTTGAGGGCCATGTGTCGCTCCTGGCTGGGAATGGGCACACTCTAGGGCTCGAGGCACGCGCGGTCAAGCGGGCGTCCCAGGATGAGACGCATCGACGTCACGGGTGACAAAAAGTCCGGATCGGGGTGACAATTTGCCGGACCGTGTGCCTTCCCGCGGCACCGTCGCTTGCTGCACGAGCGCAGGGGAGGGGCGGTCAGGGCCCGGGCTTCCGCGGTCACGGCTCATTTTCGTCTCGCAACGTCCTACATGCCTGGCCACCGGCACCCGATTTGCATACTCTTCCCGTGAGCGTCACTGCGGAGGACGTGATCATGCGGTTCGAAACGAAGTGGGCCCTTTCGGAGCTGGGTGAGCGACTCGATCCCTTCATCATCGAGGAGGCGATCACCTCTGGCGACCTGACCGCCCGGAAGCAGGCCCGCGAGAGCCTCTCCGAGCTCCAGGAGCCGCAGGCCACCCGCACTTTGATCGGGCGTCTGCGCCTGATCTGAGACCTGTCGTTTTTCGGCACGTGTAAAGCCGAGCTTACGTTCGTCATGCGCGGGGCATGCCCCGCGTTTCCTGTTTAAAGTCAAGCCCGTGCAAGCCTGTGCAGCACAACCCGGCCCGCGAGCGGCCGGCTCTCGACCCGCCAGCCGTCCAGCGCGGCGAAGAAGGCGCGCGATGGCGGCCGGTCGGGGTCGGCCAGCCAGATCTGCGCGTCCGCTGCGGCGGTCTGGCTCAGGGCCGCGCGCAGGGCCGCGTGCTGCTCGACCTCGTAGAGCAGATCCGCGCCCACGATACTGGCGAAGCGCCGCGGGGCCGGCTCTCCCCAGCGGTAGCGGCGGGTCTGCAAGGTCAGGCCGTTGCGCCGCGCGCTCTCCTCGACGAGCTGCAGGCATACGGCGGAGGCGTCGGTCGCCGTGACCTCGTGGCCGGTCGCGGCGAGGACGAGGGCGGTCAGGCCGAGCCCGGTGCCGAGGTCGAGGACGGGACCACGGAGCTCGGGCGGATCTTCGACGAGCAGCCGGGCGAAGGCGAGGGCGCTCGGCCACAGCTCGCTCCAGTAGGCGTCCTCCGCCTCGAGGAAGGCCTCGAAGACCGCCTCCTTGTCCGCGGGCACGACCAGCCGCAGGCAGAGGTCGCCGCAGGCGATCAGCTCCTCCCGGACCGGGAAAGGAAGCTCCATCAGTCGCTGGAGATCGAGACGGGCCGCTCGACGACGCGGCCGTCCTTCATATGGAACACCGCGTCGCCGTCCTGGATGTGCGTGAGGTCGTGGGTGACGACGACGACGGTGCGGCCGTCCTGGCCGCTCAGCCGCCGGATCTCCTTCATGATCAGCGCCCCCGTCGTCGAGTCGAGCTCGCCGGTCGGCTCGTCGGCGAGGATCACCGGCGCGTCGTAGACCAGCGCCCGGGCGATCGACACCCGCTGGCACTCGCCGCCGGACAGCTCGTTGGGGCGGTGACCGACGCGCTCGGCGAGGCCGAACATCTCGAGCAGGCTGAGCGCGCGCTCGCGGTGGGCGTTGGTCGTGCCCTCCGGCACGGTCGGCAGGAGCACGTTCTCGAGGGCGGTCAGCGTCGAGAGCAGGTGGAACTGCTGGAAGACGAAGCCGACCTTGTGCCGGCGGAAGCGCGACAGCGCGGCGTCGTCGAGGCTGGTCAGGTCGCGCTGATCGTGCACGACCTTGCCCGCCGTCGGGCGGTCGAGCCCGCCGGCGAGGTGCAGCAGCGTCGATTTGCCGCTGCCGGAGGGACCGACCATGAAGGTCAACCGGCCGCCTTCGATCTCGAGGCTGACCTGATCGACCGCGTGGACCTCGTTGGTGCCGCGGCGGTAGGTCTTGGAGACGTTCTCGAAACGGATCACTGCGAACGGCAATACACTCTACAATAACACGACACACGGAATTTTGCTGACGCAGGTGACCCGAAGCGAGGCCTCGAGGAACGTGATCATCGGCAACAGCAAGGGGATCTTCGTCTACAACTCGCTCTACAACTCGATTGAGAGCAACCTGATTGCCCGAAACAACCTGGGGATGCACTACTGGGGAGGCTCGGAGGACAATCAAGTCGCCGACAACTCGTTCGTTGGGAATGAAATTCAGGTGAAGTTCGT
>JAUIEM010000307.1 GCA_030428695.1 bacterium
TTCGACGACAGCGACAGCCTCGAGCCGGTCGAGCCCGTCTTCGAGCACGACGCGGTCGACGCCCTGTCCGAGCCCGAGATCGACGCGATGCTCGACGACGAGGACAGCTTCGACCTCAACGCCCTCGACGACATCCTCGACGCGGGGCCGAACGAGATCGAGGGCATCGAGACGGTCGACGTCGTCGACGAGTCCGACGACGACCTGATCGACGACCCCGACATCTTCCAGGACGACTCGAGCACGATCGACCTCGACTCCCTCGACCGCGAGCTCGCCGCCCTCGACCAGGTCAAGGCCGAGAGCCCGCCCCGCGTCGAGCCGGTCGAGCCGCCGCCCCTGAAGAAGAAGAAGAAGCGCAGCAAGCGCAAGCGCAAGGGCCGCAAAGGCGAGCTGCAGCCCCTCGACCCGAGCGAGGCGCTCGCGATCCTGCACTCGAGCCGCCAGTCCCTCGACCCGATCCCGCGCGAGCCCGACCCGACCGACGAGCTCGACGACCTGCTCGCCCAGGCGCAGAAGCAGCGCAAGAAGCGCTCGCGCAAGGTCGACGAGCTCAGCCTGCCGACGCCGCCGGAGAAGCGCAAGCACAACTCCCCGGTGTTCAAGAAGGTCGACAAGGTCACCCGGCGCATCAAATCGACGCGGATGAAGAAGAGCCGCAAGGACACGGTGGTCGCCACCGATCCTCCGCCCGCGCCGACCTCCAAGCCGCGCAAGCGCGCCGGAGGCGGAGGCGGCGGCGAGAAGATCCATGGGCTCGTGCTGTCGAAGATCTCGTCGGACGTCAAAAAGAAGAAGGCGGCAGCCCTGATCGCCTCGATCAAGGAGATCTCCGAGGACGAGGCGATGAAGCTGACCGACCGCACGATCATCCCGGTGTTGCGCGGGGTGTCCCGCGACTACGCCGAGGAGTGCCTCGGCCGCTTCCGGGTCGCGAACATCTCCGGACGCGTCACCACCCGCAGGAGCTGATATGCACTTGACCGAGGTGCTCGAGAAGGCGGTCGAGCTCGGCTGCTCGGACGTCGTCCTGACCGCCGACACCCCGATCGTCTACCGCATCGACGGCAAGCTGACGACGATGAGCGACGAGAAGCTCGATGCCGAAGCGGTCAAGACGATGGCCTACGGCATCCTGACCAACGAGCAGGTCGCGCGCTTCGAGCGCGACAAAGAGCTCGACTTCAGCTTCCACGTCCCGATCGTCGACAACGACGACAGCATCCGCATCCGCGGCAACCTCTTCCAGCAACGCAAGGCCGTCGCGGCGGTCTTCCGGCTGATCGCGACCCGCATCCCCACCCTCGACGAGCTCGGCCTCCCGCCCCTGATGTCGACGCTCGCCCTCAGCCCCCAGGGGTTGATCCCGGTCACCGGTCCGACCGGCCACGGCAAGAGCACGACCCTGGCGGCGATGATCAACATCATCAATAACAACCGCCAGGCGCACATCATCACGATCGAGGACCCCCTCGAGTACATGCACGGGAACATCCGCAGCGTCGTGCAGCAGCGCGAGGTCGGCGACGACACCCACAGCTTCGCTGCCGCCCTGCGCCACTCCCTGCGCCAGGCGCCCGACGTGATCCTGATCGGCGAGATGCGCGACACCGAGACGATGACCGCCGGCATCACCGCGGCCGAGACCGGCCATCTGGTGCTCGCTTCGCTACACACCAACGACTGCGTGCAGACCATCGACCGCATCATCGACAGCTTCCCCTCCCACCAGCAGAACCAGGTGCGCTCCCAGCTCGCGCTGAGCCTGAAGGCGATCCTCGCCCAGCGGCTGATCCCCCGCATCGACGCCGAAGGGCGGGCGCTCGCCTACGAGATCCTGCTCGTCAATCCGGCGGTCGCGCACCTGATCCGCGAGAAGAAGACCTTCCAGATCTACGGCCTGATGGAGACCCACTCCAAAGAGGGCATGATCACGATGGACGCCTGTCTCAAGCGGCTGTACTACAACAAGGTGATCAGCCTCGACGACTGCAAGTCCCGCATGCGCCACCCCCAGCAGCTCGAGCGCGGCGTGTCGGCGACCGGCAGCGCCTACCGCACGGGCCGCGCCTCGGGAGTCCGCCCGGGCGCCACCGGCCGCACCGAGCGCCGGCCGCCCGACGGCCCGCGGCGGGCCGGCGACCGCGGCGGTCCCTACCGCCGGCGCTAGAAGCTTGGTCCTCCGCAGAACCGCGCGCAGCCACGTGCCGTCCACCGGAACCGATCGAGCCGATCGGGCGAGACGAGCGAGCGCGCCACGCGAGCCCCCCGCATCCTGCGCTCCGGCTCCCCGCCATCCCCGAGAGGCACGCAGCGCTTCGGACTGCTACCGTGAAAGGATGCACAACGCCCGGTACGGACGCCGCGCGGTGTCTTCCATCGCAACCTCGAGGGAGAGTCCCATGACCGACCCCCGTCCCCCCGAAGGCGACGCGACCACGCGCCGCCAGCTCCTGGGCCGTGCCGCCGCCGGCGCGGCGCTGACCGCCGCCGGCGCGGTGCGCGCCGACCAGGCGCAGCCGCGGACGCCCATCCTGCCCGAGGAACATTGGCGCGAGCGCATGACCGCCCCCGCCGACGGCAAGAGGTACGGCTGGCTGGTCGACGCCCGCCGCTGCTTCGGCTGCCACGCCTGTGAGGTGGCCTGCAAAGCCGAGAACGACGTGCCGCTCGGCTCGTTCATCCGGCAGACCATCTACCACGACTACGAGAAGAAGAGCGGCGGCCTGGCGCGCATCATGGTGCCGATGGCCTGCCAGCACTGCGAGGACGCCCCCTGCATCAAGGCCTGTCCCTGCGGCGCGTTGCACAAGGGCGCCGGCGGCAGCGTGCAGGTCAACTACGACACCTGCTCCGGCCACGCCGCCTGCAAGGACGCCTGCCCCTACGGCGCGATCTACATCGATCCGGTCGCGAACCAGGCGGTCAAGTGCCACAACTGCACCCACCGCGTCGATGTCGGCATGGAGCCGGCCTGCGTCTCGACCTGCCCGAGCGAGGCGCTGATCTTCGGCGACCTGAACGACCCCGATTCCGCCATCTCCCGGCTGAAGGAGCGGCTGCTCGACGACGATGAGGCGCGGCTGGAGACCCTTCGGGCCGACAAGGGCACGCGCCCCCGCATGCAGTTCGTGACCGACGAGCAGCGCCCGCTGTCGGTGATGGAGCACAAGATCCCCGGCGAAGGCGAGAGCTACGCCCCGGAGGCCTACGACGTGTACGAATGGGGAGCCGAACGAGAACAATGAGAAGGAACCTATCGCGCAGAAGTCTTCTGCGCCTCGGAGCCGCGCTCCTGGCCGGTGGAGTCACCAGCTGCACGACCACCCCCACGCCGTCGGAGGAGGAGAGCTTCGCGCCGCCGACGAGAGAGGAGAACCTCGCGACCTGGAGCCGTAACGCCGGGACGCCGTACGAGCTGACCGGGCTGAAGATGCCGGGTGTCTGCGCTCTCCCCGGTCCCTACAAGAAGACGCGCTTCCCCGATCCCGACAAGTACAAGAACGTCACGAAGGTCCACGGCATGTGCCAGCTGTGCTCCACCGTGTGCGGCATCACGGGCATCGTCAAGGACGGCCGCGTGATCAAGATCGAGGGGAACCCGAACGACCCGAACTCCCGCGGCCGGATGTGCGCCCGCGGCCACGCCGGGCTCAACCACCAGTACCACCCCGAGCGCCTGCTCCATCCCATCCGCCGGGTCGGAGCCCGCGGCGAGGGGAAGTGGAAGCGCATCTCGTGGGATGAGGCCCTCGACGAGATCGCCGACCGCCTGCGCGCGATCCGCGAAGACGGCGCCCACGAGGAGTTCGCCTTCCACCAGGGCCGCAACCGCAGCAAGGACGCCGTCTCGGCCTTCCTGCGCGCCTTCGGCACCAACACCCAGCTCAACCATCGGGGGCTGTGCTCCGCGGCGCGCCGCGCGGCGAACCTGACCTACCTGTTCGAGAGCGACTGGGACCTCGGGGACTACGAGCACACCACGTACATCCTCAACTTCGGCTCGAACATGTTCGAGGCGCACCAGGGTCACGTGGCCGGCGCGCAGCGCATCCAGCGCGGACGCTTCGAGAACGGCGCCAAGCTCGTCACCTTCGACGTGCGGATGTCGAACACCGCCGGCAACTCCGACGAGTTCTTCATGCCCGCTCCGGGCACCGACGGCGCGGTCGCCCTCGCGATGGCCCACGTGCTGATCAGCGAGGAGCTATACGCCAAGGAGTTCTTCGCCGACTGGGCCAACTGCGGCATCGACGAGCTCGCCGCCCAGCTCGCGGAGTACACCCCCGCCTGGGCCGAACGTGTCAGCACTGTGCCGGCGGCGGACATCGCCCGCATCGCCCGGGAGTTCGCGGCGGCCGCTCCGCGCGCGACGACGATGTGCAACCGCGGCTCGAGCGCCCATCACAACGGCTACTGGAACGACCGCGCGATCGGCCTCCTGAACATCCTGGTCGGCAGCGTCGGCCAGCCGGGCGGCTGGTGCTGGATGTACACCGGCGGCTACGACAGCCGCTACGTCACCCATCCGCCGAGCGCCCCGAAGCCGAAGACGCCGTCGCTGCTCGCGGACCCGCCGGAGTTCGTCCTCGCCAACCGCTGGAACACGATGCGGGTCGGCGAGATCGTCTACTGGTACCTCGCCCAGGAGCGCGCGAAGATCCGCCTGTACATGTCGTACAACCTTGACTCACCGCTGACCTGGCCGGAGACCGAGGTCACGAAGAACGTGCTGCTCGACGAGGAGAAGATCCACTTCCACGTCTGCATCAACCCGTTCTTCAACGAGACGGCGAGCTTCGCCGACCTGGTCCTGCCGTGGACGACCTACCTCGAGCGCTGGGACATCGACGCGCGCGGGGCGTACAACCTCAAGCCATACATCAGCATGCGCCGGCCGATGGTCGAACCCCTCGGCGAGGCCCGCGACGTGCGCGCGATCTTCCCCGAGCTCGCGCGTCGTATCGGCGGCGGCATGGAGGAATGGTATCCGGCCGAGCGCAGCGTCGAGGACCACATGCGCGAGGCCGTCTCGACCATCCCCGCCGAGGGCTACAAGGACGCCTGGGAGCTGATGGAAAAGGTCGGCGCCTTCGAGGATCCGGCGCTGGAGAGCTACCACCTGCCCTTCCTGCGGCCCCTGAGCGCGGAGCAGATGGACGGCGCCGAGGTCGACCCCGAGAGCGGGATCATCACCAAGGACGGCAAGGGCATCGGCATCATGCACAAGGGCGCGCCGGTGCGCGGCTTCAAGACCCCGAGCCGCAAGCTCGAGGTGTACTCGGAGTTCGTCGCCAGGGTCGCCCGCAACGAGGACGTCAGCGCGCTGATCGCCCGCGCGAACAGCAAGGGCAAGAACCGCCCGGCGCACCACAAGCCGCACAACTACGAGATCAGCCCCTGGCCGCAGTACGTGCAGATCCCCGAGCACGTCGGCCTGGCCGCGGATCAGCTGGTGATGACGAGCTTCAAGTGGAACGTCCACAACCACGGCAGGACGGCCAACCTGAAGTGGTGTGCGGAGATCGTGCACAGCAACCCGGCCTGGTTGCACCCCGACACCGCGGCGCGGCTCGGCATCGAGAACGGCGACTGGGTCGAGCTGACCGGCCACCGCTCGGCCTTCGTCGCCTCGAAGCTCGAAGGGCTGGCGCTCGGCTCCGGGCCGATCGAGCGCAAGCTGCGGCTGCCGGTGGTCGTGACCCGCGGCGTGCATCCCCAGGCGATCGCGATCAGCAACAGCCTCGGCCACAGCGAGTACACCCGGGTCGCCCAGGCCCGTAAGAAGGGCACGCTCGGGGGCCAGGAGGCGGGCATGGACGTAGAGGGGCTGCGCGACCAGGACTGGGAGCGCAACATGTGGTGGGAGGACCAGTCCGGCGGGGACTGGCGGAAGTGGAAGCGCAACACCGGCCCCGGTTGGGCACAGAACCAGATCCTGCCGATCGCCCCGGACTACATCTCCGGCCAGCAGAGCTTCAACGACACCGTCGTGTCGATCCGGAGGTTGGAATGAGCGCCGCGGAGCTCCCGGCGCTCGCGGCGAGCGCGCGGCTGCTCGGCTTCCTCTTGCAGTGCGAGCTCAGCCCCGGGGTCGTGCGCACGCTGGCCGGCGTGCGCGAGGCCCTCGCGGAGCTCGGCATGATGCTCCCGGAGCCGACCGACGAGGCCGCCCTGGAGGAGCTCGCCGCCGCGTACTTCGCGGCATTCGTCGATCCGGAGCGCGGTCCGCCGCCGGTCCAGTCGGTCGTCAGCGGTGGCGGCTACGAAGGTCCGCCGGCGGCCGCGATCCGCGCGCTCGCCACGCAGCTAGGCCTCGACCGCGACACGGCCGCGGCCCGGGGCGCACCTCCGGACCACCTCGGCTCGGAGCTCGAGCTGTGGGCGGAGATCGCCGAGCGCATGCCCGCGCAAGCGCCGGCCTTCGCGGCCGCGCATCTGGCCTGGGCGCGGCCCTGGCTGCGGCGGGCGGCCGGCGAGGGCTTCTACGGGAGGCTGTGCGCGGCCACCCTCGGCCTGGTCGAGGCGGTCTGCGGGGACCCGGCCGCCCAGAACGCCTGAGCCCCCGCTACTCCGTCGCGCGACCCTCGAGCGCATCCAACCAGACGTGGAGGGTGTGGGCGCTCGCAGGGTCTATGTTCTCCCAGCCCCGGAGCTTCTCGTCCAGGTCGTCGAGCGCCTCCTCCAACTTCCGTCGCGCATCGCTGTGGTGACGGGTGTGCGCGCTGCTCTGCACGGTCTCCTGCGAGCGCAGCAGCTCGAGCTGCTCGGCCATGCGTCCACGGGCGTGACGGGCGCGGTCGCGCAGCTCGTGCAGGCTGTCGTTGTGGCTGTCGCTGACTTCGTCGTAGTGGTTGGGGTCTTCCAACACGCGTTTCCCCCTGCGGACTTCGTGGCTGCTCGCGTGCCTTTACTGTACCGGGTGCGTGCGCGCGACGCAGCGCGAGCTCTTCCATCGCGGAGACACGCAGAGGTCAGCTGGTCGTCACGAACTTGTAGCCGATGCCGCGGACGGTCAGGATGTGGCGCGGCCGTGACGGAACCTCTTCGATCTTCTGGCGCAGCTTGGTGACGAAGTTGTCGATGGTGCGCGCAGTGCCGAAGTAGTCGTAGCCCCAGACCTTGTTGAGGATCACCTTGCGCTCGAGCACCTGGTTGCGGTTCTCGACCATGAACTTGAGCAGCATGAACTCGCGGGTCGACAGCTCGACGGGCTCGCCGTCCCGGACCAGGTTCTGGGCGGCGAAGTGCAGCTCGCAGCTGCCGAACTTGAACTTCGCCTCCTTGCGCTCGTGACGGCGCTTGCGACGCTGCACGGCGTTGATGCGGGCGACCAGCTCGCGGACGCTGAAGGGCTTGGTCAGGTAGTCATCGGCCCCGAGGTCGAGGCCCATGATCTTGTCGATCTCCTGGTCCTTGGCGGACAGGATGATGATCGAGCTGCCGATGTCGCTGCGCTTGAGGGTCTTGCAGATCTCGAAGCCGTTGATGCGCGGCAACATCAGGTCGAGGATCACGATGTCCGGCGCCTTGTCGACCGCGATCTGCAGGCCCGTCGCCCCGTCGCTCGCGGTGATGACCTCATAGCCCTCGTACTTGAGGTTCTTCTTCAGGCCGAGCAGGATCGCCGGGTCATCTTCGATGATCAGTACAGTTTCCATGTCTCCAGCTCCGAAGATTTCTCTTCCGCCCTCTCGTCCGTCTCGTGCCCGATGTCGACCAGCGACTTCGGCAGCGAGAGCGTGAAGCGGCTGCCCTTGCCCACGCTGCTGGTCACGGTCAGGTCTCCCCGGTGGGCGAGGGCGATCGAGCGGGAGATCGCCAGCCCGATGCCGGTGCCTTCTACCTCCCGCGCCAGGCTGTTGTCGGCCCGGAAGAACTTGTAGAAGATCCGCTTCCGGTCACGCCGCCGGATCCCGATCCCGTTGTCCTCGACCTCGACCAGCACGCGGGTACGGCGCTCACGGATGGTCAGCCGGATTCTGGGATCCTCGCCGGAGTATTTCAAGGCGTTCGACAACAGGTTGAGGAGCACCTCGCCGATGCTGTCGCGGTCCATCAGCACGGGCGAGAGGTTCTGCAGGATCGTCAGCTCGAGCTCGTACGAGGTGCCACGGTGCTGTTCGCGGAAGGTCTTGACCGCCTCCATCACGACCTCGCCGACGTTCTCGGGCTGGAACTCGAACCGCTTCGTCCCCTTCTCGAGCTTGCTGAGGTTGAGCACACGCTCGATAAGCCGTTTCAGGCGATCGGTCTCGCGGGCGACGATCGAGAGGTATTCCTCTTTCTCTTCCTCGTCATCGTAGCGCTCCATCTGCAGCATTTCCACGAACATCGCGATCGAGGTCAACGGCGTGCGCAGCTCGTGGGAGACGGTGGAGACGAAGTCGCTCTGCAGCTGCGCGAGGCGCATCCCCCGCACGACCGTCGCCAGCGTCAGCACCGCGCCGACCGCCATCAGCACGACGGTCAACCAGATGACCAGGTCGCGGGAGAACTTCCACGACACCGGCTCGACGTTCTTCAACAGCGCCGGATACAGGCCTTTGAAGGGCGCGTCGAGCTCGCGGTCGCGGATCAACACATCGTCGTAGGCCCGCGGCAGCTCCGGGACCAGGCCACAACGCGGCGCCCGGCCCCCGAGGCGGCGCCGGTTCGGCTCGAGGTAGTGCTCGCGAGCGCGGTCGCTCTGCAGACGGAGGATGATGAAGCCGCTGGCGGCGGAGGTTCCCGGGGCGACGACCAGGTACTGGCTGCCGGGCCAGCCCTCGCCGACCCAGTAGGTCGCGGCGAACATCGACAGGCTGAGCCAGGTGCCGAACTTCGTGCGGTCGGTCACGTCGCCGAACCACGGGGGCGGGCGGCTCCTGCGCTCGACCAGCCACTCCGCGCCTTCGAACAGCGGCCACACCAGGTGGGCGCCTTCGAGGCTTCCGACCAGGCTGAAGCTGCTGTGGTGCAGGCCGACCCGGTCGGTGACGACGGCCTGGTCGAAGGGCAACGTCTGGAGCGACTCCTGGGCGAGGGCCTCGAGGGCCTCGACCGTGACGCACTGGGAGAGGGTCCGGGCGAGGTGGTCTTCCAGGCTGTCCATCGTGTCGCGCAGCCCGGTGTCGAAGTCCTCGAAGGCGACGTCGTCCCGCAGCTCGGAGACCATGCGCACGGCGCTGTTCTCGTTCGCCATCGCCTCGATCGCCTGCCAGGCGAGCACGGCGCTCGGGACGAAGACGGTGACGAGGAGCATCGCGGTGATCTTGAGGTGGCTGAAGCGGTTCATCGTCGCGGACCCACGCTCAGACTTCGATCAGCTCGGCGAGGGCATCCGAGCTGTCGAGCAGCTCATCGAGTCCGTCGCCGACCAGCTTCCGCACGAGCGCGAGGCCGAGCTCGGGCTCGCGCTCGACCAGCCAGACCAGCGCGTCCGCCGTCACCTCGAGGCTGCCGACGGTGTGGGTGCCGATGCTGTCGAGGATCGGAGCTCCGACCCGCGCTGCGACCCGCACCTCCATGTCCCCGGTCGCGTAGCGCCGCACCCAGCCCTCGATCTCGGGCGTCGGCCCATGGCCGTGGCGCTCGACCAGGGTGGCGGCGACGCTCGCGGTCCATTCCCCCGCGGACAGCGGCGGGCCGACCAGCTCCTGGGCGCTGAGCACCTCCTGGCCCGGGTTGACGACCATCTCGAGCTCGCCGCCCCGCGAGGCCTCGACCTCCACCATCAGGTCGCCGGTGTTCCCGGCCGCACGCAGCTGCTCGAGCACCGCCCCGAAGTGCAGGCCGTGGTTGCCGATGCTGCCGATGACCGAGACCTTGTCGCTCTTCGCCCGCGCGGCGACCAGCTCGCGGCAGATCGAGAGGAACTCGGCGAAGGACTGGGTACCGACGATGTCGTGGGCCGCGGTGTGGGAAGGCGCCGCCCGGGGGCCATCGACCAGGTGCGGCAGGCCCGCGGCGCCGAGCCACAGCCGGCACCCGAAGGGCAGCGGCCAGGTCGCGTCCGCCCCGCTCCCGGCCGGACCGAGGGGCAGGGCCTCGACCAGCCCGTCCGGATGGTACAGCCGGGTCTGGCCGTCCTTCTCGAGCTCGAGCTCGTAGACGAGGTTGCCGATCCGCAGCTCGGCGGTCAGCTTGCGCTCCGAGGCGAGGTAGCCGTGGACGAAGGCCCCGCGCGAGAAGGCGATGCCGCGCTTGAGCCCGACGACCACGGTCGGCGGGCGCTTGTCCTCCTTGACCGGCCGCAGCCGCTGCGGCAGCTCGATCAGCACGCCGCCGTCCTCGAGGGCCGACACCTCGGCCTCGTCCGGGTCGAGGGTCGCCAGCGGCAGGTCGTCGGTGCGGGGGCGGGCCGGAGTGGCGTCGCTCGGGGCGCTGAAGGAGCCGTCCTCGTGCCAGCTCACCCCCTCGGGCAGGGCCATCACGACCCGTCCGTCGGCGGCGCGGGCGTGCGGGAAGGGCAGGTGCCGCCGCTCGCGCTCGGACAGCTCGCTCCAGATCAGGCGCGCCCCATCCGGCAATCCGCCAGCGGGCAGCGGCGGATGGATCGTGCGGCCGTCGGGATGGGCGTACACCGTCCTCAGGAAGCCGGCGAGCATGCTGTCGGGCAGCACCGCGCCGGTCGACCCGGGCCGCACCCCGGCGGGCAGCTGCACGACCGCCTTGCCGTCGTCGAGCAGGTTGTAGGCGATGGTCTTCGGCTCCTGGCCGGAGCGCAACGCGTTCGGCAGCAGCAGCCGCCGACCGACGCGTTGGGTGCCCCCGGGCCAGGTCAGCCGCACACCGCGCTGGACGGGCAGCAGGTACATGCCGAAGCCGACGTGCTTCGCGTCGAAGAAGGTCGCGACGGCGCCCGGCTCGATCAGGACCCGCTCGCCCTGCACCCAGACCTCTTCCGGAAGCCGCAGCTTGACGCCGTCGGGCGTGATGCGGAAGTCCGGACCGGGCGCGCCGGGCTCGTCCGCGGAGGCCGGGCACACGGCCTCGCAGCGACGCAGCCGGCTGCCTTCGGGCAGCTCGAGGGTCAGGGAGCCGTCCTCGTAGCGGGTCTCGACGATGCCGAGGTACTCCCGGCGGCCGGTCGGGTCGCCGCGGACCGGCAGCTCGACATAGACGTCGGCGAGGCTCGCGGGAATCAGGACGCCGCGCTCGGAGCGCTCGAAACCGGCGGGCAGATGCACCTCGACCGAGCCGTCGCCCCGCACCCGGTAGGGCGGCGCCGTGTCGCGCGCGGCCTCGGGCTCCCAGGCGCCGCTCGGGATGCAGAGCCGGTCGGCGAGGATCTCGGTACCCTGCGGGACGGCGAGCTCGAGGGAGCCGTCGAAACCCTCGATCTCCTCGATGCCGAAGTACGAGGTGGTCTCGCGGAAGAAGTCGTCCCAGGCCGCCTTCGGGATGACCACGTTGCGCCCCTGGATGCGCGCCTCGGCCGGCAACGGGAGCGCGATCACGCCCCCTTTGACGACGTGCGGCGGCGCCGCCTTCGGGTCGCCGCGGGTCGCGAGGCTGGCGGGCAGCGCGATGCGTCCCGGCGACAGCGAGGCGCTGCGGGGAAGCTGCAGGAGCACGTTGCCCGACACCAGCTCACTCTGCTGGATGCCGAAGTAGCTGCGGGTCTCTCCCTCGGCGGCGACCGCCTCCCCGAACAGGCTCGCGGCCTTCGGCACGACGACGAAGCGGCGCGCACCTTCGGGCAGGGGAACGACGATCTCGCGCTCGCTCGCGAAGCGGTACTCCGGGCCTCCGCTCGGGACCCGCATGCCGCCTTCGGGCAGCGGCAGGTACAGCGACCCGTCGCGCACCCGCGCCTCGTCGGGCAGTTGCAGGTGGGTGCCGTCCTCCTCTTCGCGGTACTCGACCGTGAAGAAGCGGCCGGCGGTGTGACTGGTCGCCGGGAAGCGGATGCGGTCGCCGTCGCGCTCGAAGCCGTCCCGCAGGGGCAGGCGCAGCTTGCCCTCCCGCTCGTGGGCCGGCGCGAGCTCGGGGTCGCCGTGGGAGCGATACCGGGTCGACAGCAGCAGCTCTTCGCCCTCGAGCTCCGACGAGGGCGGGAGCTGCCAGACCTCACTGCCATCGGAGTAGACCGTCGCCTCCACGCCGTAGAAGCTGAGGTGCTCGACCGGATGGCAGAGCTCTTTGTGGCCCTCCTGACGCCGCACGCCGACAGGCACGCGCAACGTCGCCGCCGGCGCGGGCAGCTTGAAGGCCAGCTGCCGCCGGGCGGCCGCGCGCAGGGCGTGGCCGGGATCGTCGGCCG
>JAUIEM010000666.1 GCA_030428695.1 bacterium
GTCGTCGGCGTGCAGTCGATTCAGGAGGCCTGGGATCTGCTGCTGAACGTCAGCTGACCTCGACCTCGGCGAAACCGGGGCACTCGATCACCGGCAGCCGGGGGTAGCGCAGGAAGCGGTCGTCGGCCGCCGCTTTCTCGCAGAGCAGGAAGCGGGAGCCGCGCTTGCTCTCGATGACGCGCGCGTGGCGGCAAGTCGCGCACAGCCCGCTCGAGCGCGAGGCTTCCGGCATGGTTCGACGCGGCCAGCGGGCGCCGCGCCGCTACGCTTCGGCGTCGATCAGGTTGGCGTAGCCCTGGCCGATCTCGACCCGCGACTTGTCGCGCAGCTCCTCGATGAAGTCGGAAACCACCTGGGCTTCCTTCTGCGCCCGCAAACGCTGCTCGATCGCTTCCTTCTCGCTGCCGAGGCGCTCCTCGGGGGCTGGAATGATGTTGCCGAGAACGGCGATCACCGCGTCTCCGCCGACCTCGTAGGCTTCGGGCGCCACCGGTGTTTTTTCGGTCAGGGCGAACGCCGCGTCCTTGAGCGTCGGCGCGTTGCCGATCCCCGGCACATAGCCGCCGAAGCGGCCGATTTCGCCGGACTCTCCGACCTCGAGCGATTCCTGCTCGGCGAGGGCGTCGATGTCGCCGCTCGCCTGCAGCGAGGTGAGCAGCTCCCGAGCCCGGGTTAACGCGGCGTCGGTGGCGAGCTTGGTGCGCAACGCGCTCTCGACGTCGGCGCGGATCTCCTCGAGCGGCGGCACCACGCTGGGGATCCGCTTGACGACTTCGAAGATGAGGTAGCCGTTGCTGACGTTGACGATCTCGCCGAGCTCGTCGACGTCGGTGGCGAATGCCGCTTCGACGACTTCGGGCTGGCGTCCGAGCCCGCTGATCAACCCGCCGCGCGCGAACGGATCGCTGTCGACGATGTCGACGTTGTAGGTGTCGGAGACGGCCGGGAAGGGCTCACCGTCGAGCAGCCTCTCGTACGCCTCTTCGACCTTGCTCAACGTCAGCTTGCGCGACTCGCGTTTCTGCACCGCCTTGCGCACCTCGTCGCGAACTTCGTCGAGGGTGCTGGTGCCGGCGGGAATCTTCTCTTCGAGCTTGATGACGTGGATGCCGAATTCGGTCTCCACCAGGTCGCTGATCTGCCCCTCGTCGAGCTCGAACGCCGCCGACTCGAAGGCCGGCGTCATCACGCCGCGGCCGAAGCTGCCGAGATCGCCGCCGTTGGCCGCGGTCGAATCTTCCGAGGTCTCCTCGGCGAGGGCAGCGAAGTCTTCGCCTTCGAGCGCGCGCTTGCGGATTTCGACCGCGCGCTCGCGCAACGCCGCCTTGTCCTCGTCGCTGGCACCCGGCTGGCTGCGCAGCAGGATGTGGCGCGCCCGCACCTGCTCCTGGCGGTCGTAGTCGTCGCGGTGCTCGTCGTAGTAGATCTCGAGATCGGTTTCGCTCGGGTCGACCTGTTCTTCGAATGCTTCGGGGAGAAAGGCCATGTAGCGGATGACCGTTTTCTCGGGCTGGCGGAAAGCCTCTTTCTGCTCTTCGTAGAAGTCGGCGAGTTGTTGATCGTCGAAGCTGACCGAGTCGGTGAACTCTCTCGCCGGAATCTCGACGAAGCGGAGCGTGATGCGATCGTTCTCGAAGTGGAAGCGCTCCTCGATCTCGCTGTCGGTGATCGGAGCCCCCGCCCGAACCAGGCTGAGCAGCTTGTCGGTGAGCACCTGACGCCGCTGGCTTTCCTCGAAATCGGCCGGCTTCAGCTGGTTCAGCTGGAGCGCCTCGAGATAGCGGGTCTTGTTGAAGACTCCGTCGATCTGGAAGTCGGGGATGCGAGCGATCGAGTCGCGCAGCTCCTGGGCGTCGACCTCGAGCCCGATGTTGGACGCCTCCTGCACCAGGAGCTCGGTGTTGATGACCTGTTGCAGCGCCTGCGCCTGGATCTGGGTGCCCGATGGCATCGCCCCGGGGGCCGCGTTGCGGTAGAAGCTGTCGAGGTTCCGCGCCGCTCGGTCGACCTCGGTCTTGGTCACCAGTTGGTCGTTGATCCGAGCCGCGACTTCGAGCTGGCTGAAGCCCGAGGTGCTGGCGTAAAAGAAGATGAAAACGATCGCAATGACGCCGAGCAGGACCTTCAGGACCACCGAGTCGGCGGCATTTTTTCGTATGGAAT
>JAUIEM010000308.1 GCA_030428695.1 bacterium
CTACCAGCTGTAGAATCCCTGCCCGCTCTTCTTGCCGAGCTTGCCCTCTTCGACAAGTCTGCGCAGGAGCTCCGGCGGGCGGAAGGCCTCGCTCCCGAGCTGCTCATAGAGATACTCGGCGATCGCGAGACGGACGTCCAGCCCCACATGATCGGTCAGCTTGAGCGGACCCATGGGGTGTTTATAGCCAATTTCCATCGCTCTATCGATATCTTCGGCTGAGGCGACTTCGCTCTCGAGCATACGGATCGCTTCCATCGCCAGGCAGATGCCGAGCCGACTGCTCGCGAAGCCGGGCGAGTCCTTGACCGTGATGTTGGTGCGCCCGAGCAGCTCGCCGATCTTGTGCACCTCTTCGAGCACGGTCTCGTCGAGCCGGTCGTGCGTGACGATCTCGAGCAGCTCGATGGCCGTCGGCGGGTTGAAGAAGTGCATGCCGATCACCCGCGGCGCGGCGCCGGACGCTTCCGCGATCTCGGTGACCGAGAGTGAGGAGGTGTTCGTCGCCAGGATCGCCCGGTCGGGGGCGGTCTCGACGAGCTGCGTAAACACCTCCTTCTTGATCGCGATATCCTCGGCGACCGCCTCGATCACCAGGTCGGCCATCGCCGCCGCCAGGGTGAGGTCGGGCTCGGTCTTGAGGTTGTTCAGCGTAGTGATGGCGAGGCTGCGCTCGATCTTCCCCTTGTCGACGGCCTTGTTGAGCCGGTCCATCGTCTTCTCCAGGGCCCGCGACAGCGCGTCCTCGGAGATGTCGTTCAGCACGACGCTGAAGCCCGACTGGGCGGCGAGCATCGCGATCCCCGCGCCCATCGTGCCGGCGCCGACCACGCAGATGGTCTTGACCGCGCTGCCCTCGAGCTGCTTGACCCGCTTCGACTTCGACTGCTTGGCGAGGAAGTCGCCCATCCGCTTGGCCTTGGTCTCGGAGTCGAACAGGAAGCTCTGGGCCAGGGTCGCGGCCTCGGACTGGTAGGGCACCTCGTCGAGCCGCATCACGCGTTTGGCGAGGGTGATCGCCTCCGCGCCCTTCTTGACGATCGTATCCGCGAGGCGCTGCGCGGTCTTCGCGAGGTCGCTCGGCTCGACCACCTCGGTGACCAGCCCGATCTCGAGCGCCCGCTCGGCGTTGAAGCGGCCGCCGGTGAAGATGATCTCCCGCGCGACGCCGCGCCCGACGATCGCGGGCAGGCGGTGGGTGGCGCCGGCGCCCGGGATGATGCCGAGGTTGACCTCGGGCTGGGCGAACAGCGCCTTCTCGGAGGCGATCCGGATGTCGCAGGCCAGCGCGAGCTCCATGCCGCCGCCGAAGCAGAAGCCGTTGATCGCCGCGATGGTGACGAAGGGGAAGCCGGCGATGCGGTCGAACAGCGCGGCGTTGATCGCCTTGAGCGCATCGCCGCCCTTGCGGTCCTTGAGCTGCGCGATATCCGCCCCAGCGACGAAGGCCCGGCCGCCCGCCCCGGAGAAGACCAGGACGCAGTCGGTGTGCTCACGCTCGAGGATGCCCATCAGCGCGTGCAGCTCGTCGACCATCTCCTGGGTGATCGCGTTGAGCTTCTGCGGCCGGTTCAGGGTGATGGTGACGACCCGTCCGGTCCTGGCGACCTCGAGGTTCTCGTAGGAAGGAAACATGGCTGCGTATCCGGAGATGGGGAGGCTGAGGGCGCGCCCCCTTCCCCTCCAGGAGGCGCCCGGACCAGCGGCTCTGCCGCGGAAGATCCGCGTCTAGAGCCGGACGTACTCGGCGTTGACCGGCTGCTTGTTGACACCGCGACGGGGCGCCGCGATCCAGTTGGCGAACTTGCCCGGCTCGGTGACCTGGACCATCAGGCTCTTGACGTAGGCCTTGTCCTCCGGCGTCGGCAGCCAGGTGTCGCGCATCTTCTCGAACTCGGCGTCGCTCTTCGGGTTCCCTTCCGGGTCGTAGGGCCGGGGCGCGTACACGCCGACCCGCCGGTTGAAGCGCGCGCTCGGCAGCGTCATGCGGATCGGCAGATCCTCCCGCTCGAGGACCCGGTTCCAGCGCTTGAGCACCCGCTCGCAGTCCTTGATGTAGGCGTCGCGCAGGAGCGCGTTCATCGCGCGCCGCATCGGGATGGTGTGCGACTGGCGCTGGCCGTCGTCGTCCCAGGTCTCGTAGGAGTACTCGCCCTCGCCCTTCGGGTCCGGGTTGAGCTCGCGGTTGGTCTCGTCGAAGCGCCCCTTCAGGCCCGCGGCGAAGAAGGACGCGGCGTTGCTCGAGTCTTCGGAGCCGAACAGGTCGAGGGAGGAGCTGAACCAGAAGTTGATGTACTTCTGGATGAGCTCGAAGGGGATCGCCCCGGCCTTGACCAGGTCGTCGCCTTCGCTCTTCAGCAGCTCGGCGGAGCGCTGGATCACGCGGCCGATGCCGGTCTCGCCGACGGACAGGTGGTAGGCCTCTTCGGTCAGCATGAAACGGGTCGTGCGGGCCAGGGGCTCGAAGGCACTCTCGGCCAGGGCCGCGAGCTGGAACTTGCCGTCGCGGTCGGTGAACATCGTGAAGCAGAAGAGGTCGAACCAGTCTTCGATCGGGTCGTTGAAGGTGCTGAGGATGCGCGGCGTGTCGACGTCGCCGGAGCGCCGGATCAGCAGGTCTTCGGCCTCTTCCCGGCCGCGCTTGCCGAAGTGCTGGTGGAGCAGGTAGACCATCGCCCACAGGTGGCGCGCCTCTTCGACGTTGACCTGGAACAGGCTGCGCATGTCCATCAGCGAGGGGGCGATGTGGCCGAGCATGCGCTGCTGCTCGACCGACGCGGGCTCGGTGTCCGCCTGGGTGACGATCAGCCGCCGCAGCTCCTTGCGGAACTCGCCCGGCACCTCGTTCCAGGTCGGCTGCCCGATGTTGTCGCCGAAGCTGATCGTGCGCTCGTCCTTGAACGGCGTCAGGAAGATGCCCCAGCGGTAGTCGGGCATCTGCACGTAGTCGTAGTTCGCCCAGCCGCCGGACTCGACGCTGACGGCCGTGCGCAGGTAGACGTCCTTCTCCTGGAAGGAGTCCGGCCCCATCGACTTCCACCACTCCATGAACTTCGGGTGCCAGGCCGTCAACGCGCGCTGCAGGCGTTTGTCCGAGGACAGATCGACGTTGTTCGGAATCAGATCATGGTCTACAGACATCAGGTTCGCCTCCATTGGAACTTCGCTGAGCTCGATTTTCCGTAACAGGTCAACGCCCCGGATTCGCCTGTCGCATTCGGACGGATGAAGATCCAGTTCTGCCAGGCGGACAGCCGCCCGAAGATCCGCGTCTCCATCGTCTCGGGTCCGACAAAACGCAGGTTGGCCTCCATCCCCGTCAGTGCGTCGGGGGAGAAGGATACCCGCTCTTCCACCGCTACCCGGATCTCATCTTCCCAGTCGAAGCTGTCGAAGACCTCCGTGACCAGCCCGAGCTTCCGGGCCTGCTCGCAATCGAGCAGCGCGCCCTGGTGCTCGAGGGCCGCCGCGACCGCCGCCGCGTCCTCGTAGTAGCGATTCTCGAGGCGGCTCAGGCCATTCCCCATCGGGAAGCCGCCCGCTTGCGCGACGCTGAGACCGATGCGGTTCTCCTCGTCGTCGTCCTCCAACATGTAGATCCGATCGCTCGCCAGCGCGACCTCGAACAGGCTGCCCGCGAAACAGTTGCCCGGCTCGACCAGCGCGAAGAAGGAGCGCGCGGTCACGTCGAGCATCTTGAGCACCCGGCCCTGGAAGAGCAGCAGCTCGCGCACGTACCAGTGGTCCTTGCGCGCCTCGAGCGCCGCGTCGAGGGCGATCACCGCCGCGGGGTCGCCGCTCGTCGTGATCGTGATCAGCCCGACCTCGTCGTAGTTGAAGCGCAGCTGCAGGAGCGCGTTCTCGAGCTCGCGCCAGAAGCGCAGCGCCCAGATGTCCGCGCCGAGGCGGGCCGGATCGTCGGGCAGCGCGCTCGCCGCCTCCGGGCCGCGCAGGGCGAGGGCCGCCGTGCGCGCCGCGGCGTCGATGGTCAGGGTGACGTACTTGTACGTGAACGTGTCCTCTTCCTGCTCGAAGCTCACGTCCGGAAGCGTCACGCCCGTAAGGTCGCGCTCTTCGCTCAGGGCGGTGAGGCGCTCGGCGATCTTCTCATCCCACTGCGACTTGGGGAACACGCCGTCGACGAGCTTCCAGTCGACCGCCCGTTTGCCTTTGATGCCTTCGGCCAGGGTGCAGAACACATCGGCGTGGTCGCGGCGCACCTTGCGCTTGTCGACCAGCCGCGTCAGGCCGCCAGTGCCGGGCAGCACGCCGAGGTAGGGCAGCTCGGGGAGGCTGACCGCCGAGTTGCGGTCGTCGATCAGGTAGATCTCCTCGCAGGCGAGCGCGAGCTCGTAGCCGCCGCCGCTCGCGGTGCCGTTGAGGGCCGCGATGTAGGTCTGCCCGCTCTTCTTCGTCGCCTCTTCGAGGTTCAGCCGCGTCTCGTTGGTGTACTTGCAGAAGTTGACCTTGTGGCCGTGGCTCGACTGGCCGAGCATGAAGATGTTCGCGCCGGCGCTGAAAATGTCGTCGCGCGCGCTCTGCACACACACCACCGACACCTCCGGGTGCTCGAAGCGCAGCCGGTTGACCGCGTCGGCGAGCTCGATGTCGACGCCGATGTCGTAGGAGTTGAGCTTGAGCTGGTAGCCCGGCACCGCGCCGGCATCCTCGTCGATCGCGATCAGCAGGTGCGCGACGGGCCCTTCGATCTTCAGCTGGAGGTGCTTGTAACGGTCGGGGTGGGTGGTGAAGACGAAGCGAGGGCTCGTCTGCTCCGTGGTAACCGCGCTCATGGACTCGACTCCGACGACGCGGCCCCGGAGTTCCGGCGTCGCGGACCGGAGCGGAGGCCGCGGTGTTCCTCGGTTGCGACCGGCACATTCTACGCCAAGAGGCGGCCGGAAGCCACCCTTGTGTTCAGTGCGGAGAAGGCCCGACGGTCAGGGGAGGGTCGCTTCCAACTCGCGGTCGGAGCAGGCTTCGAGGCTGATCACCGCCTGCTCGGGGAGCATGTTGCGCAGGCGGCCCTGCTGCTCGGGGTTCAGCCAGGCGGTGACGTAGTGGGTCTCGGCCTCGAGGCGGTCGGAGACCACCTCGCAGCCCGCTTTCAGCCAGGCCAGGGTGCGGCCGTCGGCGGCGGGCAGCTCGACCCGCACCAGCACCTTGTCCTTGCGGAGGATCGCGAGCACGCGGCGCTCGAGCAGGTCGATGCCCTCGCCGGTCTTCGCGCTGACGAACAGCGCCCCGTCGCCGGCCAGCGCGGTGCGAATGGTCGGCTCGATCGCGTCGAGCTTGTTGAAGACCAGCAGGCTCGGGTTGTCGGCCGCCCCGATCTGTTTGAGCACGTCCTCGACCGCGGCCTGCATCGCCGGGGCGTGCGGGTCGCTGCCGTCGATGACGTGCAGGATCAGGTCGGCCGAGCCGATCTCTTCGAGGGTCGCGTGGAAGGACTCGACCAGGTGGTGGGGGAGGTCGCGGATGAAGCCGACGGTGTCGCTGAGCACCGCGCTCTGGTTGCGCGGCAGCTTCCACACCCGGGTGCGGGTGTCGAGGGTCTTGAACAGCATGTCCGCGACCGCGGCGGAGCCGTCCGCGAGCCGGTTGAACAGGCTCGACTTGCCCGCGTTGGTGTAGCCGACCAGGGCGATCGCGAAGGTCGCGCGCTTCTTGACCATGCGCTGGCGGCGCTGGCGGATGGTCTCGAGCTCGGCCTGGATGTCGCGGATGGTCTTGCCGATGATCCGCCGGTCGAGCTCGATCTGCTTCTCACCCTCACCGCCGCGCAGCCCGACGCCACCGCGGACGCGCGAGAAGTGCGTCCACATCCGCTTCAGCCGGGGCAGGATGTACTCGAGCCGCGCGAGCTCGACCTGCAGCCGCGCCTGGTGCGTCTGGGCGTGGCGCGAGAAGATGTCGAGGATCAGCTCGGTGCGGTCGATCACCCGGGCGCCGGTCGCGCTCTCGAGGTTCTTGACCTGGCTCGGGCTGAGATCCTGGTCGCACAGGACGTGCTTGACGCCGGCGCCGTCGAGCAGCGCCTTGAGCTCCTCGACCTTGCCGCGCCCGAGGTGGGTCGCCCGGTCGGGCCGCACCAGGCGCTGGGTCAGCTCGCCGACGACCTCGGCCTCGGCGGTCTCGGCCAGGCGCCGCAGCTCGGAGAAGGGGTCGGGGTCGTGGTCGACCCCCGGCGCCTTCGGCAGCACGCTGATCAACACCGCGCGCACGCCGGCTTCCAGGTTCTTGGTCAGGTAGAATTGTTCCATACAGAGCGCCCTCTCGGCGGTACCCCCGCAGTCTAACCGGCCGCTGGAGGCAGAGGAAGCGCGATCGGTCCCGGGCGGCCGGGATCCCGCTGGCGGCGCGGCTCGCCGGCCCGGGAGGGGGGCGCGATCCGGAGGGGGTGGCGTCGCGCACGCCGGATCCGTGGCGCTGCCCGTCGCGGTCCGGCAGAGGCGTCCGCCCCGACGGGTTGGCGTCGCGCACCACTCTGCTGGCGGATCTTGCCGCCGCCCTCCGGCGCGAGTAGACTCGTGCGCATGTACCGCATCGCGAAGGACATCCGCTTCTGCTACGGGCATCGCCTGCGCCGTCACGGGGGCAAGTGTCGTCACCTCCACGGGCACAACGCCCGGGTCGAGGTGGTGCTCGCCGCCGCGCAGCTCGACGAGCAGTCGATGGTGTGCGACTTCGCCGAGGTCAAGGCCCAGGTCGGGCGCTGGCTCGATTCTTGCTGGGACCATCGCCTGCTGCTCGAACGTGGGGACCCCCTGATTGCCGTACTGCGCGAGGCTGGAGAAGAGCTGGTCGAGGTGCCCGAGGCCCCGACCGCCGAGAATCTCGCGCGCTGGATCTTCGAGCACGCCCGGACCGCCGGGCTGCCTGTCGCAGAGGTCCGGTTCTGGGAAACCCCCGGCTCGATGGCGAGCTATTCGGCTTGAGCTGACATCGCGATCTGAATGGAGCCCCGCTCCGGCGCGTCGACCCTTCACGGGGCCTCTCGCGCGGTGCGGGAGCCCTGCCCTCCCGTTTGACAGAGCGGCGCGTCATCCTGTATCGTCGCGTCACATATCGGAACTACCACCTCGCGGCTGTCTGTCGGCCGCGGGCTTCTGGCAGAGTAAGGAGTAGAGATAGTGCGGACCAGACATCTGGGCCTGTTCCTGGCCCTGGCTTTTGCTTTCAGCGCGCCCGTCGTCGCGCAGGACGATCTGGAAGATCCCTCGGGCGGCGGCATCACCACGGTCGACACATACAGCTTCGTGCCGTCCGAGACCCTCCCGCCCGTCGAAGGCACCAGCAACTACACGTGGGACGGCACGGTCGTCTTCCCGATCAACCTGTGGATCGGCTGGGCTCCGATCATCATGGCCAATGGCGGCCTCGAGCCCAGTGAAGAGAGCGTCTTCTTCCAGGACTACGGCTTCAAGGTCAAGCTCGTGATCGTCGACGACCCGATCAAGGCGCGCGACGGTTTCGCCCAGGGCGAGTACCACATCCTCTGGGGAACGCTGGACATGATGGCGCTGTTCGCGCCGCAGCTCGCCCAGGACAGCCGGACCGGCCTGCGCATCTTCCAGCAGGTCGATTGGTCGAACGGCGGCGACGGCATCGTCGCGCGCGGCGACATCAAGTCGATCAACGACCTGCGCCCGGACGCGAACGGCAACCTGAAGTCGGTCGCCCTGGCCGAGTCCTCGCCGTCGCACTACTTCCTGCTCAACCTGCTGTACTACGCGGGCATCAGCCCCGACCAGGTCAACTTCATGTTCACCGGTGACGCCTTCCAGGCCGCCAAGGCCTTCGTCTCCGACGATCAGATCGACGCCTGCGTCAGCTGGGCCCCGGACATCTACAACATCTCCGACCCCGAGAAGAGCGGCATCCCCGACGCCAAGCTGGTCGCCAGCACCGCCGAGGCCAAGCGCATCATCGCCGACGTGTGGGCCGCCCGCGCCGACTTCGCCCGCGACCATCCCGAGATCATCAAGAGCCTGGTCCAGGGCATCTTCGACGGCATGACGATGTGCAAGGACGACTGGGAGACCGCGGCGATGCTGTTCGACAGCTCGTTCGATCTGCCCGAAGGCGTCGCCAACGAGATGTCCCTCGACGCGCACCTGACCAACTACAAGGAGAACTTCGAGTTCTTCTGTAATCGGAACAACCCGAGCAACTTCGAGAGCACCTGGGACAACATCTGCACGATCTACAACCGCGCCGGCTACCTCGCCGAGCCGGTGGCCTGGGACCAGGTCTCCGACAACAGCATCCTGATGGAGCTGCAGGAGACCTACGCGGCGAACAACGCGCACAACGCCGACGAGTACAAGAACGCGCCGCCGTCCCCGGACATCGACGTCGTGATGGAAGAGGGCCAGGAAGTCGTCACCCGCGCGGTGTACATCCACTTCGAGCCCAACCGCTTCAACGTCGACTACGAGTACGACCCCTCCTCGGAGCAGGTGATCAAAGAGATCGCGCTGATGGCCGACCAGTTCGGCGACGCCGTCATCGTGATCACCGGTCACGCCGACCGCTCGATGTACGACCAGGCGATGGGGGAAGGCGAGGCCTTCTTCAACGCCCACGCGTCCCGCGTCAAGCGCCTGTCCGAGAACCGTGCCCGCGGTGTCCTGAGCGCCCTGATGGACAAGTACCCCGTCTTCAAGGAGCAGAAGGACAAGTTCTTCACCAAGGGTGAGGGCTGGGAACAGCCGCTCGAGACCGACGCCAAGAGCCGTCGCGTCGAGGTGAAGATCCTGACGATGGAAAGCGAGTGATCCGCTTCTGACCGTTGGACCTCCACGCACAGGCTCCGGTTGTCCGGAGCCTGTCGCGATGGCAAGGCGCGCCGACGCTGAGCGGGCGGCGCGCACCACACAATCCTGAAGGAGCAGGCGATGGCGAAGAACCTTCCGGGACGGGTCGTCGAGACTCCGCCCGGCGGCGCGGTGCGCGGATTCTGGAAGCTCGGGCGGCTGATCGCGCGGCCCTTCTCGATCTTCGAGATGTTCTTCCGTGTGCGCGAGAGCGTCTCCACCGGCCTGCAGTTGACCCTCGGGGCGTTGTTCCTCGTCGCGATGTTCGGTCTGTGGTGTCTCGCCACCGACCTGCCCGAGTGGGTGAAGTCGGTCGTCGTCACCGTCAACGACGACTACCGGCTGCGGGTCGGCCAGGAGGTCGAGCTGGTGGTCTCGCGGGAGGACGCGAAGCTGCGTGCGGTCAACACCCGCACCGGCCGCGTCGGCAAGCCCCTCGAGCCCCCGCGGCTCGCGCCCGAGGCGATTCCCGCCCTGACCCTGGCGAACTATCCGGGCTTGATCAGCTACGTCGCCGAGGAGTCGATCGGCTTCGGCGCGATCCGCGAGGTCGGTGACGGCACCCTCGAGGCGGAGGCGCTGATCCCGGTCAACCTGCGCCGGGCCCAGCTCGGTCCGCCGAAGTCGATGCTCCAGATCGAGAAGGGCGACCCGATCCGCTTCTGGCTGGAGAACCACGAGGTGCGCATCTCGGCGGTCGAGCTCGGCAGCCGCGCGCCCCGCTGGACCTACCAGCTGCCGGAGAAGTACCGCGACACGCCTCCCGAAGAGCTGCGTCCGTTCACCTACGAGCGCTACCCCGAGCTGCTCGACGCCCTGGCCGAGTCGGTCGGGGTCCAGCTCGGGCGTTTCGAGCAGGAGACCATGCGCGACATGGTCATCGACAAGAAGGTGATCGGCTATGTCGAAGACCCCGCGGCCGCGGACGCGCGCGGCCTCGGCCCGCGCAACCCGCAGCCGGCGATCAGCGTCGGCGAGCGCCTGCTGCTCACCCTCGACCGGCAGAAGGCCGAGATCCAGGTGCTGCTCGACCGCGAGCGGCCCTTCGGAGCGATCGACATCCCGATCAAGGAGACGCTGTTCTCGGCCGAGGCCCAACCGGCGGTCGAGCCGGCGAGCTATCCCGAGCTCGCGGAGATGATGCTCGGCTACGGCCTGCGGGTCACCGACTCGGCCGGGGTGCAGGTGTCGATCTCCGACCTCGAGGCCGCGCGCCGGCTGGGGCTCGGGCTCTTCCGCCCGTCGGAGATCCGGATCATCAGCCGCTACACCCTGCCGAGTCCGGGCGAGATCTTCGAGGAGCTCCAGCCCTTCCTGCTCGAGGACACATCCCACAAGGCCACCGCCTGGGCGGACATGTCGACGGCTGAGAAGGGCCTGGACATCGCCCTCAACAGCCGCCTGACCCGGCACTCCCTGGCGACGATCTGGCGCATCCTCGTCGGCTTCTCGCTCGGGGTGCTGCTCGGCCTGCCCCTCGGCATCGCGATGGGAGCCTTCGGTAAGACCCGCTACGTCTTCGAGCCCTACCACCTGCTGCTCCTGTACCTGCCGCTGCCGGCGGTGACCGGGCCTCTCGCGGCGGCGTTCGGGGCCGGAGAGACCTTCGCCTACGGCTTCCTCGCGGTCGCGACGACCGTCGTGGTGCTGCCGTTCACGATCAGCTGCCTCAACCAGGTGCCGGACGTGTACGTCGACACCGGCCGCACCCTCGGCGCGACGCGCTGGCAGATCGTGCGCCGGGTGCTGGTCGGCACCTCCCTCGCGGACATCGTCAAGGGCCTGAAGCTCGGCTTCGCCGTCTGCTTCACCTGGGTGCTGATCGCGGAGACCTTCGGCCTGGACGCCGGCCTCGGCTACCTGCTGCAGCTGTACCTCAAGCGCAGCCTGACCGAGCGCATGTACCTGGTGATCTTCGTGATCTTCCTGTTGGCGATCCTCTTCAACTACCTCTGGAACAAGCTGATCTACATCCTGTTCCCCCACCAGCGGGCGAAGTGATATGAGCGAAGAGAACACCGAGAGCACCGAGCCCGCCGCCGAGCAGCCCCAGGCGGAGGACTCCCCCGCCGCCGAAACGGTGAGCGCCGAGGCCGCTCCCGCGCGGCGCCACGTGCACATGGCGCCGGGCTCGCAGCTCGGGCGCACGGGCCGCGTGCACTACCCCGATGATCCCGATCCCAAGAAGTGGGTCGTGACCTTCAAGGACGTCGTCAAGCGCTTCCCGACCGAGAGCGGCTTCTTCACGGCGGTCAAGGACGTCAACTTCAAGGTCTACGACATCCCCGACGTGCCCGAGTTCATCTCGCTGCTCGGACCGTCCGGCTGCGGCAAGTCGACGATCCTCAACATGATCGCCGGCTTCTACGGCCCGACCGAGGGCGAGGTGCTCGTCTTCGGGGAGAAGGTGAAACAGCCGGGCGCCGACCGCGGCATGGTCTTCCAGACCTACTCCTCCTTCCCCCATCTGACGGTCTGGGAGAACGTCGCCTTCGGCTACATGATCCACGAGCTGCAGCGGGAGAAGAACCCGTTCCTCAGCGTCCTCGACAGCCTGATCGGCATCCGCGGCGCGCGCCGCCGGCGGATGAAGGAGATGGCGATGGAGTGGGTCGAGCGGGTCGGCCTGAAGGGCAGCGAGGAGAAGTTCCCGCACCAGCTCTCCGGCGGCATGCGCCAGCGCGTCGCGATCGCGCGGACCCTGACGCTCAAGCCCCGGATCATCTTGATGGACGAGCCCTTCGGCGCGCTCGACCGTGTCACGCGCTGGGAGATGCAGGACCTCCTGATCCGGATCTGGAACGACGTCGAGGCGACGGTCTTCCTGATCACCCACGACATCGGCGAGGCGGTGTACCTGTCCGACCGGATCTACATCCTCAGCGACTCCCCGGGCACGATCAACGAAGAGATCGCCGTGCCGCACGCCGACAAGCCGGCCGCCGAGACGCAGAGCACGACCGAGTTCAGCGAGCTGGTCAACGAGATCAGCGCCAAGGTCGAGAAGACCTACCTGGAAGCCAAGCTCAACGCCGCGAAATGACTCCGGTTGGCGCGCGGCGCCGAGACTTGGTGTGAGGCACCAGGCTGCCCCTCGTGGGCCCGCACACGGCCCCGCTCGAGACCTGGCAAAAGATTCGCTGGGTCTGGTAGCGGGGCCACGAATCTGTAGAATGGTCACCCGTTGAAACACGCACCAGGAGGGAATTTCCCGTGGCGGAAAAGAAGAAGGGCTCCTTGCTCGGGAAGATCGTATTGCTGCTGTTCATCATCGTGATCGTCGGTGTCCCGGCGCACATGATCGGCCGCGCCGCGCGGGCCTACGCCGCCGGCCCGTCCCTGCTGTGGATCGGTCAGGGCCTGCAGCGCCAGCCGCGTGGCGGCAACGTCGTGCGCGCGATTGCGG
>JAUIEM010000309.1 GCA_030428695.1 bacterium
CCCTCGGCGAGCCGAAGAGCTTCCGCGAGACCCTGCAGCCCGACGAGCTGTGGGTGTTCACCCTGGCCGGGGTCGTCGCGACCACCGACGAGAACGACGAGGCCTTCGGCTACGACCGCCTGCAGGAGGTGATCGCCGAGGTCGCGCAGCTATCGGCCGAGGACATCGCCCAGCAGATCTTCAAGCGGCTCGAGGAGTTCCACGGCCACCGGCCGCTGCCCTTCGACGCGACCGTGTGCGTCATCCGCCAGGCGCTCTGATCCGTGACCCGTGACTTCTGTTGCCCCGACCTGCGCCGCCTCGCCAGCGTGCCCGAACAGTGGCGCGGGCAGTGGAGCAGCGAGGTCAAGGTCTGGCTGCGCATCGGCAGCGCCGAGGCGCCCGTGTACCGCTGCAGCGGCTGGTACGGGATGCGTTTCTGTCCCTTCTGCGGACAGCGCTATGAGCCCATTTGATCGACCGGGATGAGGACTGAGAGCCCGCGACGTCCCCCTCCTCGAGCCGGACAGCGAGGCGTCATCCTGGCGCACCTGGGCCTTGGCTCACCGTGGAGAATCTGCTAGACTCCCCGCCTTTGGTCTGCCTCGCAGACCGATCTTCCGGCAACGGCAGAGTCCTGGCATGGGGTTGCACCCCTGACCGCCGCAAGAAGAACATCCCGGAGCGGACATGGCCAAGCGGAGAAACCGCCGCAAGCGACAGAAGTCGTCGGCGAAGAGCAAAGCCCCGCAGCAGAAGCCACAGAGCGAGCAGGAACAACCCGCGTCGACACCGGAGCCGACGCCCGCGCCGACGCCGGCTCCCGCCGTCCGGTCCGGCTACGGGCCGCCGTCGCCCGCGCGGGAGGCGGCCGTCGGCTCCCAGGCCGCGGCGGAGAGCTCCTGGGCGAGCGAACGGCAGCACGGCGAGGACGTCCAGGCGCGCGGCTCCGAGGAGCGCTTCGCGCGCTTCACCCGGCTCGACGCCCTGATCACGACCGCCGTCTCGCTGGTGACCTGCTGGATCTACACGCTGACCCTGGTGCCGACGGTGTACGCCGAAGACTCCGGCGAGTTCATCACCGGCGCCCTCGATCTCGGCGTCGTGCACCCGCCCGGCTACCCGCTGTACACGATGCTCTCGCACATGTTCCGCTACCTGCCCTTCGGCAGCCCGGCGTGGCGCATCAACTTCAGCTCGGCCGTGTTCGGCGGGCTGTGCATCGGCCTGTTCTATCTGCTCTGTCGGCGCCTGATCCGCGACCGCTGGGCGGCGGCCGGCGCGGCGCTGGTGTTCGGCTTCTCGCGCGTGTTCTGGTCCCAGGCCCTGCACGCCGAGGTCTACACGCTGAACATGCTGTTCATCTGCGCGATGTTCCTCGCGTTGATCAAGTGGCGCATCGACAGCAACGACCGCTGGTTCTACCTCGGCGTCTTCATCGTCGCCCTGGCGCTGACCAACCACACGACCTCGGTGCTGTTCCCGATCGTCTTCGCGTTCTACCTGTTCCTGGTGTTCTGCCTGAAGATCGAGACCCTGCAGGCCTTCGGGGCCTGTCTGGCGGTCTCCTTCGTCGTCTTCCTGTCGATCGGCACGATCGAGCCCGGAGGCTTGCTCTTCCGGACGCTGCAGAGCCTCGAGACCGAGCAGAACCAGATCGTCAGCGACCCTCTGCTGATGAAGCGGCTGCCGCAGAGCTTCGCCGTCGCGGTCTTCATCTTCAGCTTCGGCGGCTTCCTCCTGTACCGCTTCGGCAAGAAGCTGAAGACCCGCAT
Source organism: bacterium (assembly GCA_030428695.1). Next base: position 1,755 of record JAUIEM010000309.1, read on the forward strand.
CCCCTTCGCCCTGCTGATCGTCGTCAGCACGATGGCGATCTACCTGTACGTGCCGACCCGCGCGTTGACCAGCCCGGACATCAACTTCGGCAACCCCGACAGCCTCGAGAGCCTGGTCTACACCATCGAGCGCCGCCAGTATCTCGGCGATCAGCAGCCCGAGAACTACTGGCAGAACAAGCTCAACTTCCTGAAGGACCTGCTCTGGCAGTTCCAGACCCAGTTCGCCTTCTACCCGAAGACCGACCCGGGGGTGCTGCCCTTCGCGTTCGGGGCGTTGATGGCCTTGTTATGCGTGTTCGGGACGCTCTATTTCGCGTTACGGAACTGGCGGCTGTTCATCATCTGCGGGGGGATCGCGACCGCCTACAGCGTGTACATCATCTTCATCGTCCCCGACCCGGACACGCTCCACAAGATGGACGTGCACCGCACGATGTACATCCCGACCTGGGCGATGGGCTCCATCTGCTGGGGCTTCGCCTGGATCGGCTTGCGCGACTTCTTCGAGGAGTTCGACCTGCCGACGTTCGGCAAGGTCCACCTGCTGCAGGCCTTGGCGATCATCCTGCCCTTCTTCTGCATCGCCGGGAACTACTACGTCAACGACCGCTCGAAGAACTGGCTCGGCTACGACTTCGCGCGCGGCATCCTCGACTGCATCGAGCCGAACGGCATCCTGTTCGTCGAGGGCGACGACACGATCACCTACAACCTGCTCTACCAGCAGAAGGTCGAAGACTACCGCACCGACGTCCACATCTACGACCACTTCGGCATCGCGCTGTACAACCCCTTCGGGATCGATCCGAACGGCAGGAAGATCCTGCCGGGGGTGCCCGAGGACGTGACGGAGGAGCGGCGGAAGCTGACCGAGAAGCTCGCGATGATCCGCCAGCGGCTCGGGCGCGACCCGGACACGATCTTCGACCTGCGCGAGGACATGTTCACCCACGAGATCGACGCGCTGCGGATGTGGAAGCACGACATCCTGATCCGGGAGTCCGGCCGCCCCTGCTACTACTGGCAGAACCGCGACCTGAGCTCGCTCGGCAAGGACGCCAACGGCAACCCGCTGTACTCCTATGAGTGGAACTCGGTCGTCGTCAAGATCGTGCCCTCCCGCGAGGTCGACCGCGGCAAGCCGTGGATGACCTTCCCCGTGCGGGGCGTGTCGGCGCCGGCGAACCCCGACGGCTCGATCCCCGACTACGACGATGTCGACTACCCGAAGTTCGCTCGCGACTACCGCAGCTCGCTGCTGACCACCTATTACGCGGAGCGCAAAGCCTTCTACGACTTCGAGATGCGGAACTTCTCGGAGGCGGTGAAGGGCTTCCAGTTCGCGCTGCAGTACATGCCGAACGATGGCATGTACTTCAACCTCGCGATCGCCTACGACGGCTACATCGAGCAGATCGCCGCCGCGACGCCGCCGAGCGAGCCGGAGAGGCTCGCGAAGTGGAAACACGACCTGCAGGAGCTGCTCGACAACACGATCAAGGCCTACCGCGACTACCTGAAGGCGAGCCCGCCGACCAGCGAGCGCGGCATCCGCGCGATCGAGCGGCTCGGCATCTACCTCGCGAAGGAGGTCAACGACGACGGTGTCCTCGTCGAGGTCGGCGTCAACCTGGTCGACTGCGACGAGATCCTGCGCGCGATCGAGGACGAGCTGAACAAGGGAGCGTTGGCCTTCCAGAACTTCGCCGACCAGTACTTCCTGCAGACCGGCCAGGTCCGCGACCATCCGACCAAGGACCTGCTCGAAGAGCTGTACCTGCGCTGGTCCGCCCACAAGGACCGCTTGCTCGGGATCCCGCCCCAGCAGCCGGGAGGCAACTGAGATGCAGAGCGACGAGACCGAAGAGACGCCCGAGCGCGACGACGAGGGCTTCGAGCTCGACCTCGAGGGTGAGCACTTCATGCCGGCGCTGCTGTCGATCCTCGCGGTCGGGCTGGTGGTGTTCGGGATCTCCCTCGCGATGATCTTCGCCGAGCACAAGCGCTCCTTCGCGCGGCTGGAGGGCTACCCCTACACCGGCGGCGAGCCGCCGACGCGGCCGAAGAGCTGGCCGAGCAGCGAAGAGCTCGGCGCGGTCGGCCTGCCCCGGGCGCCCGTGGCCCCCGACGCCCCGCCGAGCAAGAGCGCCTCGGAGTTCTTCCAGGCCGCCTGGAACGCGGTCAAGGCCGGGGACGGCGAGACCTTCCTCGAGTGCGGCCGGCAGCTGGTCGCCGCCTCGCCGGGCACGGGCATCGAGAGCATCCTCGACAGCCACATCCGGGCCGACGATGCGACGGAGATGTTCGTCGCGGTGTGGGTGGCGGGCCAGCGTCTGCGCGCGGTCGGGGGCGAGCCGAAGGAGCTGCTGGCCCAGGGCACGCCCTCGATGTTCATGAACCGCATGCTGTCCGGGGTCGAGCCGGGGCCCCAGGCCGAGCTGATCATCCGCCAGACGATCGAGCTGTTCGGCAAGGAGGCGGCGCAGACCGCGGCGCTGCAGCTCGGGGAGCAGTGGAAGGTGCGGGCCAGCGTGCGGGTCGCGCTCTTGCAGTCGCCCGTCGGCCGCGAGGCCTTCTTCGAGCGGCGCGCCGCGAGCGACCCCGCCGACGCCCTGAACGCGGTCGCTCCCTTCATCGACGCCGCTGACGAGGCCTGGGTGCGCGCGCAGCTCGACACCCGCCAGGGGGCGGAGCTGTCGTTGGTGGCCGGGCTCGCGGGGGTGCTGCACACCCGCACGGGTGCCTTCGAGAGCGAGCTCGAGGGGCCGATCCGCGACCTCCTGCGCGAGCGGCTCGAGACCGCGCCGAAGGCGAAGGCGGCGATCACCGCCCTGCGCTACATCGAGCGCGACTGGGCGCCGGGCCTGCTGCTCGCGCGGCTCGCGCGGGCGACCGAGATCGACGAGCTGCCGCTGTTGAACCAGGCCCTGTTGACCCAGCTGGGTACCGACCAGGCCCCGGCCCTCGCGGCGATCGCCCGGGACGAGGCGGCGAGCCTCGGGGCGCGGACCTACGCGGCGCTGATGCTGCGGAACCTCAGCCAGCGCCTCTCCGCGCCGGAGCTGTGGGAACCCGCCGCCGAGGCCGGCATCGCGGTCTTCGGCGCGGCGATGCGCGACGGCAACCCGATCCTGCGCAAGGCGACCTTCGCGGTGCTGCTGCTCGACGGCTTCGAGGCGGGCGCGGACCTCCTGCGCACCCTGATCGGCGATCCGGCCGACACCACGCTGCAGATGTTCCTGATCAAGAATCTCAAGGACCGCACGCCCTTCCACGCGGCCCTGAAGGCGCTGCGCGAAGACCCCGAGCAGAAGCCGATCGTGCGCGATGCGGTGAGCAGGCTGTTCGGCGCACCGTAACCCCAGGGTCTCGCAGCGTCCCCCTCCGTGTGGTACGGTGGGACGACGACGAGGGGACGATGCTGCAGGCACTCCTACAATCCTCCTGGGGCCGGGGCTCGACCTGGAGCTCGGCTGCGCCCCCAGCCTGGATCCAGGCTGCCGAGGAACGGTGCGGAGCGCTCCCCGAGGCCGTGCACGCGCTGCTCGCCGAGGTCAACGGTCTCGAGGCGCCCGACGGCGCCTTCCGCATCTTCGGCGTCGGCCCGAAACAGCCCCGCTGGCTCGAGCTCGCGCAGCGCAACGGTCCGCGGGGCTGGATGCGCCACTACGGCGCCCTGGCGCGGGACCTGACCTTCTTCGCCGAGGACGCCTTCGGCAACCAGGTCGCCTGGGACCGCGCCGCCGAACGGTGCGTCTCCTTCGACCTCGAGACCGGGTGCCGCACGCCGCTCGGGGAGGCGCCCCTCGGCTGGCTAGCGCCGGTGCTCGCCGACCCTGAGCGCTGGATCCAGCTCGGCTGCTTCGAGGGCTACATGGAAGCCGGCGGCGCCCTCGGCAGCGGAGAGATGATCGCCTACCGCGTCGCCCTCGCCCTCGGCGGCGCGCCGCTGTTCGGCAACATGGTCCCGCGCCGCATCGAGGTCGGCCTGTGCCTGAACGGTCAGATCGCCAGCGCCCTCGCAGCCGTGCCCGATGGCACGCCAATTGAGGGCATCGAGTGGGTGCCGGGGGGATAGCCCCCGCGCATCCGGAGCTGCATCCGAAACAGTGGTCGGCCCGCCCAACCGGTTGGCGTTCGACGCCAGCCCGGGCCCCCGAGGAGGAACCCGATGAGCTACCCACGCAGGCCGCAACGCCGCCTGCCCCCCGAGCCCTTCAAGCAGCTCAAGAAGCTGCCGATCGGCTGCTACGTCGCGATCGCCCTGGCGGTCCTGATCGGCAGCGTCGCGTACAAGGGCCTGGTGATCGTGCCCCAGGGCGAGTTCGCCGTGCTGATCCGCAAGACCGGCACCGACCTCGACCCGGAGAACATCATCGCGACCGACCCGAGCAGCAAGGGGGTGCAGCTCGAGACCCTGGGCGAGGGGATCCACTTCCTCAACCCCTACAGCTGGGACGTCGAGCTCCACGAGATCACCAAGATCCCTCCCGGCCAGATGGGCATCGTCACGCGCCTGTACGGCACGCCCCTGCCCGAGAACCAGATCGTCGCCGATGAGGACGGCCAGATGGGCATCGTCCGGGAGCCTTTGCGCCCCGGCGACTACCGCATCAACCCCTACGCCCAGAAGGTCACGATGCGCCCGGCCTACAACGTCTCCCCGGGCTTCCTCGGCGTGGTCTGCAACCAGTCGGGGCCGTTCGCGAAGAACCCCAACGCCTTCGTCGTCGAGCGTGGCGAGCGCGGTGTGCAGCGCCAGACCCTGTCCGAGGGGACGCACTACATCAACCCGTACGTCGAGCACGTGATCCCGGTCAACATCCGGGCCCACAAGTTCGAGATCGTCGGCACGGAGCAGATCAGCTTCGTCTCCAAGGACGGCTTCACGATCACGGTCACGGGCACCGTGCTGTGGCAGATCGTCAACCCGAACATCCGGCTGCCCGAAGGCGTCGACCTTCCCGATGACAAGCGCAACCAGGTCGCCGAGGTCTTCGTCAAGTACGTCGACAGCCGCGACGTGATCACCTGCATCGTCGAGAAGGTCATCCTGCCGAACGCTCGCTCCCTCTGTCGCATCGAGGGCGCCAAGCGGCTCGCCCGTGACTTCATCGAGGGCGAGACCCGCGAGGAGTTCCAGACCCGCTTCTTCGAGGGCATGCGCGAGAAGTGCCTGGCCGAGGGCATCCTCGTGCACTCGGTCAACATCGCCGGCACCGAGATCCCCGAGAACATCCGCGCACCGATCCAGCGCGCCGAGGAAGCCCAGCAGAAGCGGCTGATGTTCGAGCAGCAGCAGGAGCGCGAGATCCAGGAGAAGATCCTGGCCGAGAAGCGCGAGAAGGGTCCGCGGGAGAAGCAGCTGGTCGACATCGCCGCCCAGGTCGCGGTCAGCCTGACCCTGGCCGAGCAGGAGATGCAGGTCGCGATTACCGAGGCCGAGCAGCGCCTGGAGGTCGCCAAGCGTCAGTACGAGGCCGCGGTCTTCCAGGCCGAGGCGATCATCGCCAAGGGCCGCGCGGACTCGACCGTGATGATGCTCCAGAACCTGGCGGAAGCCCGCGAGCTCGAGGTCGCCGCCGACGCCTTCGGCGGAGGGGAGCCCTACAGCCGCTACCGCTTCCTCGAGAAGCTCGCGCCGAGCCTCGACTCGATCCTGAGCAACACCGACGGACCGTTCGCCGACCTGTTCGGCGAGATGGCGCGCCGCCAGGAGCCGGCGAACTTCGTCGAGCCGGTGCCGGCCGGGTCGCCGGGGAATCCGCCGAGCGCCCTGCCCGAATCAACCCAACCCGGCGCGGAGGAACAGGAATGAGCGACAAGGATGCGAAGCCGGCCTCCGACGAGACGCCGGACAAGGAACCCACCAGAGGCGAGGCCCCGAAGAAGCCGAGCAAGCCCTTCAACGCGGGTCCCCTGCTCAACATCGGCGGCGCGGTCGCCGTGCTCGTGCTCGCCTATCTGATCGGCTGGGTGTGGATGATCGAGCGTGTCAGCGTCGAGCCCGGGGAGTACCTGATCGTGACCGCGAAGTTCGGCGCGACCAACCCCGACCCCGAGAACCTGCTGGTCGTGCCTCCGGACACCCAGGGTATCCAGGAGGCCGTCATCGCCGAGGGCAGGCACTTCTACAACCCCTTCTTCTACGACACCGAGATCGCCCGCGTGATCGACATCGAGCCGGGCAAGATCGCGGTCGTGAAGTCCCTGAGCGGGGAGCCCCTGCCGTCCGGCGAGTTCCTCGCGGAGCCCGGTCAGAAGGGTATCCTGCGCGAGCCGTTGAGCCCTGGCCGCTACCGGCTCAACCCCTACGCCTACGAGTACAACGTGGTCGAGGCGGTCGAGATCCAGCCCGGCTTCGTCGGCTGCGTGACCGCGCGCAGCGGCCGGGAACGCGCGCCGGGGACGTTGGCGGAGCCCGGCGAGAAGGGCATCCAGCGGACCGTGCTGCAGCCCGGGATCTACTACCTGAACCCGCGGGAGTACGAGGTCGCGGAGATCGAGATCGGCTACCGGCACATCTACCTGCCGTCGGTCAGCTTCCAGTCGAAGGGCTACGAGATCGACCTCGACATGTCGGTGGTCTGGGGTCTCCGGCCGGAGAACGTGCCGTACATCGTGCAGCAGGTCGAGGCCAACCTCGAGAAGGTCGGCGAGAAGATCTTCCTGCCCGCGATCGAGTCGATCGCCCGCCTCGAGGGCTCGAAGTTCGCGGTCAAGGACTTCCTCGAGGGCGACCGCCGTGAGGAGTTCCAGGCCGCGGTCACCGACCGGCTGAAGGAGGAGGCCCGCAAGCAGAACATCGAGGTGCTGATCGCCCTGGTCCGGGACATCAAGATCCCGCAGCAGATCGCGACCCCGATCCAGCAGTCGAAGATCGATGCCGAGGAGGTCCGCACCAAGCAGATCGAGCAGCTGACCACCGAGGCCGCCAACGAGCTCGAGCGCGTCAAGGAGGACGTCGTCAAGGGCGTCCGCGAGGTGCGCGCGACTACCGAGCGGCTGGTCGCCGAGACCCTCGCGGTCGGCACCAAGCGGGTCGCCGTCATCGAGGCGGAGACCGAGCGCCGGGTGGCGGAGATCGAGCGGAGGATCGCGGAGCAGGAGGCCCTGCGCACCCAGGTGCTCGGCGAGGCCGAGGCGCGAGTCAAGAAGATGCTCGGTGAAGCGGCCTCCCGCCGCCTCGCCCTGAACGTCTCGGCCCTCGGCGGCGCGGACGCCTACACCCGGCTGACCTTCGCCAAGATGCTGCCGCCGGGCTTCCGCGTCTTCCTGCGCTACGCCGGCCCGGGCACGCTGTGGACCGACCTGTCGAGCCTCGACGATCTCGCCGACCTCGAGATCCTGCGCGACGGAGCGTCCGCGGAGCCATGAGCTGGCAAGCGGGAACGCTGATCGGTCCGTACCGGCTCGAAGAGCGCGTCGGCCTCGGCTCCGCCGGGGAAGTGTGGCGCGCCGACCGGGACGGGCGCACCGTCGCCCTCAAGCTCTACCGCGGCCCGCTCGCCCGGACCGTGCGCCAGGAGGGAGAGCTCTTGCGCTCCCTCGAGCATCCGCACATCGCGCGGGTGCTCGACTGGCGGCCGGACGCCGAGCCGCCCTACATCGCCCTCGAGTATGTCGGCGGCGGGGATCTGCGGGAGTACCTGTGTGCGGGCGGCATGCCGGTGCGCGATGTCGTCCGCATCCTCTTGCAGGTGTGCGAGGCTCTGGCCTACGCGCACGGCAGGAACGCCGTCCACGGGGATCTCAAGCCGGCGAACATCCTCGTCGCCGCCGACGGGCGCGTCGTGCTCGCAGACTTCGGCCTCGGCACCGAGACCGGGAGCGACAAGCTCGAGCTCAGCCTCGAGGACGTGTCGGTCCCGGGCACCCCCGCCTACATCAGCCCGGAGCGCAGGGAGGGGGCGCCGCCCCATCCCAGTGACGACATGTACGCCCTCGGCGTCGTGCTGTACGAGATGCTGACCGGCACCAGGCCCTCGGGCCTGCGCCCGCCCAGCCACACGCGCAAGGATCTGCCGCCGGCCCTCGACGCCCTGGTCGTCGCGCTGCTCGACAAGCGGGATGAGAGGCCGAGCGCGGCGAAGGTGCTCGCGCGGAGGAAGCCGCTCGTGCGGCTGCCGCGGCCGTCCCTGATCGCCGTCGCGGTCGTCGCGGCGCTCGCCGCCTTCGCCTCGCTGCCCTTCGTCCGCTTCGTCCCCGGCCGGATACGGATGCTCCTCCCCCCGCTGGTCGGCAGCATCGCCGCCGTGACCTACTGGTGGCGCGGCAGGCTCGGCTGAGGGCCCGGCGCGGCCCATCCCCGCGACGCATTGGTGCCGGGCCGCGTCCAGGGGTATGATGCAGCGTCATGATGCGCTTTGTCTTCATCCTCTTCGCCGCCTCATGTCTCGGGGTCGGCCTGCCCGGCTGCGGTGACGGCGGCCTCGCCGCGGATCCCGAGGCGCTCGCCGCGCTCGAGGAGCTGCGCGCCGAGCAGCAGCGCCAGCCGTTGCTGTCCGCGGAGAGCTACGCGCGCCTGCACGACCTCGCCCGGCGTTTCCCCGGTGCCCCCGCGCTGCATCCGCTGCTCGAACGCGAGTATCTCCTGCGCCGGGAGCACCACGCCTTGATCGAGCTGCTCGCTGCCCTTCCCCAGCCGACCCGCGACCAGGAGCTGTTGCTGGTCGACACCCTGATCAAGCAGAGCCGCCATCGCGAGGCCTACGAGCGGCTGCAACCCTTGCTTCGGGGCACGCCCGACGATCCGGACGTGCTGTGGATGGCGGGCTACACCGCCTTTCACTGTGACCTGTACGACCAGGCCATCGCGCACTTCGACCGGGACAGAGCGGGGCTCCTCGCCGCGGGCCACCACCAGGCCTTGGCCCTGCGCGCGCTGCTGCACCTGCACGCCGGGGAGCTCGACGCGGCGGAGAGCCTGGTCAGCGAGGCGGTGGCGGGCGCGCCGGAGAGCCTGGTCGCGCGCAACGCCCAGGGCCGGATCCTGTGGGCTCGCGGCGAGACCGAGGCGGCCGCGGCGGCGTTCACCGAGCTCGAGCGCCTCGAGGTGCTGAGCGAGTCCGAGCTGCGGCGGCAACACCTCAGCATCAGCCTGATGCGGGAGATCCAGGACGCCTGGGAAGAGCGGCGCTACGCCGAGATCGAGGAGCTGGTGGTCAAGACCGTGCCGCTCGTGCCCGTCGCCAAGCGTCGCCAGCTGTTCGAGTTGATGGTCAAGGTCTTCGAGGCGACCGGGCGGCCGGCGGAGGCCCGCGAGATGCGCCGGAAGCTGAACGAGGTCGCGGAGCGGGGGACGGGCCCGTGAAGCAGCTGTGGCTCGCGGTCGCGCTCGTCGCCGTCGGCGCGGGCGTCTGGCTCTTCTGGCCCCGCCCGGTCTCCGGCCCGCCGGCGCCCCCGGGCGGCGGAGAGCTGCCCCGTGCGGCGGTCGAGACCGCGCTCACCTTCGAAGAGGGCGGCGCCGCGACCGGCATCGCCTTCCGCCACTTCGCCGACCTGTCCGGGGAGAAGTGGATGCCCGAGACGCTGGGCAGCGGCCTGGCGGTCTGCGACTTCAACCGCGACGGCGCGCCGGACGTGCTGTTCGTCGACGCGGGGCCGCTCCTCGCGCGCGACGATCCGCCGGAGGCCGGCCACCGCCTGTTCCTCAACGACGGGGCCGGGCGTTTCCGCGATGCGACGGCCGAGTGGGGGCTGCCGATGCGCGGCTACGGCTTCGGTGTCGCGGTCGGGGACGTCGACGGCGATGGCTGGAACGACCTGCTCCTGACCCAGTTCGCCACCGGCGTGCGCCTGCTGCGCAACACCGGCGCCGGCTTCGAGGATCGCACCGACGCGGCGGGCCTCGCGCGCTCCGGCATGGCCTGGCCGACAGCCGCAGCCTTCTTCGACATGGAGGGGGACGGCGACCTCGATCTGTACGTGACCCAGTACGTGATGTACGACCTCGCCAAGGCGTTGAAGTGCTACACGCACGGCGTCCATGTCTACTGCCATCCGAGCAGCTTCCGGCCGCTGCCCGATCGGCTGTACGAGAACCTCGGCGACGGCACCTTCCGGGACGTCTCCGCCGAGCGCGGAGTCGCCGTGCCGGGGCGGGGGCTCGCGCTGGTGACCGGGGACATCGACGAGGACGGCGACACCGACCTCTACGTCGCCAACGACCGGACACGCAACTTCCTGTGGATCAACGACGGGCGGGGCTACTTCACCGACGAGGGCCGTCAGCGCGGCGTCGCGTACAGCAAGGCCGGTCTGGCCGAGGCCGGGATGGGCGCGGACATCGGCGATCTCGACGGTGACGGCGACCTCGACCTGGTGTGCACCAACTTCCAGCGGGAGGCCACGGCGATCTACCGCCAGGAGCCCGGCCTGATGTTCGCCGAGGTCGCGGATTTCGTCGGTGT
>JAUIEM010000310.1 GCA_030428695.1 bacterium
TTGTCGAGTCGGGCGTCGACGCACATCTGGTTCATTTGGGCACCATGGGCGGTTACGGTTATGGCACGGCGGGGATGAAGATTCCCGAAGGTTATCTCCCCATCAAGATCGAAACCGATTCGGGCGAGGAGATCCGCCAGGAGATTTTGTATCCGGCCAATCCGGGCTCGATCTATCACATGACCAAGACCCAGGATCAGCTCCTCTTTGCGTTCTACAATAAGAATGACGGCCTCAAGATCACCGATCTTCATCAGGGCATTGTCTGGGGCACGCAAACGGAAGAAACCAAGAAGGACGAGCGCCTGATCAACCGCTTCGACTATGACGGCGATTACGGCACGGTGTTGAACCGCTTCCTGATGCAGGGGGCCATTGGCTATCCGCTGACGGTTCACGGCACCGGTGGCCAGACCCGCGCCTTCATCCACATCCGCGACACCGTGCGCTGCGTCGAGCTCGCCGTGCAGAACCCGCCCGCCCGCGGCGAGCGCGTGCAGATCTTCAACCAGACGACCGAGACCCACCGCGTCCGCGAGCTCGCAGCGCTGGTCAGCGGGCTGACCGGGGCGCCGATCGTGCACCTCGAGAACCCGCGGCAGGAGGCGGACAGCAACGAGCTGCGGGTCGACAACGCCGGCTTCCTCGCCCTCGGCCTCGACCCCGTGCGGCTCGAGCAGGGGCTGCTCGAGGAGGTGGTCGAGATCGCGGGGAAGTACCGCGCGCACTGCGACCGGTCGAAGATCCCGTGCACGTCGTACTGGAACGAGCAGCGGCGGATCGCGTGTGATGGGCCGGATGGGGTCTGAGGAGGCGGGGAACCCGACTCCGATCCCGATTCCGACCCCGACGGAGCCAGACGGGGGTGCCAGACGGCCGCTCGATGTCCCTGTACGGGTGGTGGCAGACCCCGCCGCTACAGGGTTTTCGAGCTGTCGTAGGACAGACATGTAGGGGAGGGGTTTCCGAGGCTGTCTTACGGAACCCGATGACGCACGCCCCCACGCCTGCGGCGGGCGGGGGTAAACCCCGCCCCTACATTGGATTCCGACGCACACCACGGGCGATCTCGGACGTGCGGGTCCTATCCGAATGTAGGGGAGGGGTTTACCCCCTCCCGTCGTGCTTCGGGAGCCAACCTCCCTCGTGGGACGGAGGTTGCGCTGAGGTCAGTATGCGGTCGCTTCCGACCCCGATCCTGATGGAATCGGAACCGGAAGAGGGCACGGGCGCGGGCACGAGCACGGGCACGCAGGGAAATCGGAATAGGTCATCGGAATCGGAATCGGAATCGGAATCGGAATCGGAATCGGAATCGGAATCGGAATCGGAATCGGAATCGGAATCGGAATCGGAATCGGAATCGGTCATCGGAATCGGTCATCGGAATCGGTCACCCCGCCCCCGCCGACTCCCCCGCCAGCGCCTCGAGCCGCGCGCTCAGCCGCGCCGCCTGCTCGCCCCGGCCGAGGCGCTCGAGCAGCGCCGCGTACTCCCTCAGCGGCTCGCGCAGCTCCTTGTGGGCGGGTCCGTAGAGGGCCTCGAGCAGCTCGAGGGTCTCGGCGTACAGGCCCTCGGCCTCGTCGAGCTTGTCCTGGGCGACGCAGGTCTGGGCGGTGCCGTGCAGGGCCTCGAGCAGGTCGGCGTCGCTGGCGGCCTTGCGCAGCACCGCGAGGGCGCGGACGAAGTGGGCGTAGGACTCGTCGAGCCGGCCGAGCTGCTTGAAGGTGATCGCGAGGTCGCACAGGGCGTTGCCGACCTTCGGATGGTCCTTGCCGTGGACGCTGGTCAGGATCGGGATCGCGCGCTTGAGGTAGGTCTTCGCCCGCGTGTGGTCGTCCTCCATCGTCGCCAGGGTCGCGAGGGTCACGCAGCAGGAGGCGACCACCGGGTGCTCCTCGCCGAGCCTCTCGGCGAGCTTGAGCGCGGCCTTGACCGGCGGCTTGATCACATCGGGGCCGTGACCCTGGGCGCCGAGGACGCGGCCGAGGTTGAGGTGGCAGTAGGCGACCTCGGCGCCTTCGCGGCCGGACTTTTCGAGGATGGCCAGGGCGAGGCTGTACTTGGTCTCGGCCCGCGCCAGGTCACCGTCATCGAAGGCCTTGTGCGCCTCGCGCACGACCTCGTCGAAGACGTTGCCGCCGACCCCGACGGTCTCCTCGGTCTCGTCGACGTCGCCGACGAAGCGCTCGCCGCTGGTCTCCAGGCCGCTCGGCGGAAGGCTGGGCGGGGTGCCCTCGAAGAGCCCCTTCCAGGCCGGGTCGGTCGCGCGGATCGCGGCGCCGAGCGCCTCGGTGACCTGGGCGACCTCCGGGCTGTCCTTGCCGAGCGCGGCCTCGAGGATGGCGAGGGCCGAGCGCAGCAGGGAGGCGGCTTCGGAGGCCTTGCCCTGGGCGAGGCGGACGCCGGCGAGGTTGCTCAGGGTGCGCCCTACATCCGGGTGTCCTCCGCCGAGCGCGCCCTCGGAGATCGACAGCGCGCAGGTGTAGTACTGCTCCGACTCGGCGAGCTTGCCCTGCAGCCTGCACAGCGTCGCGAGCCGGCTCAGGGTCGAGGCGACCTGGGGGGCGTGGTCGCCGAGCGCCTCCTCTTCGAGGGCGAGGAGCCGCTTCTCGATCTCCTCCGCGGCGGCGTACTCGCCGCAGGCCTCCCGCATCGCCGACAGGTTCTGCAGGGCCTCGACGGTGCTCGGATGGCCGGCGCCGAAGCTCTTGGTGTAGATGCCGACCGCCCGGCGGTACAGCGGCGCGGCCTCGGGGAAGCGGTCCTGGCTGCGCAGCACGTCGCCGAGCAGCGACAGGCTCGAGGCCAGCCGGGGGTCCTCGCCCCCGAGCGCCTCGGCCTCGAGCACGCCCGCGCGCAGGAGCCGCTCGGCCACGACCAGGTCGCCGCGCTGCTGGGCCTCGATGCCGAGGCGCCAGTAGCGCAGCCAGATCTGCTCGTCGGCATCTTCGGGTCGGATCACCACGTGCACGCTCCGGGTTTCCTCGAGGTCCGCGCGCACGGACGGCGCCGCTAGCGCGTGGAGAAGCCGTCGGGCTCTCCACCCCAGTGTCCCACAGCGTGCTCCAGGGCACAAGTGTCCGTCGTCTTCGGGCGTGGGGGGCTCAGCGGAACAGCTTCTTCAGCTTCTTGCCGGCCTTCTTCCCGGTCTGGGCGATCGCCTTGCCGGCCTTGCCGGCCTTCTTCTCGAGGGCGCCCACGGCCTTGTTGAACACGGCCTGGATCTGCTTCGCCTCGGGGCTGGTGCGGCGGTTGCTGACCACCCAGGAGCTGAAGTGCTGGCAGTTGTTCTTGAGCGGGTCGTACTTCCAGCTCTGGCCGACCTTGCTCAGGGCCCGGGCGACCGCCTTCTCGGGCGGGAAGATGTGCGGGGAGGGGCCGCGCTTGACCTTCCGCCCTTCCTTGAAGGAGCGCAGGCTCTGCTTGCGCACCTTGACCAGGGTGCGGCCCTTGAACAGGCTGCCGACCAGGTCCTTGACCTGGTTGACGTTGACGACCTTGCCGCCGCCGATGTAGACGCCGGCGTGGTGGTAGGCGCCGGAGTCTACCCACAGCTCGGTGCCGGGCAGGAAGGGCTCGCGCAGCGCTTCGAGGACCTTGATCAGGGGACGCTGGTCGGGCCGGGTCGCGAGCAGCAGGCGCGCGAGGCGCGCCTCGTGGCGGCCCGCCTCCTCCAGGCCCTCGGCGAGCCCGGGCAGGATCTTCCAGGCCGCCTCGGCCAGCGCGACCTGGTCGGCGGGCTCGATCATCTTGCGGGCGCTGCGCGCGAGCGCGGCGGCTTCCTCCGACTCGGCCTTGCGGCCGACATCGATCAACACCGTGACGGTGGCCCGCAGGTAGGCCTGGGCCGTGTCGATGCTGCGCTTGGAGAGAAACGCTCCGCGGGCGCGGGAGAGGGCGGCGTGCGGGTTGGCCATTCAGGACGTCCCCTTTTATCGATTAAGCGTAGCGTCGGGCAGGGGAAGCGCAAAGCCCGTCGTGCTATCCTCGAGGGAGCAGAGGAGGCAGCCCGATCGACTACCTGACCCGCCGCGCCCTCGGGCGCACCGGCCTCGAGGTCTCCCGCATCGGCTTCGGAGGAAGCTTCGGGGCGCCGACGCAGGCCTATCTGGACGGCTTCGATGCCGGTATCAACGTGTTCTACTGGGGCTCGCTGCGGCGCCGGGCGATGGCCCGGGCGATCCGCGCCCTGCGCGACCGCCGCAACGAGCTGGTCGTCGTCGTGCAGTCCTACGCCCGCCTCGGCTGCCTGGTCAAGGCCAGCCTGCGCCTCGCGCTGCGCCAGCTGCGCCTCGAGCGCGCCGACGTGCTGCTGCTCGGCTGGCACAACCGGACGCCGGGCCGCCGGGTGATGGACGCGGCGGCGGAGCTCAAGGAGCAGGGGCTGGTCCGCGCCCTGGCGGTCAGCTGCCACCACCGGCCGTCCTTCGAGCAGTACATCGCCGATCCGCGCATCGACGTGATCATGGTGCGCTACAACGCCGTCCACCGCGGCGCCGAGCGCGAGGTCTTCCCGCACCTGCCCGCCGAGGGCGGCCCCGGGGTCTTCGCCTACACGGCCACCCGCTGGGGTCATCTGCCCGACCCGCGCAAGGCCCCGCCCGGCCTCGGCCCCCTGCGCGGCCGCGACTGCTACCGCTTCGCCCTCGCGCGGCCCGAGGTCGACCTGGTGTTCTGCGGGCCGGACAACCGCGCCCACGTGCAGGAGGCGATCGACGCCCTGCGGATGGGGCCGATGTCCGAAGAGGAGCTCGCCCGGGCGCACGAGATCGGCGACTGGGTCTACAACGAGCGCTGGGCGCTGATGGGCTGAGCCCCTATTCCTTTACGTTCACTTCGACGAACAGCACGACCAGGCGGTCGATGTTCTCCGGGCTGCGGCCGCCGAGGGTGCTCATCCAGACCTCGCCGGGGGCCGCGCGGTAGGCGCCCTTCAGCGACAGGGCGTCGATGGTCGGCGGCAGGTCTCGCGGGGCCGGCAGGCGCGCATCCTCGAGCTGCAGGCCGAGGTCGACCAGCAGGGCCCCGCCGTCGGGGCTGACGTGGGTGCGCACGGCGTCGCGGGCGGTGACGTAGTCGGTGCTGATCACCGTGCCGGTGCTGGTGACGGTCGTCACCTGGAACGGGTAGCGCTCGCTCTGCACCAGCTCGAGCGGCCGGTCGAGCAGGCCCTCGACGGAGACCTCGAACATCGGAGCATCCTCACGCGAGCGCAGCTGGCGGCGCACCTCGCTCGGCACGGCGGTCTCGGCCTGGTCGGCGCCCAGGCCGACCGCCTCGATGCCGGCGGCGTCGAGCTCGTAGACTTCGATCCGCACCGAGACGACGTCGGAGTCGGCCAGCAGGCCGGTGGCGAGGGCGAGGAGCAGAATGGGTCGGAGCATGGTTCCTCCAGGTGCTGGGGGGTGTCTCTCTGGAACGCGCGACACCCCGCTTCGGGTTCAGCGCTTCTTGGCGGCGAGCACCGGGGCGAGGAAACGCCCGGTCGCCGAGGCCGCCTCCTCCGCGATCGCCTCCGGCGGCCCGCTGGCGATCAGCCGGCCGCCCTTGTGGCCGCCCTCCGGGCCGAGGTCGACCACCCAGTCGGCGCACTTGATCACCTCGAGGTTGTGCTCGATGACCAGCACGCTGTGGCCCTTCGCGACCAGGCGCTCGAAGGCGCCGAGCAGGCGGTGGATGTCCGCGACGTGCAGGCCGGTGGTCGGCTCGTCGAGGATGTACAGGTTGTGCTTCCCGCGCTTGAGCTTGCCGAGCTGGGCGGCGAGCTTGACCCGCTGGGCCTCGCCGCCGGACAGGGTCGGGGCCGGGTGGCCGAGGGTCAGGTAGCCGAGGCCGAGCTCGTCGAGCACCTTGAGCTTCCGCGCGATGCCCTTGACATCCGCGAAGAACTTCGTGCCGTCCTCGATCGACAGCTCGAGCACCTGGGCGATGCTCAGCCCCTTCCAGGTCACCTCGAGGGTCTCGGCGTTGTAGCGCTGGCCCTTGCAGATCGGGCAGGTCACTTCGATGTCCGGCATGAAGGACATCGACGTGGTGATCGTGCCGCTGCCGCTGCACTCCTCGCAGCGCCCGCCCTTGACGTTGAAGGAGAAGCGCGCGGGGGTGTAGCCCCGGCGCTGCGCCTCCTCGGTCTTCGCGAACAGCTTGCGGATGTTGTCGTAGAAGCCGATGTAGGTCGCCGGGTTGCTGCGGGAGCTCCAGCCGATCGGCGACTGGTCGACGTGGATCACGTCGTCGATCGCCTCGCCGCCGTGCAGCGCGTCATGCTTCCCGTACAGCACCCGGTTGTCGTGCAACAGCGCCCGCAGCCGCTTGTAGATGATCTCGTGCACGAGCGACGACTTCCCCGAGCCCGACGCCCCCGTCACGCAGGTGAACAGGCCGAGGGGCAGGGCGACGTCGAGGGCCTGCAGGTTGTTCTCCCGCGCCCCTTCGATCTTCAGCCAGCGGCCGTCGGGCTTGCGCCGCTTCTTCGGCAGGGGAATCTCCGCGCGCCCGCTCAGGTAGGCAGCGGTGGTCGAGGCCTCGCAGGCGAGGACCTCGGCGACCGGGCCCGCGGCGACGACCGTGCCGCCGTGGACCCCCGGCCCCGGGCCCATCTCGACGACGAAGTCCGCGGCCCGGATGGTGTCCTCGTCGTGCTCGACGACGATCACGGTGTTGCCGATGTCGCGCAGGCGCTGCATCGTCCGGATCATCTTCGCGTTGTCCTTCGGGTGCAGCCCGATGCTCGGCTCGTCGAGCACGTACAGCATGCCCATCAGCCCGGAGCCGATCTGCGCGGCCAGGCGGATGCGCTGGGACTCGCCGCCGGACAGCGTCGCCGAGCGGCGGTTGAGGTTGAGGTAGTCCAGGCCGATCTCGATCAGCACCTCGAGCCGGGCGTTGACCTCGCGGACGATCGTCGCGACCGTGTGGGCGTGGCGCTCGGCGACCTTCAGGCCGGCGAGGAAGTCACGCAGCGCCGGCAGGGACAGCTCGCCGAGGGCGGCGAGGTCCCGGCCGCCGACCTTGACCAGCCGCCGCTGCGGCTTGAGCCGCGTGCCCTCGCAGCCCGGGCAGGGCAGCTCGACGGTCAGCTTCTTGAAGTACTGCTCCGACCAGGCGCCGGCCTGGCCGCTCTTGCGGTAGTGCTGGTAGCGCTGGTCGATCTGCCCCATCACCCCGATGAAGCTGCGCTCCTTGCCGGCGTAGTGGGCGCCGCGCTTGGCCTCGGGCGGGACGGCGACCGGGAAGCGGCGGCCGCCGGTGCCGTGCAGCACGAGCGCGCGCTGCTCGTCGGGCAGCTCCCGCCAGGGGCTGTCGAGGTCGAGGCCGAAGCTCTGGTGCAGGCTGTAGAGGATGCGCCCCGACCAGGTGTCCGGGTTGTAGGCCATCGCCTCCGGGGCGAAGGCGCCGTCGCGCACCGAGCGGCCCGGATCGCGCACGACCAGCGGCAGGTAGGCGCGCTTGGTCTCGCCGAGGCCGCCGCAGGTGCGGCAGGCGCCCGCCGGGTCGTTGAAGGTGAACCAGGCGTGGTGCATGCGGGTCGCGACCGTGCGCGAGGCGGCGCATCCGAAGTCCTTGTGGAAGCCGCGGGCGGCCTTCTTCGAGCCCTTCTCCAGGCAGCAGATCACGAAGCCCTCGCCGAGCTCGAGGGCGTGCTCGACGGCGGTCTCGATCTCCTTGCTGAGGTCGGGGCCGACCGTGAAGCGGTCGACGATCGCCTCGACCCGGTAGTCCCCCTCGTCCTCGAGCCCGAGCTCGTCCCCGAGGTCGCGGCGCTCGCCGTCGATCAGGCAGCGCCGGTAGCCCTTGCTGCGCACCGCCTCGAGCACGTCCTCCCAGGCCTCGCCCCAGGCCCGGTGCACCGGCGCCCGCAGCTCGACCTCGGCGTTCGCGGGCAGGCCGACGATGCGCTCGGCGATCTGCCCCGGGGACTGGACGCGCAGGGCCTCGCCGCAGCACGGGCAGGCGGGCGCGCCGGCGGTCGCGAACAGCATGCGCAGGAAGTCGGAGATGTCGGTCATCGTGCCGACCGTCGAGCGTGGGTTGACCGTCACCGTCTTCTGGTCGATCGAGACGACCGGCGACAGGCCGTTGACGAAGTCGACGTCGGGCTTCTTGAGCTGCCGCACGAAGCGCCGGGTGAAGGCGGACATCGACGCCATCAGCCGGCGCTGGCCCTCGGCGTAGATGGTGTCGAAGGCGAGGGAGGACTTGCCGGAGCCGCTGACCCCGGTCACGACGACCAGCTGCTCGCGCGGGATCTCGACGTCGACCCCGCGCAGGTTGTGCTCCCGGGCGCCGCGGACCTCGATGCTCTTGCGCATTCTACCCCTGGCGGATGATGTAGGCGGGCTCTTCGACCTCGACCCGGCTCTTCTTCGTGATGCGGAAGGGCGCCGCGACCCGCTCGACCCGGTCGGTGCGCACCAGCCAGTCGAGGGCGGCCTCGAGGTCGTCGGGCCACAGCTGGCTGGTCGCGAAGTGATCGCCGAGCTCGGACAGGGGCACGACCCGCCCGCGCTTGCGCAGCACCCGCAGCACCGGCGCGCAGAGCGCCTCCCCGCGCTCGGCCACCCAGGCGTCGACCGCTGCGAGCACCGCCTGCAGCTCCTCCTCGGAAGCGGGCCGCAGGAGCGGCGCGTAGACCGCCTCGAACAGGGCGGGGGCGAGCTGTTGCCCGCGCGGGATCAGCTCGCTCTCGCAGATCTCCCCGGCGTCGATCACCGCGATCAGCGCGAGGGCGAAGCTGGTACCGAGCAGCTCGGAGCGCGCGAGCGCGGGCTGTCCGCGCAGCTCGAGCAGGCGCCGGGCGTGGCGCGCCGACCACACCACCCAGCTGAAGGCGCGCATCCGCTCGTGGTCGCGGTCGCGCTCGGCGATCGTGTTCGCTTCGGCGAACCAGGCCGCGATCGACGGGTCGCGGCTGTAGACCAGGGCGCGGGTCGCGAAGTGGTTGAACGAGAAGGCGGTGCGGGCGCTGCCCTCGACCATGCGCTTGAGCTGCGCCCGCGGGATCAGCTCCGCCCGCAGCCGCACGCCCTCCTCGTAGAACCAGCGGAAGATGCGCGGCTCGTCGCCGTCGCTCTTCAGGCGGCGCGTGACCTTGTCCGCCTCGATCAGCCACAGGCGCAGCCGGTCGCGCTTCCAGATCAGCTCCTCGGTCAGGCTGCCGATGCGGACGACGGCGAGGATGTTCCGGTCCTCCTCGATGCGCTCGAGGAAGGCCTCGAGGGCCTGCTGGTGGCGGGCGAGCCGGGTGCGGGGATCTTCCATGGAGGGGAGTATCGGTGCTTGCGGGAGGATTTTCCAGCCGTCGGTTGTCGCCCGATCCGAAAACGTCGGCGGGCTTCGAACCCGCATCTCCCGGCGGCTCCGGGCGCTCTATCCGTTTGAGCTACGACGTTGGATGCTCGCGCACCCTGGACTCGTCGTGGGCAGCAGACGGCGGGTGCGGCGGACGCCGGACCGTTGCGGGGGCGGGGGAGCCTGCAGCGACGCGCCGGAGGAGCCGGCTAGTCGCCTCGCTCCTCGGATAACAAGAAACCTGTCGGCCGAACGTCGGCGGGATTCGAACCCGCACCTGCGCCCGCAGGCGCGCTCTGTCCCTTTGAGCTACGACGCGTGTCTCGGCTGGGTGTCGCCCGCACCTGCTTCCCTCGTCAAGTCAGCAGGAGTATGACACATGCCTCCGTCAAGCGCAGGCGGGTGCCATCGGGGTCCGGAGGATGCAAGTCTCTCGCAGGATTCGGCTTGTGGCTGAGTGGGCCGCTTCGTGCGTCCGCAAAACTTCCCAGGCGCTACCGCATCGGCACAGAGGGGAAGCTACTTCTTCCGTGGGACCCGCATCCTCCCCTTGCGCTCCCGCCCCCGATCTTCCACAGTGGTGCGCATTGATCCTCAAGATCGATGGACTGGAGGTGGAACCGTGACGACCGACGCGTTATCCCTCAAGGAAGCGATGCTCCGCGCGATGCGCCAGGCCCTCGGCCGCTCCTGGTCCGAGGCGAGCACCCGTGAGCGCCTGCGGGCCCTCAGCCTGGCGCTGCGCGAGCTGTTGCTCGAGCGCCAGTTCCAGACCGAGGAGCGCTACCGGAAGGCCCGCGCCAAGCGGGTCTACTACCTGTCGATGGAGTTCCTGATGGGACGCTCCCTCGGCAACAACCTGCTCAACCTCGACCTCTACGACAAGGCCAGAGAGGTCCTGGAGTCCCTCGACACCGACCTCGACGACCTGCTCGACGAGGAGCTCGACGCCGCCCTCGGCAATGGCGGCCTCGGACGACTGGCGGCCTGCTTCCTCGACTCCCTCGCCAGCCTCGACCTGCCCGGCTACGGCTACGGCATCAACTACGAGTACGGACTCTTCCGCCAGGAGATCTCCACCGGCTTCCAGCGCGAACAGCCCGACCACTGGCTCGAGGCGCCGAGCCCCTGGCAGATCGAGCGCCCGGAGCAGGCGGTGCTGGTCCCGGTCTACGGGCGCGTCGTCGACGGCGTCGACCGCGACGGAAACTACAACCCGATGTGGCTGGACTGGAAGCTCCTGATCGGCGTCCCCTACGACATGCCGATCGCGGGCTACGGAGGGCGCACGGTCAACACCCTGCGGCTGTACGCCGCCCGCGCCTCCCACGCCTTCGACATCGAGATCTTCAACGCCGGCGACTACCTCCGCGCCGTCGAGCAGAAGATCTCGAGCGAGACCATCTCGAAGGTGCTCTACCCGGTCGACACGATGGCGAGCGGCCAGGAGCTGCGCCTGATGCAGGAGTACTTCTTCGTCGCCTGCGCCCTGCGCGACATGCTGCGCCGCTTTGAGGCCGAGAACGACGACCTCGCCGCGCTGCCCGCCAAGGTCGCCGTGCAGCTCAACGACACTCATCCGGCCCTGGCCGTCGCCGAGCTGATGGCCAGCCATCATTCCCGGCCGCTGGTGTTCGCCACCCTGGGCCACGAGGACGTCAAGAGCCGTCCCATGGACGACGCGGAGGTGGCGGAGCGCGCCCCGGACGCCGTCGTGCTGTCCTGGTGTGGCGTGCACCCCGACAAGTACCGGCCCGACGTCGTCCTGCGGAACGAGGCCTGGCAGGACCTGGACTTCGTGCGCCACGGCCGGGTGCACTGCATCGGCGAGCCGTACCTGGGGCGGCCCGGCCCCCGCCTGGTGGAGGGGGTCCGGGCGGTCCGCCGGGTGGTCGAGGCGCTCCGCGAGGGTCGGACGCACCGACCGGACCGGAGGGCCGGGCCCCCGGCCTGACCCGCCTGGAGCCCGTCCGAAGCCCCATGTGCGCGGCACGCCCCATCACTCGGACAGGCGCCCAGGCGACCGGGAGCCTCCGGGAACCCTGACGGCGGGGCCCCGGGGCTTGGCCCCGACGGCCGCCGCGCCATGCGGCGGCCCGCCGTGGCCCCCGCCAGGCGATCTCTTGACGATGCGACCCTCGTCCATTAGTCATACGAACGTATGAATCACTCCAATGACGCATCCGGATCGAACGACGGGCCGTCTCGCGACCGCGGCGGCGACACACGCACCGCCCTCCTCGAGGCGGCCCGGTCTACAGAAGAGCCACGCGCACACGCAAGCGACGCCCGCGAGCAAGAGCGCTTC
Source organism: bacterium (assembly GCA_030428695.1). Next base: position 11,603 of record JAUIEM010000310.1, read on the forward strand.
GGCCACCCGCGCGCCCACGGGGTACGCGCCCTCCGCGGCGTATATCGCCCCGACGTCGACCAACGGGCTCAGGTAGGTGAGCAGCGCGCCAGAGCTGGCCACGAGCTGCAGCGGCGCGAGGCCGCTCGCCGGGTGCGGCGGCTCGTAGGAGGTGTCGCGGCCGGGCGCGCCGGGCGGCTCCTCGGGCCCGGGGCTCCGGTACATGCCGTCGACCTCCGCGGCTTCGCCCTGCCTCGGCGCTGCCTCTGCGGCCCGCGGACGCGACCGGCCCCTCGAGGCGCGGCGGCCGGTGACGTGCAGGGTGAGCAGCGCGATGGCCACCGCCACCACCACCAGCGCGCCCACGCCGACGGCGAGCGCGGTGCCGGCGTGCTCGTCGGGATAGCGCGCCACCATCTGCTTCAGCTGCGGCCCCGCCGCCCACAGGTCGGCGGCGCCGAGCAACGCGAGCAGGCTGGCGTGGCCATTGACCAGGCCCCGCGTCGAGATGACCGTGGCGATCGCGTGCATCAGCGCCACGCCCGCCACCATGGTGACGAT
>JAUIEM010000311.1 GCA_030428695.1 bacterium
GGGTGGATGCCGAGGATCGACGACGACGCGGCCTTTGTTGACCTCGGAGGAGGAGGACGAAGGCAGGCACCCACCCCCGCAAGCCTCGCGAGCGAGGTTTCGGGCCACGCTTCTTGGTACAACCACGAGACCCCGGCGGCCGGAGAGGACGAGAAGCCGCGGTTCTTCGGGAAGGTCACCCGCATCCTCCGGACCGACGCTTCCCCCCACCCCCGCGCCATATGCTACCCTGGCAGCCGAGGAGGAAGCCGTGTCCCGAGAGACCTGGATCGGCCTCGCCCTGGGCCTGCTCGCCCTCGGCGCGCTCTACCTGCACAGCTTGCTCGGCGCCCCGCCGGCGCCCGCGACGGGCGATCCTCCCCCGTCCCGGGAGGAACCGGTGGCGACTCCGGAGGACCCGGAAGCGCGAGCTCCCTCCCCCGCCCCCAGCCTCCCGGAGCTTGTACCGCCGGCCCCTCCGACGACACGGCCCGCGGAGACCACGGCCGGGGCGCGCGACGGCTGGCGGCCCGGGGACACGACGGCCGTCGTCGCGGGTGGGGAGCGCGAGGGCTGCACGCTGCGCGGCCTGGTCATCGACCCGTGGGGGCAGCCGGCCGTCGAGGGCCACGTCTTCCTGCTGCTGCCGGGTGGACGCACCCTCACCCACGCGCTCGACGGCGCAGGCCGGTTCTTCTTCGGACCGTTGGAACCCGGCGCATACCGGCTGCAGGTCTACGTCGAGGGCTTCCTCGAGAGCCCCTGGGAAGCGCTGGAGCTGCGCGCCGGCATCGAGGAGGAGCGCACCGTCCAGGTCGCCGAGGGTCTCGGCGTCCACGGGCGCGTGTTCGCAGCCGACGACGGCCGGCCGGTCGGCTTCGTCTCCATCACCGCGGTGCCGCTGGGCTTTCCACCTTCCCCCCACATCCGCGGTCGCCACGGGGCCTTCGCGCGGCTGGCGAGCAGCGCCGAGGACGGCAGCTTCCAGCTGGCGGGGCTGGCACCCGGACGCTGGAAGCTCGAGCTGGGCGGGAGCGGCGACTTCCCTCCGAGCGAGCGCGAGCTGACGGTCACGGACGGGGCGACGCCGCTCGAGCTCGCCCTCGAGCGCGGCGCGATCCTGACAGGGCGGCTGCTCGACAGCGAGGGCGCCGTCGTGGACCGGGGCTACGTCGAGCTGCTCCGGGGCGGGGAGCGCCTGGCCCGCACGCAGACCGCCGCGGGCCGCTACCGTACCCCCGCCTTCACCCCCGGACCCGAGCCGATCGAGGCGCGGGTCGGCGGCACCCCGGGAGGTCACGGCTGGCGGGGAGAGCTGCCGCCGATCACCCAGAGCGGCCCGGTCGAGCACGACTTCACCCTGCTCGCCCCCGCCCGGGTCGAGGGCCGGGTGGTCGACGAGCACGGCGCGCCCCTCGCCCACGCCCGGGTCGAGCGGGTCGGGCCGGACGTGATCGGCAGCCCCGCGGTGATCGCCGGCTCCTCCGGGCGCTTCGTCTTCGCCGCGCTGCATCCCGGAGCGGTGCGGCTGATCGCGCGCAAGCCGCGCAGCCACGTGCCGACCGAGACCCTGGCCTGCGAGCTCCTGCCGGGCGAGGTGCGGGTCGAGGAGGTCTTGCGCACGGCGAGCGCGGGCGCCCTCGAGCTCTCGCTGACCGGGGTGCCGGCCGGGTTCCTGTCGAGCAGCCTCGGCCCCGTCGACGCTGCCCCGCCGCCGCTGCGCCGCGAGCCGACCGAGGGCGGCACCCACCGGCTGCGCTTCTTCGACCTGCCTCCGGGACCCTGCCGGCTAGTCATCGTGGCCGGGGAGCGCGGGCTGGTGCGGGAGCTCGAGCTCGAGGCCGGAGGCGCTTCCCTGACCCTCGCCCTCGAACCCCTGCAGGTCCTGGAAGGGACGGTCCAGATGACAGAGCTGACCGCACGCAGCGTCGAGCTCCTGCAGCCCGCGACCGGCCTCGCGCTGTCGACGCTGCTCGCCCCCGACGGCAGCTTCCGCATCGGCCTGCCGCCCGGTTCCTGGGAGCTCCACGCCGCCCGGGAGGGGCGCCGCGGCCCCGCTCTCAACGTCACGGTCACGCCGGGCGAGACGCCTCCGGCCGTGACCTTGCGCTACCCCTGACCCGGAGGCACGCCGTGCGGCACCTGCTCCTGGTTTCCCTGCTCAGCCCGCTGGGGGCGCAGCTGTCGCGCATCGAGCGGGCCCAGGACGACACGACGGTGCGCAGCTCCTGCCGGATCCCGCTCGCCCTCGAGCTCCGCGCGGCTCCGTGACGGCCGCGCGCTCGTCCCCCGCGCTCCCGCGGCGGCGTCCCGTGCTCGCCAGCCTCGCCGTCGCCTGCTACCTGGTCCACGCCGGCGGCCAGGTGCTCGGTGGGGAGCCCTGGCACGCGCTCTGGGTGTGTCACGTCGCCTGCCTGCTGATCGGCGTCGGCCTCGCCCTGCCCAGCCCGACCGTCCACGCCTGCGGCTTCCTGTGGCTGTGCCTGGGGCTGCCCCTGTGGGTCTACCAGATCCTGACCGCCGGGGGCTTCGTCGCGACCTCGCTCGCCACCCACGCCGGCGGCTTCGCGCTCGGCCTCGTCGGCCTGCGCCAGCTCGGCCTTCCGCGCGGCGTGTGGTGGAAGGCCGGCTGCGGCGCGATCGGCCTGCAGCTCCTCAGCGCGCTGCTCACGCCGTTCGAGAAGAACGTCAACCTGATCCGTCCGATCTGGACCGGGCCCGAGCCGCCGATCCCGACCGAGCTCGCCTACTTCGCCGGCCTGTGGCTCTGCTTCGGGGTCGGCTTCGCCGCGCTGCAGGGGATCCTGCGGTGGATCTCTCCGGAGAGCCGTTCGGAGGAACCGGCGTAGCGCTGAGCGAGCGAGCCCCGTCCGCCGCACTCCGCCGTCGACGCCGGGAGTCCGACGCGGTACAACGAACAGAACGTCTGCCCGGAGCTCCTCGTGCACGTCCCCGCCACCGGTCTCGTCCTGCGCCTCTTCGGCGCCTTCGAGCTGCGCCGCGACGGGCGGGCCGAGGCCGTCGAGGGGCGCAAGCCCCAGGCCCTGCTCGCCCTGCTCGCCAGCGGTCAGGTCTACGCGCGTGACACCCTCGCCGCGCTGCTCTGGCCCGAGCTCGACCAGAGCGCCGCGCGCGGCAACCTGCGCACCGCGCTCGCCAGCCTGCGCAAGGCGCTCGGCGAGAGCCTGGCCGGCGCCTCGGAGGAGGTCTACCTCGCCGGGGAGGGGCTGTGGGTCGACGTCGCGGCCTTCCGCGCCGCCCTCTCCCGCGCCGCCGCCCACGACCACCAGGGTTCCCGCTGCCCGACCTGCCACCCGCTGCTCGAGCGTGCCGTCGCCCTGCGCCGCGGGCCGCTGCTCGCCGGCTTCCAGCTGCCCGGGGCGCCGGACTTCGAGAGCTGGCTCGCCTTCCAGCGCGAAGAGCTCGACGCCGGCTGCTTCACCGCCCTCTCCCAGCTCGTCGACAACAGCCGCAGCCACCCCGAGGTCGCCCTGCTCTACGCCCAGCGCATGCGCCGGCTGCGGCCGCTGTGCGAGCGCAGCCTGCGCTCGGTGATGCGGCTGTACGTCCGGCTCGGTCAGCGCCGCGAGGCCCTGCGCGCCTTCCGCCGCTGCCGCAAGGACCTGCTCGAGAGCTCCGGGGCGTTGCCCGCCGCCCTGACGCGCGCGCTGGCCGGCGCGATCGAGAGCGGCGCCCGGCTGCCCGGCGAGGACGCCGCCCACGACGCCGGGCCGGCGGTCTGGACCAGCGAGCCGTCGACCGCCGCCAGCCGCCTCTCCCTGCCGCCGCAGCCGACGCCCTTCATCGGGCGCCGCCAGGAGCTGCGGATGCTCGACGAGCTGTTCGCCGGCCGCCGCATGGTGTCACTGCTCGGCCCCGGGGGCATCGGCAAGACCCGGCTGTGCCTGCGCTTCGCCAGCCTGTTCGCCCCGCGCCTGCGCCACGGCGCGGTGTTCGTGCCCCTCGCCGGCTGCGCGACCGCCGAGGAGGTCCCCCGGACCGTCGCCGAGCAGCTGCGCAAGCGCGCGGACACCGCCGAGGAGGTCGCCGCCCTGCTGCACCGACGGGAGCTGCTGCTCGTGCTCGACAACCTCGAGCAGCTCGCCGCGCCCTGCCCGCTGATCGAGGGCTGGCTCGCCGCCGTGCCGGGCCTGCGGCTGCTCGTCAGCTCGCGGAAGGCGCTCGGCTGCCCCTCCGAGGGCTGCCTCGAGCTGCGGGGCCTCGCCCTGCCCGCCGAGGGTCAGGCCGACAGCGAGGCGGTCGCGCTGTTCCTCGCCTGCGCCGGGCGGCTCGCCCCCGGCTTCCGCCCCTCCCCGGCGGATCGCGAGGCGATCGCGGGCCTGTGCCGGCTGCTCGAGGGCTGGCCCCTGGCGATCGAGCTCGCGGCGAGCTGGGTGCGGGTGCTCGACTGCGCGGAGATCCTGCGCCGGGTGCGCTCGGACTGGCAGCTGCTCGAGGGCGCCCGCGACCTGCCTCCCCGCCATCGCAGCCTGCGCGCCGTGCTGACCTCGACCTGGAACGAGCTCAGCCCCCGCGAGCGGGACGGCCTCGCCGCTCTGAGCATCTTCGATGGACCCTTCGAGCGGGCGACCGCCGAGCGCGTGGCCGGCGTCGACGTCAGCCTGCTGCTCGCCCTGGTCGAGCGCTTCCTGGTCCGCCGGGTCGGGGGGGAGTTCCGGCTGCGCGAGCAGCTCCGCGTCTTCGCCGCCGAGAAGCTCGCCCCCGACCGTGCGGCGCGGCTGCGGGCGCGGCTGACGGAGGCCTAGCCCCCGCGCCCGGCTGCCGCCACCTTGTCGCCCGGGCGCCGGGCTGGTACACAGGGGCACCCGCCCGAGGAAGCATCCGTGCCCGAGCAGACCCTCATCCGTCGCCGTGACGGCCTCCTGCGCCTCGACCTCGGAGAGGTCTGGCGCTTCCGCGAGCTGCTCGGCTTCTTCGTCTGGCGCGACCTCAAGGTGCGCTACAAGCAGACCTTCCTCGGCGTGATGTGGGCCTTCCTGCAGCCCTTCGTCAAGCTGGTCGTATTCAGCGTGGTGTTCGGCACCGTCGCGAAGATCGACAGCCAGGGCTTCCCCTACCCGGTCTTCCTGTTCGCGGGCCTCCTGCCCTGGCAGTTCTTCGCCGACTGCCTCGGGCGCAGCGCAAACAGCGTGGTCGGCAGCGGGAACCTGATCTCGAAGGTGTACTTCCCCCGCCTGCTGCTGCCTCTGAGCGCGGGCGGGGCGGCGCTGGTCGACTTCGCGATCGCGCTGGTGATCCTGTCCGGGCTGATGGTCTTCTACGGGCTGGCGGCGCAGTGGTCGATGCTGCTCCTGCCGCTGTTCGTCGTCCTGACGCTGTTGAACGCCCTCGGGGTCGGGGCGATCCTCGGGGCGCTCAACGTCGCCTTCCGCGACTTCCGCTACCTGATCGGCTTCCTGCTACAGATCTGGATGTACCTGACGCCGGTGGTGTACCCCGTCGAGCTGTTCGGCGAGCGCTGGGCGTGGGTGCTGTGGCTCAACCCGATGACCGGCGTGGTCGAAGGCTACCGGGCCGCGATGCTCGGGCAGCCGCTGCGCTGGCCGGCGATCGGCCTGTCCTGCCTGATCTCCGTCGCGCTCTTCGCCGTCGGGATCGCCTTCTTCAACCGCGCCGAGCGGCGCTTCGCGGACATCCTCTGAATGGGCGAGCCGGCGATCCTGGTCGAGGGGCTGAGCAAGCAGTACGTCCTCGGGCACAGCTACTACAAGACCCTGCGGGAGAGCGTGATGCAGGCCGCGCGGGCGGGCCTGGACCTGGTCCGCGGGCGGCGTCGGCCGGCCCCCGCCCGGGAGACGGTGTGGGCGCTGGAGGACGTGTCGCTGCGCGTCGAGCCCGGCGAGGTCGTCGGCCTGATCGGCGGCAACGGGGCGGGGAAGAGCACGCTCTTGAAGATCCTCGCCCGCATCACCGATCCAACCTCGGGGAGCGCGGTGCTCAACGGCCGGGTCGGCAGCCTGCTCGAGGTCGGCACTGGCTTCCACAACGAGCTCAGCGGCCGTGAGAACATCTTCATGTCCGGGGCCCTGCTCGGGATGCAGCGCCGCGAGATCGCCCGCAAGCTCGCCGCCATCGTCGACTTCTCCGGCGTCGGGGACTTCATCGACACCCCCGTCAAGCGCTACTCGAGCGGCATGAAGGTGCGCCTCGGCTTCGCGGTCGCCGCGCATCTCGAGCCGGAGATCCTGCTGGTCGACGAGGTCCTCGCGGTCGGCGACATCGCCTTCCAGCAGGCCTGCATCGGCAAGCTCGGCGAGGCGACCCGCAGCGGCCGCACGGTGCTGTTCGTCAGCCACAACCTCGCCCAGGTCAGCCGGCTGTGCTCGCGCTCCTACCTGCTCGAGGGCGGGCGGGTCGCCGCCGACGGACCCACCTCCGAGGTGATCGCCGCCTACCTGCGCTCGGTGCGTCCCGGCGACAGCCTGCGCTACGAGCGCACGGCCCCGGCGACCGGCGTCGGCTGCGTCGACGCGGTCGAGCTGTACGGCGAAAGGCCGGGGGAGACGGTCCGGCTCGGCGGGACGCTGCACCTGCGCATCCGCTACACCGTGCGGACGGCCGCGAAGCGCCGGGTGATCCTCGCCGTGCAGCTGTGCACCCCCGACCTGGACCCGGTCCACCATTTCCGCTTCCGCGACCGCCGCGACGACGGCATGGGCGAGCTGCTCGGCACCCGCGAGGTCGAGCTGGCGGTGCCGGAGCTGCGCCTGTACCCGGACCGCTACGTCGCCCGCGTCAGCCTCTGGGACGGGCGCAAGAACATGCTCGACGACGTGCAGCTCGAGCTGACCGTCGAGCACGACTACGACTTCTGCGTGCACAAGCTGCAGCGGCAGGACGGGCTGGTCCACGTCGTCGGCGCGTGGACCCGCCTGTCCGGCCCGGAGCCGCCTTCCGTCAGAACGGAACCGGACTCTCGAACTTGACCCACTCCCCCGTCGTCGGCGCCCAGAAGGCCAGGCGCCAGGCGTGCAACAGAAGCCGCGGAGCGCTCGCCGGGTCGCCATAGAGGCTGTCGCCGAGGATCGGGTGGCCGAGGCCGCCCTCCTCCCGCGGCGTCGCCGCGTGGACCCGCAGCTGGTGGGTGCGGCCGGTCAGCGGGCGGAAGCCGAGCCGCGTCGCCCGCGGGCGGCGCGCGAGCACCCGCCACAGGGTACGGGCCGGGCGCCCCTCGACAGGGCAGACCTTCTGGCGCGGCCGCCGGGGCCAGTCGACGGTCAGGGGCAGGGAGACCGCGCCCTCGTCTTCCGCCACCAGCCCGGCGACCTCGGCGACGTAGTCCTTGCCGACCTTGCGCTGCATGAACTGGCGGGAGAGCGCCCGGTGCGCCGGGCGGGTCAGGCCGACGACCAGCAGCCCGCTGGTCTCCAGGTCGAGGCGGTGGACCATCAGCGGCCCGGTGGCCCGGGGGAAGAGCGCGCGGACGCGGGTCTCGACCGAGTCCTGCTTCGCCGCCCCCCGCCCGGGCACCGAGTGCAACCCGGCGGGCTTGACGACGACCGCCCAGTTCTCGCGGGCGTGGACGACCTCGAGCTCCATCCTACACCTTGATGTACTCCCGGTGCAGCCAGGTGCCGTCGCGCCGGTTCCAGGCCTCGACCAGGCTCTCCGGGGTCGTGATCAGCACCTCGTCGCCGCCCCGGTCGATGAACTCGACCGCCGCCTGGATCTTCGGGCCCATGCTGCCGGGCGGGAAGTGTCCCTCGGCGAGCAGCCGCCGCGCCGCCTCGACCGACAGGGTGTCGAGGGGCCGCTGGCGGGGCGTCCCGAAGTGCAGCGAGACCTTGCGCACGGCGGTCAGGATCACCATCTGCCGCGCCCCGAGCTCGCTGGCGAGGACGCCGGAGGCGAGGTCCTTGTCGACGACCGCGTCGACGCCCTCGTAGCTGCCGTCGGGTTCCTCGGTGACCGGCACGCCGCCGCCCCCGCAGGCGATCGCGACCACCCCGAAGCTGACCAGTCCCCGGATCAGCGAGCCCTCGACGATGCGCACCGGCGCGGGCGAGGGCACGACCCGGCGGAAGCCCCGGCCGGCGTCGTCGACGACCTTGAGCCCGCGCTCGCGCAGCTCGACGGCCTGGGCCTCGCTGTAGAAGGGGCCGATCGGCTTGGTCGGGTCGAGCATGCTCGGGTCGTTCTTGTCGACGACCACCTGGGTCAGCACGGTCATCACCTTGCGGTGGATGCCGCGGGCCTGGAAGTGGTTCTGCAGCGACTGCCCGATCATGTAGCCCATCTCCCCCTGCGACTGGGCGACGCACACCCCGAGGGGGACCTCGTAGGCCTTGTTGCGCGCCTCCTCGACGCGGATCAGGATGTTGCCGACCTGGGGACCGTTGCCGTGCGTCAACACCAGGTCGTAGCCCGAGCTGACGATCTCGACCACACCGGACAGCGCGTGCCGGGTGTTCGCGAACTGGTCGGTCACCTCGCCGAAGTCGTGTTCCTTGACGATCGCGTTGCCCCCGAGGGCGACCACGACGAGTCTGCGCATGCTCTTCCTCCCGGCGGCGGCCGGCGGCTGGGTGCGGGGATGATAGCAGAAGCCCGGAGGGAGCGTCTCTTCGACGACCTCCCGCTCCCACGAACGATTGTTCCCACCCATCGACTGAGATCTTCCCCGGCGTGTCGTCTCGCCGGGGAAGCCGGTTGCGAACGCGCGCGCTTTTGCACTTTGCGGGGACGGCTCCTAAGATAGGGTGGAACGCAGGGGTTTGCGATGAGCGAAGAGCCGGAATCGAGGCAGACCGACTCCCAGTCCGACACGATGTCGATCCCGGTCAAAGAGGTGCGGGATGCGGCGAAGGCCGAGGAACGCCGCGAGCGCTACCGCGAGCAGAAGACCCGCCCGCTGTTCGACGTCGAAGACCACGGCTCGGACGAGGCCTGCGGGTTGATCGTGCTCGAGGGGAAGTCGCCCGGGCGCAAGATCGCCGTGCCGCCGACCGGCATGGTGATCGGCCGCTCGAGCTCCTGCGACCTGCAGGTCGGCTCCTCGGCGGACGGCACCAGCCGCGCCCACTGCCGGGTGCATTACGACGACGGGCCGCTGTCGATGGAAGACCTGAACAGCCGCAACGGGACCCTGGTCAACAACCGTCCCTGCGAGCGGCGACGGCTCTATCCCGGCGACAAGCTCCAGATCGGGGCGTCCCTGTTCAAGGTGATCAGCGGCGGCGAGGACGTCGCGCACCACGAGGCGATCTACGCGATGGCCCGGCGCGACCCGCGCACCGGGCTGTTCGAGGCGGACAGCATCGAGGCGATCCTGACCCAGGAGATCAAGGTCGCCGTGCGCTACAACCGGCCCCTCAGCGTGTGGCTGATCGACCTCGACCACTACGACCCGATCCTCGAGCAGCTCGGCGAGCTGGTCGCGAAGGATCTCGCCGTCGTGGTCGGCAAGCTGCTGCTGTCCTTCGTGCGCTCGCAGGACCTCGCCCTGCACTACTCGGGCCGCACGATGATGGTGGTGATGCCGCACACCGACCTCGGGCTGGCGGTCAGCCACGCCGAGCGCTTCTGCCGCATGGCGGGCCGGCACACCGTGCTGCTCGACGACCAGGAGATCGGCACGACGGTGTCGATCGGCGTCGCCCAGTTCCGCCAGTCTGCGGTCGGCCTCGTGCAGAAGGTCAAGGAAGCGCTGCAGATCGCCCAGAACACCGGCGGCAACCGCGTCAGCCGGGCCCGCCGCATGACCCGCAAGCTGCAGAGCGGCGAGGGCGAGTAGCCCGCCGCAGCCCGCGTCGCGCGCTCCGAGGGGCCCGGGGCGGGAAGGACACCCGGTGGACTTCAAGAAGATCCGCGACCTGTGGCGCCTGACCGTCGGCGAGGGAGCCTTCGACAGCCACCAGTCCTACAAGCTGCCGCGCAAGGAGCCGGCCGCGACGGCGACGATGCCCGAGCGCGCCTTCGAGACCCTCGACCTGATCGCCAAGGGCGGCGCCGGCGACGTCTTCCGGGCGCGGCAGACCGCCCTGCACCGCGACGTCGCCCTGAAGAAGCTGCGCGAGACGGGCACCGGGACCCGGGCGAGCTTCATCGCCGAGGGGGTCGTCCTCGCCCAGCTCGAGCACCCGAACATCGTGCCGGTCTACAGCCTCGACGGCGAGGGCAGCGAGCTCGCCCTCGCGATGCGCCTGGTCGGCGGCAAGTCCTGGCGCGACCACCTCGCCGCCGATCCCCCGCACCCGCTGACCTGGCATCTCGACGTGCTGCTGCAGACCTGCAACGCGATCAACTTCGCCCACCACCGCGGCATCCTGCACAACGACCTCAAGCCCGAGAACGTGATGGTCGGACGCTTCGGCGAGGTGCTGGTCGTCGACTGGGGCCTCGCGGTCCGCTACGGCGATGCGGACGCCAGCGGGGACGGCCTGCGCCACGCGCGCTCGATCGCGAGCCCTTGCGGCACCCCGGCCTACATGGCCCCGGAGCTCGCGGTCGGGAACGGCAAGGCCATCGGCCCGCGCACCGACGTCTACCTGCTCGGGGCGGTGCTGCACGAGATCCTGTGTGGACGCGCCCCCCACGAAGGCGGGGAGTTCTTCGACGTCGTCGCGCGGGCCGTCGAGGCGGCGCCTCCCGCGCTGCCGCGTACGGTCCCGCAGGCGCTCGCGGACATCTGCGTGCGGGCGCTCGCCGCCCGCCCCGAAGACCGCTTCGACAACGTCGAGGACTTCCAGGAGGCGGTGCGGAACTTCCTCCGTCGCCGGGAGAGCCAGGCCCTGACCGACCTCGCCCTGCAGAGCCTGGACGCCCTGCGCGAGGAGCTCGCGAGCGAGGGAGCCGCGGCCGCGGTCTACAACCTCTTCGGCGAGTGCCGCTTCGGCTTCCGCCAGGCGCTGCGGGTGTGGCCGGACAACGGCCGCGCCCGCGAGGGCCGGCAACGCGCCCTCGAGGCGATGGCCGGCTACGAGCTGGCCAACGACTCGGTGCAGGCGGCGGCGGCGCTGATCGCCGCCCTGCCCGAGGACGTACCCGAGCTCTCGAGCCGGCTCGCCAGGCTGCGCCGTCGCCAGGCCCAGGACCGCGCGGCGCTCGGGCGGCTGCGGCGGGAAGAGGACCGCGCCGTCGGCCGCAAGGCCCGCAGCCTGCTCGCGCTGACGCTCGCGGTCGTGTGGTCCGGCCTGTGCATGCTGCACGCGCTCGACTGGCTGCCCCCGACGCCGGAGAACCACCTGGCGCTCGGCGTCGGCATCGCGCTGGTGATCATCGCCGGCCTGCTGATCGGGCGGCGCTCCTTCTTCGCCAACCGCTACAACCGCAACATCGGGATCGGCGCGCTCGGGATCAACCTCGGCGTCCTGTTCCACCGCTGGCTTTGCCAGACCCTCGGCTTCTCGATGCTCGAGACCGTCGTGCTGGAGAACGAGCTGTTCGGGCTGCTGCTCGGCCTGCTCGCCCTGACGGTGGACTGGCGCTACACCCTCCCCGCCGGCGCCTTCCTGCTCGCCGGGCTGGTCTCGGGCCTGCGGGTCGAGTGGGCCTGGGGCGCGATGGCCTGCGCGATCTTCTTCGGCCTGGCGGGTCTCGCCCTCGCCTGGTCCCTCGCCCCCTCCGGGGCCGCACCACGGGCGCAGACAGGCCCTGCGACGCGGGTTGAAGGGCCCTCGCCGTTGGCGTAGACTGAGGGGATATCGACTCCGATGAGGTAGTGGTGGCGCGAGACCAGGCCAACCCAGCTCCCGGCGCGGACCAGCCCGATGGGCAGCGGCCGCCTCCCAGGCCGCCGCAGGACCCCGAGCGGAAGCCCTTGACCGGCCGGCACAAGACCCGCCGGCTCGACCGCGATGAGCACGGCCGACGCCCGCGCCGGCCGACGCCGCGCGAGCTGCTCGGCTCCGGCGAGACGGGTACCGAGCGTATCCAGCGGCTGGTCGACGGGGCCCTCTTCGGACGCCGCAAGGAAACGCAGGCCGCGCCACGCAAACCTACCCGGCCCGCTCCCGACCCCGGGGCCCTGCTCGATGCGCTGCACGAAGAGCGGAAGGAGCGGGCGCCCGCGCCCGGGGACATGCTCGCGCGCCCGACGCTGTTCCTCAAGAGCGCCAAGGAACGGCTCGCCCGGCGCCGCGCGAGCCGGCGCAAGCGCCCGAGCCCG
>JAUIEM010000312.1 GCA_030428695.1 bacterium
CGCCGTCGCGGCGCTGCTCTTCGCCGGCTCCCTGTGGCTCGTCCGTGAGCGCCGGGCCGAGCGCGTCCGGGCGGCCGAGGTCGCCGCCCTGCGCCAGTATCCGGCGGAGCTGCGCGCCGGGCTCGCCCAGGTGCGCGGGCTCCACGCCCTCGGTCGGCGCCGCGAAGCGCTCGCGAGCTACGCCGAGCTCGCGGCGGCGCATCCGACCCAGCTCGAGCGGGCGGCGGCGCTCGGCATCGGAGGCGACAGCCTGCGGGCCCTGGCCGGCGAGCTCGCCCTCGTCCAGGGCGGGCTCGCGGGCGCCGACCTCGCCGAGGCGCGCGCGGCCTTCCGGCGGGCGGCGGCGCGCCTGCCCGGAGATCCGCGTCCGTTGCTGGCGGAGGCGCGGGTGCTGCTCGCCATCGGCCGGGACGGCGACGCCCGGCGGCTGCTCGGGCAGGTGCTCGCCGAGCGGCCCGAGGAGCCCGAGGCGCGGCTGCTGCGCGGGCGGCTCCTGTGGTACGGGCAGGAGCTCGATGCGGCCCGCCGGGACTACTATGCGGTCGCCTACGGCGAGGGCATCGACGACGAGCTGCGGGCCGAGGCGCATCACGCTCTCGGGCGGCTCGAGGGGGGCCTCGGCCTGGTCGGGCCGATGGTGTCCTCCTACGAGGCGGCGGCCCGCCTGCCGAGCCGGCGGCGGGCGGTGTACCTCGCCGAGCTCGGGCGCGCCCTGCGGCTGTTCGGGCTGCTCCCCGGCGACGCCCGGCCCTCCCTCGAGGCGGCGCTGCGGCTCGGCCTCGAGAGCCCGGTCCCGCACCGCGAGCTCGCCCTGCTCGCCTACGAAGAGGGCGACGTCGCCGAGGCCCGGCGGATGGTCGAGATCGCCCTCGCCCTCGCCCCCTTCGATCCGCCCTCACTGGTGCTGCGCGCCCGCCTGCGGGAGAGCTACGGCGAGGTCGAGGGCGGGGTCGCGGACTACAAGGCGGCCCTGCAGGCCGAGCAGGACGGCCGCGGGCCCGAGGGCGACCTGTTCCAGCGCGCGCGCTTCGCCCGCGATCCGGACCGCAAGACCCTGCTCTCCTGGCTGCTCACCCTGTGCCCGGAAGAGAGAAGCCCACGCCGTGACGGCGTGGGCTTCGGGGGGACGGGGGGATGCTGCGCTTACGGCGAGGCGGTGACGAAGATGGTTTCGTCTTTGTTGCTGTAGGCGCGGGTGGCGCGGGCGGAGCTGCTGCGGCTGCAGGGGGAGCTCGACGAGGCGCTGCGGCTCGGCACCGAGGCCTTCGAGCACAACCCGATGGCCTTCCCCAGCTACGCCCTGGTCGGCAAGATCTACCTGCAGCAAGCGGGCGCGGGGAACCTCCAGCGCGCCGAGTTCCTGCTCGGGCTCGCCGTCGAGCGCGGCGACCAGAACCTGACGACCTTCCTCGCCAGGGCGCGCGCCCGCGAGCTGCTCGGAAAGACCGAGGCGGCGCTCGGCGACTTCCGCTACGTGCTGAAGAACAACCCCTGGAACCAGGAGGCGCTCGCGGGCGAGCGCCGGCTCGCCCCCGAGGACTGAGGATGCACGGCATCAGCTGCGACCGCTGCGGCAAGGGATTGTTGATCGATGAGGACGTGCGTTACGTCGCAGACTTGACGATCACGGCCGCCTACGATGTGATGGAAGTGACGAAGGAAGACCTGCAGCGCGCCGCCGACCCCGCCGTCTGGCAGGCCGCGATCCGCGCCGCCGAGAAGAAGACCGCGAAAGAGCTCGAGGAGGAGATCTATTGCACGCGCCGCTACGACCTGTGCCCGCCGTGCCGTCGGACGGTGCTCGCCCACCCCTTCGGGGCGCCGAGGGCGCCTCGGACACCGCCGCCGAAGGAGTGAGGGAGAGGCTCGAGAACCGGCTGGTCTGGTCGAAGTCGCGCCAGGGCCTGTTCGAACGCTGCGAGAAGGCCTACTGGTACAACTACTACGGCGCCTGGGAAGGCTGGCGTGAGGACGCGCCCCCCGAGGTCCGCGAGCTGTACGTGCTCAAGAACCTCTCGACCCGCGCGACCTGGGCGGGGCGCGTCGTGCACAAGGTGTGCGAGATGGTGGTCAACAACCACCTCTCCGGCCGCGAGTTTCCCCTCGAGGACGCCGAGCGGGTCGCCCGGGCGAAGCTGCGCTGCGACTACATCGACAGCGTCCAGGGCCGCTACTTCGAGAACCCCAAGCGCCACGTCGGGCTGCAGGAACATCACTACAAGATGGAGGTGTCCGACGCGGAGTGGAAGGAGAGCGCCGCCCTGGTCGACACCTGCCTGCAGAACCTCTACAACGGCGCGATCTACCGCCGCCTGCAGGCCCTGCCCGTCGACGCCGTGCTCGACTGCGAGCGGGTCGAGACCTTCCTGATCGGGGCGGCCGACGCCCCCGGCCAGGGGGTGCTCGCCTACGCGATCCCCGACCTGGTGCTGCGTGGGAAGAAGGGGGGCGTCGTGATCCTCGACTGGAAGACCTCTGAGCCGAGCACCGCCCAGAGCGCCGAGCTGCAGCTGAACATCTACGCCGACTTCGTCGCCCGCGACTACGAGCTGCCGCCCGAGCAGGTGATCGCCGGCGAGGTCTTCCTCCGCGACGGCACCGTCAAGTGGTACACGATCGACGCCGCGAGCGTGCAGCGAGCCCGGCAGGTGGCGCTGGAAGGGGCCGAGCGGATGCGCGGGAAGCTGCGCGATCCGGCGGTCAACGAGGCGCGCGTCGAAGACTTCGCCGAGGTCGAGGACCGCTCGATCTGCGCGGACTGCTGCTTCCGGGGCCCGTGCGGGAAGCTGTAGGGGCGGGCACCCGCTCGGCGGCGGGGTAAACTCCGCCCTTACCTCGGAAGATGATGGTAGGGGTGGCACCCGCCCGCTTCCGTGGAACCACTCTCCTGGGATCCCGCATCCGTTGGCAGAGGCCCGCTCCGCGCCTCCGCTCCTCCGCGCCTCTGCGTTGAATTCCCCTTCCGCCTCTGCGTTGAGGTCCCTGACTGGACCTCCGCCTCATCCCCCCAGATACGCCCGGAACAGCGCCGCGAAGACCTTCGGCAGCAGGCGCATCTTCTCCGGTGTCTCGACGCAGGCGATGCGCATCTGGCTCAGGCTGGGGCAGGCCGCGGGCCGGTAGTTGTAGAAACCGCTGAGCGGCGCGACCAGCAGGGTGAAGTCCCCCTCGGCGACCGCCACCCGGCCGCTCTCCGCGCACCAGCGCACGAACGCGCTGGCCTCGAAGCCCTCGGGCGCGAGGTCGCGCACGTCGACGACCGCGTACAGGCCCGCGTCGGGACGCGACACCACGACGCCCGGCAGCTCGCGCAGCAGGCCGTCGCGCACCTCGCCCATCAGCCCGGAGTAGTACGCCCGCTGCTCCGCGTACCAGGCGTGGAGGTCCTCGTGGGAGACCTCGGCCAGGGCGCCGAAGATGTACTGGCCGAGGGCGTTCGCGCACAGGTTGGCGGTGTACTCCGCGGTCGCCTGGCGCACGAAGTCCGGGCTGTCGGAGACCAGGGCGCCGATGCGCAGGCCGCAGGCGTTCCACACCTTCGAGGCGGACTCGATGCTGAGGCGCGAGCCGGTGATGCCCGGCACCTCGTCCTCGCGCAGGCTCCACACGCTGGTCGCGGCGCCGCCGGTGTAGTGCAGCTGGCGGTAGGCCTCGTCGCTGATCAGCCAGATGCCGTGGGCGACGCACAGCTTCGCGATCGCGACCAGGGCCTCCCGCGGCAGGTGCTGGCCGGTCGGGTTGTCGGCGGGGATGACGACCACGCCGGCGGGCTTCTCGGCGGCGACCACCGCCTCGAGCTCGCCGAGGTCGGGCGCCTCGAACAGGCCGTCGGCGCGCAGCTTCCGCCGCACCGAGACCGTGCGCACCTCGCAGCGGCGGGCGATGTCCATGTAGTTGGTGTAGCAGGGGTCGACGAGCAGCAGGGGCCGCTCGGCGCCCGGCCCGCAGACGCCGAGGATCATCAGCTCCATCGCCTGAGAGCCCCCGTCGGTGACCACGCAGCCGAGGCCGTCGGTCGCGCAGCCCGCCGAGGCGATGATCTTGAGGAAGGCGGCGTGGGTCTCGGGCAGGCCGACGCTGGCGGAGTACTTGAGCACGCCGTCGCCGAACGGCCCGTCCTCCGCGCCGAGGCGGGCGAGCCGGGCGCGCAGGGCGGGATGCATCGGCAGGGAGACGTTGCCGATCGAGACGTTGATCACGCCGAGCCCCTCGCGATCGGGGCGCGAGGCGAACAGGATCTGGGCCTGGCGGATCGGTGACGGCTTGCGGCTCTGGAAGTGCGCGGACAAGGGGGCTGTCATACTTCCTCCGGGGAAGATGCCGACGACGACGCGGCCGCGGCCAGTCCCGCGAGCAGCTCCCCGCCATTGTGCAGACGCCGCTTCCAGGCGTCCAGAGCCGGCCCGGGTGCCGAAGCCGCGAGCTCGTCGAGCAGCTCCTCCGCGCGCCGCAGCTGCGCCCGCAGCGCCGCGAGCAGCTTGGGCAGCCGGTCGTGGTCACGCGCGCTCTGGAGCAGCCTGTGCAGGGTCTGCGCGCGGCTGCCGAAGCCTCCGGGCACGCCGGCCAGGCGCAGCATCCCCGCGCGGCTGAGGAAGACGCCGCTCTCGGCCGGGGCGCACAGGCTGGCCGCGAGCTCGCGCAGGCCGGTGTCCGCCGCCGCCAGCCGGCGCGCGGCGGACAGCGGCAGCGCCGGCGGACCCGCGCGGAAGGGCAGCGCCAGCCCGGCGCGCCAGGCGCCGAGGAGCTCGAGGGAGAGCTCGAGCAGCCGGGCGTAGAAGGGCTCGCCGCCGGTCGCCTCGACGTGCAGGCGGACGCCGACGGCGAGGGCCGGCAGCCAGGAGCCGAGGTGCAGGTCGGCGAAGTCCGCCGCCCGCTCGGCGATCGTCGCGGCCCGCATGACCTCTGCTCCCTCGAGGGCGTCGGCCCGCCGGGCAGCCATCGCGGCGAGACAGCCGAACAGCGAGGCGACGTGGTCCGGGCGCTGCTCGCTCGCGACCCCGAGATCCGCCGCCAGGCCCGCGAGCCCCGCGCACAGCTCGGCCGCGGCGCGCGCTTCCTCCTCCGGCTCGGCGGCGGGCAGGGAGAAGCGGGCCTGGAGCGGCTGCACCGCTCGCTCCAGGCACTCCTGGTGGGCGACCGCCAGGGCCTCGAGCCGCTCGGCCGAGGCGTCGGCGAGGCCGGCGAGGGGCGGCCAGGCGCCGAGCCAGCCGAGCTCGTCGCGCCCCGGCCCGCGCGCGAGGCAGCGGGCGAGGCTGGCGAAGCTCAGGCTGAAGGCGCGGGCCGCGGTTGCGGTTCCGAGGGAGGACACGTCAGTCGGCGAAGCGGTACAGCAGGTAGCCGATGAACATCTCGTCGGTGGTCTGCTCGCCGAAGCGGACCCGCGCGTCGGGGTCGGGGTTGTAGGGGTTGGCGGCGGTGTTGTCGAAGGAGCCGCTGACGTAGATCACGCTGCCGGCCTCGACCTCGAGGGGCTCCTCGAGCATGTACTGACGCTGCCAGAACATGTCGTAGTTCGGCACGGAGAGGAGGACCTCCTCGCTGCCGTCCGGGCGCTGCAGGGTGAACTTCATGTCGTGCCCGCGGTAGTGCATGTGCGGGATCACCCCGTACAGCACCGCGTCGACCGGCACGGTGCGGATCGCGGAGACCTCGGTCTGCGAGTGCGGCTCGAGGCGGAAGCGCCGGTTGACCGCGCTGCTGACCTTGAGCTCGTGGGGCGGCGGCTCGTCGTGCAGGTAGAGGCCGACGACCGGCCGGTCGACGACGGCGCGTCCGATCGGCGTGTAGTGCAGCTGGACCCGGAAGGTCGTGTCCCGCGGCAGGCGCTTGCCGGTGCCTTCGGGGAAGCCGGTCTCGATGATGCCGGGAACGTAGGCGGCGAAGAAGTCGCTGAGCCCGCCATTGGCCCGGTCTTGCAGGTGGCGCAGCTCGCGTGGGAAGCGCGCGAAGACGAAGGCGTGGTGCATCACCTCGGGCGCGCTCGGCCGGAACACCGCCGCGCTGACCCACTGATCCTCCGGGACCACGTAGTCGAGATCGAACACGCGGTAGGGCAGCACGCCGTGCTTCGGGATCTCCTGCGGCGGCAGCTCGATGATCACGTCCGGCTCGCCGAGGGGCCAGTCCGGCACCGAGAGGTCGCTCGCCGCGAGGGGGTCGCTGTCGCTCTCCGGCGCGCCCGCCCGGACCCAGTGGACCAGGTCGCGCTGCTCCTCGACGCTGAGCGAGACGTCGTGCTGGAAGTCGCCGTGGGCGGGGTCGGCGTGCCAGGGGGGCATGCGCATCGTCAGCACGGCCTCGGCCATCATCTCGCTCCAGCCCTTGACCTTCGCGTACTTGTCGAGGGTGAAGGGCGCGACGCCGCCGTCGCGGTGGCAGGTCGCACACTTCTCGCGCACCAGCGGCGCGACGTGCTCGGCGTAGTCGACCGCGTGCTCGGCCTTCGGCTGGACGAAGGTGATCTTGCAGCCCTTCGCCTCGGGCGTGCCGGGCGCGGGGCTTCCGCCGTCGAGCAGGGCGTCGAGGGCGTCGCGCAGGTAGTGCTCCTTCGCGACCTCGAGCTGGCCGCCGTAGTTCATGCGGTCGTCGAGCGGGCCACGCCAGAGCAACGTGAGCTCTTCCGGATCGATGATCAGGGCCTCACCGGTGCGGTCGATGCCGAGCCCCTCGCTGACGAGCTGGGCGGTGTCCTTGAGGATCGGCAGCTCCATCCCGAAGGCCTCGGCCTCCTGCCGGATGCTGTCCGTGTCGTCCTGGGGGTTGGCGTTCAGGCCGAGGAAGACGACGCCGGCCTCCGCCTTGGCCTCCGCCAGGGCCTGCAGGTCCGCGAGGTTCTGGCGCACGATCGGGCAGCCGTTGCCGGTCACGTACACCACGACGTAGGGCGCCGCGCTGTACCGCGAGAGCTGGTGGAACTTCCCGTCCGCGTCGAGCAGGGCGAAGTCGAAGATCGCGGCGGGCAGCTCGACGTCGACCTCCTCGACGGGGGCCGGGAACGGGCTCGGCGCCCGGGCGTCCATCAGCACGCGGGGCTGACAGCCGAGCAGTCCGAGGGTCAGGAGGAAAACGGGCAGGGCACGCATCTGTCTCTCCGTTATGGGGACTTCCGAACGCCCAGTGTGGACGCCGCAGGTCTTCGATGTCAACCGTGGTACGCAGCGCTCGACCGTCCGTTTGCCGCTCGTCCGCTCCGCTCTCTCGACCTTGCTACCCTCCGCGGAAGCTGGTAGACTCCGGCCTCTTCCCCTGCGGGGGCAGGACGGCCCGGCGGGCCAACACTCGAGCCTTCGCGCCGTATCCTGGGGAGCCGTCCTTCCGAGGACGGACGTGAAGCCGAATCCGAACGTGCGGCGCAGCGCTCTGCGGTGCAAGGGTTGCAGGGGTGCAGACGCGACGACCGCGCCCCCCTTTCCTCTGAGGGACATTCATGACCAAATCCGCTGCCAAGAAGTCGAAGAAGTCCGATGGGATGAGCGATGCCGATCGCGACGCGGTCAAGAAGCTGCAGACGGCCTTCAAGACGATCAAGGACCAGCTCTCGAAGGTGATCGTCGGCCAGGAGAAGGTCGTCGAGGAGCTGCTGATCTCGATCTTCGCCCGCGGCCACTGCCTGCTGATCGGCGTGCCGGGCCTGGCGAAGACGCTGATGATCTCGAGCCTGGCCGAGTGCCTCTCCCTCGACTTCAGCCGCATCCAGTTCACGCCGGACCTGATGCCCTCGGACATCACCGGCACCGAGGTGATCCAGGAGGACAAGGCGACCGGCCAGCGGAAGTTCCAGTTCCTCAAGGGCCCGATCTTCGCCAACGTCATCCTCGCCGACGAGATCAACCGTACGCCGCCGAAGACGCAGGCCGCGCTGCTCGAGGCGATGCAGGAGCACCAGGTCACCGCCGGGGGCAAGAAGCACACCCTGTCGCCGCCGTTCTTCGTGCTCGCGACCCAGAACCCGATCGAGCAGGAAGGGACCTACAACCTGCCCGAGGCACAGCTCGACCGCTTCATGTTCAACATCCTGGTCGACTACCCGACCGAGGACGAGGAGTTCGAGATCATGCGCCGCACGACGACGGTGCAGGACACCAAGCTCGAGCACATCCTCTCGGGCGAGGAGATCCTCAACCTGCAGAAGATCGTGCGCAAGGTGCCGATCGCCGATCCGGTGATCAAGTACGCGACCTCCCTGGCCCGGGCGACCCGCCTGAACCAGCCCGAGGCGCCGGACTTCGTCAAGGACTGCCTGTCCTGGGGCGCCGGCCCGCGCGCGTCGCAGTACCTGATCCTCGGCGGCAAGGCCCGGGCGATCCTCAACGGCCGCTACCACGTCTCGACCGACGACATCAAGTCGGTGGCGCACCCCGTGCTGCGCCACCGGATCATCACGAACTTCAACGCGGAAGCCGAAGGCATCAAGCCCGACGACATCATCGACAAGCTGCTCGACCACGTGCCGGCGCGCTCGGCCGAGGGTGATGAGTGAGGGGCAGAACAAGCCTCGAACAGAGCGCCGGTGACCCGCGAGGGGCCGGCGGGCGAGGACGAGCATGACCGATCCCAGGAAGTACCTCGACCCGAAGACCCTCGTCAAGATCCAGCGCCTCGACATGATCGCGCGGCTGATCGTCGAGGGCTTCGTGTCGGGCCTGCACCGCTCCCCCTACCACGGCTTCTCGGTCGAGTTCGCCGAGCACCGTGAGTACACGCCGGGCGACGACCTGCGCTACCTCGACTGGAAGGTCTACGGCAAGTCCGACCGCTTCTACATCAAGCAGTACGAGGAAGAGACCAACCTCTCGGCCTATGTGCTGCTCGACTGCAGCGAGTCGATGCGCTACCAGTCCGACAACCTGTCGAAGTACCAGTACGGTTGCTTCATCGCGGCGGCTTTGGCCTACGTGATCATCAAGCAACAGGACACCGTCGGCCTCGGCCTGTTCGACGACGAGGTGCGGACGTTCCTGCCGCCGTCGAGCCACGCGAGCCACCTCAAGCACATCGTCCACGCCCTCGACACGACCGAGACCGACAAGAAGACCGACCTCGGCAGCATCTTCCACACGCTCGCCGAGCGGATCCGCAAGAAGGGGCTGGTCATCATCATCTCCGACCTGTTCGACGACGTCGAGCGGGTGCTGTCCGGCCTGCGCCACTTCCGGCACCGCAAGCACGAAGTGATCCTCTTCCACGTGATGGCGCACGAAGAGCGGAACTTCACCTTCGACCGGATGACCCAGTTCATCGGGCTCGAGGGCATGGACAACGTGATCATCGACCCGAAGTCGCTGCGCAAGGCCTACCTCGAAGAGGTCGAGGAGTTCTGCAGCCAGCTCCGCCGCGGTTGCCGGCTCGAGCGCATCGACTACGTCGCCATCGACACCCACACGCCGCTCGACGTCGCGCTGACGAGCTACCTGGCGACCCGCGCCGACCGCCGCCTGAGCTGATCGCAACAGCAGACGAGGAACGCTGAAGCATGCTGGAATTCTTCCTGAACCCGCTGACCCTCTGGGGTCTGCCCGCTGTCTCGATCCCGCTGCTGATCTACCTCCTGTACCGCCAGCGCTACCGGCGCGTCGAGTGGGCGGCGATGGAGTTCCTGCTCCGGGCGTTGAAGAAGAACCGCCGGCGGCTGCGCGTCGAGAACCTGCTGATCCTCATCCTGCGGATGTTGATCATCCTGTTGCTCGTGCTCGCCTTCGCCCGGCCTCTCCTGCGCGCGGCCAACATCGGCAACGTCGACACCGCGAGCCGGCACGTCGGGCTGATGCTCGACCAGTCCTTCAGCATGAGCTACCGGCCCGGCACCGACAACTCGGCGATGGAGAAGGCGAAGTCGGCGGCGACGAGGCTCCTGCAGAGCATGAAGGAGGTCGACCAGGTCGTGTTGTCGACCGCCGGCGAGCGCTCCGAGCGGTTGATCACCCGGCCGACCACGCTCGATCCCAATGCCCGCGAGGAGATGATCAGCAAGCTGGGCGCGGTCGAGTGGGACCACGGGCGCACCGACCTGGCGAGCGGCATGGACGGCATGCTCGGGCTGCTCGACGGCTTCCCCGAAGAGGCGAACAAGCAGCTGTACGTCTTCACCGACATGCAGCGCAACGCCTGGCTCGAGGATGAGGAGATCCGCAAGGACCTGTATCCGCTGATCCGCCAGCTCGAGAGCAAGAAGACCGCGCTGCGCCTGGTCGACGTCGGCGACGACGCCTACCGCAACGCCGCGCTGGTCGATTTTTCGACCGACCGCCGCACCCTCGGCGTCGGGATGCCCTTCCGCTTCATCGTCACGGTCGAGAACTTCTGCGAGCAGGAGCTCGACAACCTGACGGTGACCGTCAAGATCGAGCGCAACGACGGCAGCGAGCAGGCGCTGACGGCCAAGAGCGTCGAGCTCGAGCCGTTCCAGCGCACGACCCTCGAGTTCCCCTGCAGCGTGCCGCTGCCCGGGATCCACCAGGCGCGGGCGGAGCTGCAGACCGATCCGCTGCAGCTCGACAACGCGCGCTACCTGACCCTCGACGTGCGCGAGGCGGTCGACATCCTGCTGGTCGACGGCGACCCCGACAACGACGACAAGCTCCTGCGCGGCGAGACCGACTACCTCGAGCTCGGCCTCAACCCGGCGCTGTTCAACACCAGCGACGAGGCGGTGACGAACTACCTCAACCGCATGGTCAAGGTCTCCGACCTGAACCTCGACGAGGAAGAGCTCGACAAGTACGACGTGATCTTCCTCTGCAACGTCGCCGCGGTCGACGGCCACGTCGAGCGATTCGAGTCCTTCGTGCGCAACGGCGGCGGGCTGTGGATCTTCCTCGGCGACCAGGTCGACCCGACCAACTACAACAACTACCTGTTCCGCGAGGGCAAGGGGCTCCTGCCCGCGCGGCTCGGCGAGGTGCGCGGCGACGCGGGCGACGACCAGAACGCCTTCGTGATGCGCCCGACCGACTGGCAGCACCCGGCCTTCAAGCAGCTCGACGATCCGAAGTACCGGCCGTCCCTGTTCCGGGCGCTGTTCAGCAGCTTCTACTACCTCGATGAGGACGAAGAGGACCCGCGCGACACCGTGCTCGCCCGCTTCGAGGCGATGGCCGCCTCCGAGGACTTCGAAGCGACCGCCGAGGAAGGGGGCGCTCCGGCGCTCGTCGTCCGCCGCTTCGGCCAGGGCCGCGTGGTCGTGCTGCCGAGCTCGGCGGCCGCCGGCGAGTACGCCTGGTCGCGCTTCTCGATCACCGGCGCGGGCGTGACCGTGATCAACGAGATGGTCAAGCACCTGCTCGGCTCGCGCACCCAGCGCCGCAATCTCGAGCTCGGCGAGGCCTTCAACGAGATCCTGCCGTCGAGCGCCTTCGCCAGCGAGGTCAGCATCAGCCTGCCGCCGCGCCAGAACGTCGGCGACGAGGATGCCCGCACGCAGGAGCAGCGGGAGCTGACCCCGCTGATCTCGCTCAACCACGCCAAACAGGCCGAGCTGCGCGAGCTGTTCAAGCCGCAGGACGGGCCGGACGACGCCTCGCTGGAGCAGGTGACCGAGATCCTCGACAAGCGCGCGGTCGAGCCCTTCCTGTCGGTCAGCGAGCTGCGCCAGCTCGTCACGATCGACGCGGAGACCTACCGCCGGGTGGCCCCGCTGCTCTCGGTCGAGAAGGACCAGTTCCGCCTGTTCTACGAGGACACGCGCTTCGGCGGCGTGTACCAGGTCGAGTTCCGCAACGCCGACGTCGAGACCCGGCGCGACTTCTTCGCCGTCAACGTCGAAGCCGAAGAAGGCCGCCTGAACAAGATCGTCGAGGATGAGCTCAAGACGCTGTTCCCCGACCTCGACATCGAGGTCTGGACGCCGGAGCAGATGGAAACCGAGGTCAAGGGGACCGAAGGCAACATCGCGGACTACGAGATCTGGTGGGAGCTGCTGGTCGCGGCCCTGCTGCTCAAGGTCGTCGAGTCGATTCTCGCCTGGTTCTTCGGATGGAAGAAAGCATGATGTTGTCGCTGCTGCTCGCCCAACAAGAGCTCGAGACCATCGTCGAGACCAAGTGGCTGTCCCGGCCGCCGGACTGGGTCACCTTC
>JAUIEM010000313.1 GCA_030428695.1 bacterium
CCGGGCGCCCGGCGGAGGCGTTGCGTTCAGAGTTGACGGTGGGGTATGATAGGCTCCTTGTAACGAGAATCCGCGCATCGGAGCCGCAAGGCTCCTCGAGCAAAGGGGAAACCATGCGCCACTTCATCCGCGGCAGCCTCCTCCTCCTCCTCTCCGGACTGCTGCTTGGCTGCAACGGCACGCCGAAGCAGAGCGGCGAGCCGCCGCGCGTCATCGAGCCCGCGCCGCCGACGCTTTTGAGCTGGCCGATGTGGAAGCAGGCCAAGGACACCGCGAGCCTGATCGGTCAGGAGATGCCCGACGTCGCCCTGCGCGACATCGACGGCAAGCCCTGGATCCTCAGCCGCCACCGGGGCAAGACCATCGTGATGCAGGCCGGCAGCGCGAGCTCGCCGAGCTACGTCAACAGCCTCGATGCCTACGCCGGGCTGGTCGACCACATGGGCCCCGACCTCGTCCACGTGACCATCTACAGTGAAGAGGCCCACCCCGAGCTGATCGGCCCGGCGAACAAGGGCCTGCGCTGGGTGCTGAGCGGCGAGGACCGCACGGCCCTCGCGGCGGCGGGCAGCTACTCCCTGGTCGCGACGTCCGCCAGCGGGAAGATGACCGCGTCGGGCCGGCGGGGCGCCGGGCAGACCGTGCTCGTCGACTACGTCGACCAGACCCAGCGCATCGAGAACGTCTGGGGCCTCGAGCTCGGCTACGGGCGTGGCGCGGCGGAGAACCCGGTCGTCGTGATCGACGCCGAGGGCACCGTAGTGTGGGCGCACGCGGACCTGTCCTCCTCGATGGGCGCGCTCGACGCGTTCCTGCACGAGCACCTTCACGATCACGGACACGGCGACGAGCACATGGACGACGACCACGCGGACGAAGATGCCATGGACGACCACACGGACGAAGACCACCCGGACGAAGACCACATGGACGACGACCAGCCTTCCGACGACCAGTAGCCAGACCTCCGTTCGTCGACCAGGCCAGGGCCCGCAGCCCTGGCTTCGTGCGTTGTTGGGCGCGACGCGGTGACGCGTGCATCCTTTTGCCGGAGGTTCACCCGTTCTTTGCACGGGCCGGGTACATCCAGCGCTTGCTCGGATCCACACCCCGCCTGGAGCCCCCGCGATGCACGTAGCCACCGAGACCCTGCTCTCCCCCGCCGAGGTCCGCCGCCGTTTCGAGAAGGTCGAAGATGCACCCCTGACCTACGCCGCAGGCCGCACGCCGCCGAAGTTCTTCCTGTCGGCCGTGCCGGTCACGCTGCCGGCGGCCGCGGAGGTCGCGGTGCACGAGCGCGCGCAGGGCGCCGAGGTGGTGCTGCGCCTGATGTGGGGTCCCCTGCCCGCGCCCTTCCCGCGCTGCCTGGCAGCCCTCTCTATTCTGGCTGGCGCGCTGATCGTCGCGCTGTCCGGGCAGACCCCGGTCGACCTGGTGCTCGGCGGCCTGCTCGCGGTGCTTCCCACCCTCGCCCTGCTCTACCAGCGCCAGGGCGAGCGCCAGCTCCAGGCCCGGCTCGCGAAGGTGCTCGGGGGCGCGAGCTTCCGCCCCAAGGCCCACTGATCCTCGGGCTCTGACAGCGCCTTAGTTCAAGCTGAACGGGAAGCTCTGCTCGTCCTCCGGCGCCGGCTTGCGCTCCGGGGGCAGCAGCGGAGGCCCCGGACGCGGGTCCTGTCCGCGCAGGTCGCGCAGGGTCGCGGCGAAGAAGCGCGCGAAGGGCGTCTCGACCCGCAGCCCGGCGAGGGCGCTCTCGGCCCGGTCGAGCTCCCCGAGCCGCTCCCAGCCGGCGGCCCGTAGCAGCAGCGCCTCGTCGTCGTCGAGGCCGGCCTTCTCGAGCAGCCGCACCGCCGGCCGGTAGCGGCCGAGCTTGAGCAGCGCGCGGCACTGCTCGCGGCGGGCGAGGCGATGCTCCGGGTCGAGCTCGAGCACCCGCTGGAACTCGCCGAGCGCCTCCGCCTGCAGGCCCGCGAGCGCGAGGCACAACCCGGCCCGCAGGTGCAGCTCGGGGTCGTCGGGGTAGTCTGGCAGCAGCCGCCGGTAGTGCTTGAGCGCGGCGTTGAAGTGGCCGATCGAGGTGAAGGAGGTCGCGCAGGCCCACTGCATCGCGCGGTCGTCGAGGAGGAAGGGCAACGCCCGCCGGAACACCGCCAGGGCCTCGAGGGAGCGGCCGCGGGCCTCGAGGGAGGTGCCGTACAGGAGCCAGCCCCGAGGGTCCTGCTCGGCGTCGAGCAGGACGGCGGCGCGGGAGGCCTCGCCGGCCCGGATCAGCACCCCGGCGAGCGCCTTGCGGAACGCGCTCCAGGTGCGCACCTCGAGGGCCGCCTCGAGCAGCGGCCGGGCGTCGCGGTCGCGGCCGAGGCGGGCGAGGGCGAGGCCGCGGTAGCCGGCGAACAGGTCCTTGAAGTCCTCGCCGCGCCGGCCGCTGAGCAACACCAGGGCGTCGCCGAGCTTGCCCTCGAGGATCTTCTGCCGCCCGAAGCACAGGTCGAGGGCCGCGGTGCTGCCCGCGAGGTCGGCGCTCACGCTCGCCGCCTCGAGCAGGCGCAGGGCCTGCGCGCGCTGGCCCCAGGCCTCGAGGGCCTCGGCCTTGCACAACAGCGCGAGGGCGGAGGTCGCGGGCATCGACGTCCTTTCCGGCGGGGTCCGCGCGGCCGCGCCGCTCGGAGGGAGCCTGTTTCCGATCAGGCTTCCAGGGTATCATACGCCCTCAACCCGGTGAATCAAACGGGCTCAAGTCACGCCCTCTGGAGGACCCTCATGTCGAATGGAAGATCCCGCATTCCCGTGCCCAGCAACGAGCCCGTCCGTCCCTACGGACCCGGCAGCCCCGAGAAAGCGAGCCTCAAGTCCCAGCTCGTGACGATGCGGGAGGCCGAGATCGATGTCCCGCTGATCATCGGCGGCGAAGAGGTGCGCACCGGCGACACCGGCAGGATGGTCTGCCCGCACAGCCACCAGACCGTGCTCGGCACCTTCCACAAGGCGGGCTTCGCCGAGCTCGAGCGGGCGGTCGCCGCCTCGCAGGAGGCCTGGCAGACCTGGTCGCGGACGCCTTGGGAAGAGCGCGCCGCGGTGCTGCTGCGCGCCGCCGAGCTGCTCGCCGGGCCGTGGCGTGACCGGCTCAACGCCGCGACGATGCTCGGCCAGTCGAAGAACGTCTTCCAGGCCGAGATCGACTCCGCCTGCGAGCTGATCGACTTCTGGCGCTTCAACCCGCACTACGCCGAGGCTCTCTACCACGAGCAGCCGATGGTTTCGCCGCGGGGGGTGTGGAACCAGACCGAGCAGCGCCCGCTCGAGGGCTACGTCGCGGCGGTCACCCCGTTCAACTTCACGTCGATCGCGGGGAATCTGCCGACCGCGCCGATCCTGATGGGCAACACGGTGCTGTGGAAGCCGGCCTCGAGCGCGGTCTACTCGGCCTGGTTCATCTACAAGCTGCTCGAAGAGGCGGGCCTGCCCGCCGGCGTGCTGAACTTCGTGCCCGGCTCCGGGCGGGTGATCGGCGACGCCCTGATCGACAACGAGCACCTCGCCGGCGTGCACTTCACCGGCTCGACCGGCGTGTTCCAGAACATGTGGCGCAGCATCGGCCAGAACATCGCGAAGTACCGGAGCTACCCGCGCATCGTCGGCGAGACCGGCGGCAAGGACTTCGTGCTCGCCCACTCCTCCGCCGACCCGCTCGCGCTGAGCACCGCCCTCTTGCGCGGCGCCTTCGAGTACCAGGGGCAGAAGTGCAGCGCGGCCTCGCGGGCCTATATCCCCGAGAGCCTGTGGGGCGAGGTCAAGGAGCGCCTGCTCGCCGACCTGAAGACCCTGAAGATGGGCGACGTCGAGGACTTCACGAACTTCATCAACGCGGTGATCGACGAGAGCGCCTTCGAGAGCATCTCCGCCTACATCGACGCGGCGAAGGCGGCTCCCGACGCCGAGATCATCGCGGGTGGCGGATGCAACAAGGAGGTCGGCTACTTCATCGAGCCGACCGTCGTCGTCACGACCAACCCGAAGTTCAAGACGATGTGCGAGGAGATCTTCGGGCCGGTCCTGACCATCTACGTCTACCCGGACGCCCAGTACGCCGAGACGCTCGCCCTGTGCGACAGCACCAGCCCCTACGCCCTGACCGGCGCGATCTTCGCCCGCGACCGCCAGGCGGTGATGCAGGCGCGGGCGGCCCTGGTGCACGCGGCGGGCAACTTCTACATCAACGACAAGCCGACCGGCGCGGTCGTCGGCCAGCAGCCCTTCGGCGGCGGCCGGGCCTCGGGCACCAACGACAAGGCGGGCAGCCCGCTCAATCTCTTGCGCTGGGTGTCGCAGCGCACGGTCAAGGAGACCTTCGTGCCGCCGACCGACTACCGCTACCCCTTCCTCGGTGAGCGCTGATGGCGGTCGAAGAGCTGCCCCCCGCGCGGGCGGACGGCGAGCCGAAGAAGACCCTGCCGCGGGGCCTGGTGTTCATCGTCGGCGGCATCCTGCTCGTCGGCATCTCCGGCGTGCTGGTCGCGGCGGCGGGCCAGGCGGTCGTCGCCCGGGTGTCCCTCGACAGCCTCGCCAGCGTCCCGGCGGGGAGCTACGTCGAGGTCGCGGAGAGCCGGCTCGAGATGAAGGCCGCCTTCCCGGCCACCGAGGCGAGGAACGCCTTCCTCGTGCCGGTGCTCGCGCCGGGGGACAGCCTCGCAATGTTCGACAGCACCGCCTTCGCGGCGGTGCGCGAGCGCGACCTGAAGACGTTCGAGCCGGGGCCCCTGCGCGGGGCGGTGCTCGACAAACGGCCGGACAGCGTGCCCGCGCGGGCGGTGCTGGTCGACGTCAGCCAGACCCCGGACAACCTCAGCCGCGGCGGCCTGTCCCTGTCGGCCCTCGGCTTCTTCCTCCTGATCATCGGCATCCTGCGGCGCATCCTCACCTCGCCGCCGAAGCCGGCGCCCGCCGGCCAGGAAGGGCCGTCCGGCTCGAACGAGGCCTGAGCGTCTCCCGATCCCGATCCCGATCCCGATTCCGATGGCGATTCCGATCGGAATCGGTATCGGAATCGGACGGAAGGGGAAGTCGGGCTCGGGCGCGGGCGCGGGCACGTTTCGTTATCGGAATCGGAATCGGAATCGGAATCGGACTCGGATCCCCCCGTCAGTCCGCCTCGAACAAGGCCTGAAACTCCACCCGCTCGCGCAGCCCGGCGAAGACCTCGTCTGCGCGCATGCGCGTCAGGATCCCCTCGAGCTCCGCCCGCTCGGCGCCGTCTGCGTCGGCGATCGCCGCGCGCAGGTCCGCCACCGTCTCGCCCAGCCAGGCCAGCGCGCGTTCGTCGTCGCCCGCCTGGGCGGCGCAGCGGGCGGCGTGGAAGACGGTCGGGCCGCGCACCTCCGCGGGCAGCATCTCCAGGGCCCGCTCGTAGGCGTCCAGGGCGCGCAGGTAGGCGCCGCGGGCCTCGAGGCCGCGGGCGAGCAGCCGGAACTCCTCGCCGCTCGCGGGCCACACCCAGCCGTCGAGCAGCGCCGCGGAGCGCACGCGCTCGGCCTGGATCGCGACCCTCCGGGCGAGCTCGCCGTCGGGCTCGACCGCGGCGAGCAGCGCCGCCGCCTCGGCGAGGGCGGCCAGGGTCGCCGCCGGCGGCGTCGCGGCAGCTGCGGTCAGGCTGCGGTTGTACAGGGTGGCGGCGAGGGCGTAGTGCCGCGCGGGGCTCGGCGCGGCCTCCACCAGCGCCCGCTCCGCATCTTCCTGCGCGGCCAGGCAGGCGCGGTACAGGGGCTCGTCGCCGTCCCCCGCCGCGAGGCGTGCGGCGTGGGAGAAGATGTCGGCGAGGCGCTCGTGCGCCGCCTCGCTGCCGTCGAGCTGCGCGAGCTCGTCCCGGTAGGCGAGGGCCGCCTGGTGGGCGCCTTCCGGGTTCCCACAGAACAGGTGGGAGGTGACGAGCCTGTCGAGCAGCATCGCGAGCTCTTCGTGAAGCTTGCGGTCCGGCTGCCGCTCGAGCTCCGCGCGCACGATCGCGATGGTGACCTCGAGGCCGGGGATCGTGTCGGCGTCCCGGCCGCGCGCGGACAGAAAGTCGTGGCGTTCGAGCGCGAACAGCTGGACCGCATCGACCAACGGACGCCGCTGGAGCTCCAGGGCGAGCTCGACCGTCAGGGCCTGCCCGGCGTCCAGGCTGGCGAGCGCCGCCTCGTCGTCACCGAGAGCCTCGTGCAGCTCGCGGAGCAGGAGCGCGCTGCGCACGAAGACGCCCAGCGCGTACGGCGCCGCGGGCTGCTCGCGCAGCCCCGCGCGCGCGAGCTCGAAGCCCGTCAGGGCGGGGCCGAGCGCGGCCGCGTGGCGCCCGAGCCCGGCCTCGATCTCCGCGCGGAAGATGGAGCTCCCGGCCTTGGACAGGGTGCTCTGCTCGACGCTGGCGTTGAGCCTCTCGGCCTCGTTCAGGCTGGCCAGGGCCAGGCTGTCGTACCCCGCCTCGGCCGCGATCCGTGCCCGGTTCCGGAGCAACAACTGGAGGTCGGCGTCGTTCCGCAGCTCGCCGAACACCCCGCGGTAGTGCGCGGCGATCTGCTCGATGGCTTCGGTGTGCAGCCGCAGCGCCTCGTCGTGCTCCCCGCGCAGCGCGAGGATCTCGCCGTAGGCCGCCCGCAGGTCGACCCGCTGCGCGATGGTCAGATGCGGGGGCAGGGTGGCCGACAGCCGCAGCCCCTCGGCGTAGGCGCTGGCCGACTCCTCGGTCTCGCCGGGCTCGCCGAGGCGGGCGAGGAGCGAGAGCGCCTCGACCAGGCCCGCGCGGGTGCGGAGGTCGTCGGGCTTGCGCTCGAGCAGCTCGCGGTATAGCGCGCTGGAGCGCGAGGCGGGCCCGCGCGCCTCGCGGTAGCGGTGTCCGGTGAAGCGGAGCCGGGCGACCACCAGCTCGACCTCGGCGAGCAGCTCCTTGCACTGGACGTGACCGGGCTGGCGTTCGTACTGGCGCAGCGCGAACTCGCGGGCCTCTTCGATCGCGCGCTCCGCGGCGATCGGGTCGAGGGTGGAGACGATCGTCGCGAACTGCTGCAGCGCCCAGGCGAGCTCGAGCTCTTCGATCCAGCTCGGGTCCGCGGCGAGCTGCGCGCGGCACATCTCCACGCTCAGCGCGGCGAGCTGCCGCCCCCGCTCGCCCGCGCCGGACAGCACCATGTAGTTCGAGATCTGGGCGAGCAGGGCGGTCGACCGGATGCTGCCCCAGCGTCGCAGGAGGCCGGCCGCGTTGTCGAAACACACCCGGGCCGAGTCCTCCTTGCCGCGCAGGAGGAACAGCCCGGCCTGCCGGCCGAGGGCGTTGGCCAGGCGGGTACGGGAGCGCAGCATCAGGGCCTCGTCCGGGCTGGAGATCGCGCGCAGCCACGCGACCGCGCGGTCGAGGCGGCCGACCGTCGCGTCGAGGTCCCCTCGCCGCTCGGCGAGGTCGGCCTGCAGCAGGGAGACCAGCGCCGACTGGTAGCGCCAGGCGTCGTCCTTGCGCGTGCCCGCCGCCTGCACGAGCAGCTCTTCTGCTGCCGCGAGGTGGGTCTCCGCGAAGGCGAGGTCGCCCTCGTCGTCCAGGGCGCGCTGCGCGATGTAGAAGTGCGCCCAGGCGAGCTCGAACAGCGTGCGGCGGTTCGCCTCGTCGAAGGAGCGCAGCTCCTCGAAGCCGGCGATCGCCTCTTCGAGCAGGGTGCGCGCCAGCGCCCGCGACTCCGCGCCGCCGTGCTCGACCAGGCGGATGCGCACGCCGCTGATGATGTCCCGCAGGGCGTCCTGGGCCAGGGCGTGCCGGGCCTCGACCCGGGCGCGCTCGCGGCTGACGAACCAGAGCCCGAGGCCGAGGCCGGCGACCAGGCAGACGAGGGCGGACGCGAGGCCGATGCGCAGGCGCCGGGTGCGCACCCGGTCCGCCGCGCGCTGCCGTTCCTGAAAGCGCAGGGCGGCCTGCAGCGGGAGCCCCTCCTCCGCGGGGAGCTTCTCGATCTGCAGGGCCGCCAGCCCGAAGTCCTCCCGCTCGAGGGCCGCGCGCGCGAAGCGCTCCCGGGCCGTGCGCAGGCCGGCCTCGACCTCGGGGTTTCCATCCCACAGCTTCCGCGCCTGCTCGAAGCCGGCGATCGCGGCGCCGAACTGCTCGTACAGCGCGTTGCGCTCGAGCCCGGCCGCCGCGCACCGGGCCAGGCGGCCACGCGCATCGGCGGACAGCGCGAGGGACTCGCGGTGCAAGAGGTAGCTGCGCAGCGCCTCGCCGAACGCCGCGGCATCGGGAAAACGGCGCGCGGGGTCGGCCTCGAGGGCGCGCAGGCACAGGGCCCGGAGCCCCTCCGGCGCGGAGGCGGGGAGCGTGGGGAGCTCGCCGGTCACCGCGTGCACGACGCAGGCGAGCGGGCCCTGGGCGGAGTGCGGCGGCTGGCCGGTCAGCAGCTCGCACAGGATGCCGCCGAGTAGATAGACGTCGGTCCAGGGTCCGAGCGCCGCGCCGTCGCCGTTGGCGAGCTCGGGGGCCATGTACAGCGGCGTGCCGCAGGGAGCGTGCACGTCGCGCGCCAGCCGCAGGTGCTCGTCGGGCTCGATGCTGACCGCCAGCCCCCAGTCCATGATCAGCACCTCGCCGAAGCTGCCGAGCATCACGTTCGCGGGCTTGAGGTCGCAGTGCAGG
Organism: bacterium; assembly: GCA_030428695.1. The sequence continues at coordinate 8,639 of JAUIEM010000313.1, forward strand.
ATGCCGCGGCTGTGGGCGAAGGCGACCGCATTGCACACCGCCTCGAGGATGCCGAGGTGGCGCGTCAGGTCGTCCGGAGCCTCGCGCAGGATCTCGGCCCAGGTCTGGCCGTCGACCAGCTTCATCGCCAGGTACGGATGGCCCTCCTCCTCGCCCGCGGCGTGCACCGGCACCACGCCCGGGTGCTCGAGCCGGGCCATCGCGGCGACCTCGGCGTCGAAGGCGCGGCGCGCCGCCCGGTTGGAAGGGTCGCGCAGGAACTTGAGGGCGACATCCCGGGCGAGCTGTGCCTGGCGGGCGCGGGAGACGATGCCCATGCCCCCGCGCCCGAGCTCTTCGGCGAGCGTGAAGCTGTCCTCGTGGTCGACCGCGCGCGGTCGGCCCCGCTCCGCCGACCGGCTGGGCGGAAGCCAGGGCCGGTAGCTCCGGCGCAGGGCCTGCACGGTGGGCTGGGTCTCCCCGAAGGACTCCCGCCAGCGCGCGACGGCGGCGCGGGTCGCGGCCGTCCCCGCGACGGTCGCCGCCGTCTCGGCCGGGGACGAGCTCTCGCTCCTCGGTCGGGTCTGCACGGTGTCGAGGGAATCGTCGGGAGCAACCACGGAGGTACCAGGGTCAGGGCTAGCTAGGGAACAGGCCGCGCACGGGCATCGAAGGGGTGGGGGAAGCGGGCCAGTCCGCTGTCCCGGTGCAGGAGCATGCGCCCGTTCTCCCGGTCGACGAGCTGCACGATCTGCAGGTCCTGCACCACGCCCAGGCTCGGGTCCCGCCGCACGCGCCGGAGCAGGATCGCGAGCCGCGCTCCGCACAGCTTGAGGCCGACGTGGTCGAAGGTCGGTGTGCCTCCGAACACGTCACGATGCCAGACGAGCCGCCGTTCCTCGAGATCGAAGGCGACGATGCGCGTCCGCCCCGAGGCCGGATCGGCGCGCGCGGTGTACAGCAGCCCCTCGACGACCAGCACCGGCGTCTCGCGGCTGCCGCGCCAGGTCAGGAGCGTGCGCTCCCCGCGACGCACGCTGAGCTCGAGGCCGTCGCGCAGGCTCGTCTGCTCGAGGACGAAGCCGGCGGGGAGCGTGGGCGGCTGCGCGGTGAGGTCCCGTGCGACGAAGACCTCGGTCGGCAGCGAGACCTCCCACAAGTCTTCCTCGAGCAGATCGAGCCGGAAGGCGAGCTCGGGGTGGATCGTCGCGCGGTCGATCTCGCGCACGAGCACGGCCGCCCGCGCCCCTTCGGCGAGCAACGCGTCGTAGGCCTCCGCGCGCAGGTCCGGATCCTCGGCCAGCAGCCCGTCGAGCAGGGCGCGCTCGCGGGCGCGCTGCTCGGCGTCGGCCGCGGGCGCGCAGGCCGCGAGCAGGTCGACCCAGCACGCGCGGCGGTCACCGTCACCGTCGGGGTCGAACAGCGTGTGGGTGTCGGGCTCGGAGACGGTCGAGCGGCAGCCGCAGACCAGGACGAGGAGCAGGAGGGTGTGACGCATGGGGGACCTCGCGGACAGAGCCTCTCCATCATAGCGGGCTCCGCCGCCGCGCGCCGGAGCCGCATCCGGCTCAGGGCCGCGGGGGCGCCCAGGCCAGCACCCGGCGGCGTTCGCGCCCCACCGCCGCGGCGAGGTTGTCCAGCACCCGTGCCGTCTCCTCCAGCGCCTCACGGCTGCGCGCATCGCAGCGCTGCTCCAGCGCTCCCTGCAGACACCGCGCCTGCGCGGCCATGCGCTCGGCGAGCCGGGCGAGCAGCCAGGGGAAGACCAGCCTTCCGCGCTCCTCCAGGCGCCGTTGCCAGGCCTGGAGTGCGTTCGCGAGCTCGCGCTGCTCCGCTGCCAGCTGCCGCGTGCCGATCACGAAGCGGCGCTCGTCCTCCCCGAGCCAGGGCAGCAGCTCGGTCGCCCGCGCCGCGAGCGCGCGCTGCGTGACGGCGGCGGTCTCGAGGCTGCTCTCGAGCTCGGACAGGCGCGTGGCCTCGACCCGGGCGCGCGAGATCCGGCCCTGGACCCGCAGGCTCTCGTGCAGGCCCGCCAGGCGTTCGATCGCCCTGCCCATCAGCCGCAGCGCCTCGCCCTCCTCGCCGATCTCACAGGCGCCGGCCGCCTCGGCCATCGAGCGCCCGGCCGCCCGCAGCTCCTCGGCCAGGGCCCGCAGGCTGGCCTGGACCCGGGGGTCGTGGCCCGCGCTGCGGACCTCCTCGGCCAGCGCCCGCTGGTCGCCGGCGAGCGCGGCGCCGAGCCCGTGGCTGCGCGCCTGCCGGCGCAGGCTGCGCTGGCGCTCGAGGAGGTCGTCGACCAGCCGCGCCAGGGCGTGCAGCTCGGCCTCGTCGAGGACGCTGTTCGACACGCCCCGCTCGAGCTCGGCGAGAAAGCCGAGCAGGTGCTCGAGGTCGGCGACCAGCGCCGCGACCTGCTGCTCGGCCTCGAAGCTCTCCCCCCTCTCGAGCAGCGCCGCGACCCGCTCCATGCGCTTGGCCAGCAGCAGCTCGCGCAGCAGGCCCCAGGTGGTCTCGAGCTGGCGGGCCTGCGCGGGGCGCTCGGCGCCGAGGCTCGCGACGAAGGCGCCGACGCGGGCCTCGAGCCGCAGGGTCTCTTCCCGCAGCTCGGCCTGCCGGCGGCTGAGGCGCTCGAGCTCCTCTTGAGCGCTCGCGCCGAGGGCGATGGCGAGCAGCGCCAGGACCAGCAGGGTGGCGTGCGGACGCGGATTTCCCATCGGGCGGACCCTCCCTGCTCCTTCGACGCGCGGGGGCAGGGCAGTGTTCCGATCCGCGGCAAAAAACTTCGCGGACGCCGCGCCGCCGCCGTACGCTTTCCCCGCCGCAGCCCGCGTGCTATCATCCGCGGCCCCTTCTGTGAGGAGACCGCCGATGGCCCGTGCCTGCTTCGTCCTCCTGTCGCTGCTCCTGTTCGTCGGTTGCGGGGACGGCACCGCCGTGGAGGCTCGCCGTGGCGCCGCCCTCCACAAACGCCAGGGCTGCCACGCCTGCCATCCCGTCGACGGCAGCAGCTCTGCGATCGGTCCGGTCTACGGCGCGACGGCCGGCGACTCGGTGAGCCTGGCCGACGGGCGCCGGGTCGCGCGGGACGACGCCTACCTGCGGCGGGCGATCCTCGAGCCGAACGCGGACATCGTCGAGGGCTACGGGCCGACGATGCCGGGCTACGCCGACCGCCTCCAGCCCGGCGAGATCGATGCCCTGGTCAGCTTCCTGCGCGAGGCCTACGGGCGCTAGCCCATTGCGTCATGATTGGTGGCGAATTCAACACCTGACGCAGGCTGTCTGGTTTCGCTTGTAGGGGAGGGGCTACCCCCTCCCGCGGGCGGGGGTAAAGAGGCTGTCTCACGGAACCCGATGACGCACGTCCCCACGCCTGCGGCGGGCGGGGGTAAACCCGCCCCTACCTCCGGTAAGAACGCACACACCGAGGTAGGGGAGGGG
>JAUIEM010000314.1 GCA_030428695.1 bacterium
CCGTACGGCAGCGGTGCCTCGCCCGCGCGCACCTCCTCGACGAACGCGTTCACCCCGGCCGTCCAGGCCTCCACGAGCGCGAAGTCGTCCGGGCGCTCCTCGCGCATCTCGGCGCCGCTCACGCGACCCCAGCGCTCGATGCCCACCGTCCGCACGAGCGTGTCGTCGTCGACGTACGACTCGCCCAGGATCTCCGCGCGCCGGCCGGTCGCGCGGCGGGACAGCGCCGGAGCTGCGCGGCGCGGGCGGCGGCGCGATCGCCTCCATGGCGGCCCCGCACATCTGGCAGGCGCTCAGGTGCGGGGCGACCACGCGTCCGCAGCCTGGACAGGAGCGGGCGCTACCGGTCTTCGCCGCGGTCTCCTTCAGCGGCTCGCTGCAGTACAGGCAGCGGCGACGCGCCGCCGCGTTCTCCTTCCCACACCCCGTGCACACCTTTGGAGCCTGGAGCCGCGCCCCGCAGACGATGCACAGCGCCCGGCCGGGCGCATTCTCTCGTCGGCATTCCGGACAGCGCACCGTATCCCTCCCCTCTGCCCGCTCCAGACCCTACGCGTGAAGGTGTGGAAACCGGACCCGTCGCTCTCTGCTACACTGTTCCTACTATGGGAGACAGAAGCTCCGTGCGCCACGTCCTGCTCCTCACGCTTTGTGCGACCGCCCTCTACGGCCAGCAGCGCCCGACCCCCCCGCACTACGGGGACCTCGATGGGCTGCGCCGCAGCGGCTCGTTGACCGTGGGCAGCCACGGCGCCGACGTCGCCGCGCTGCAGTGGGCGCTCGCCTTCCTCGGCTACGAGGTCGCGGCCGACGGCGAGTTCGGGAACCAGACCCGCGCCGCCCTCGAGGGCTTCCAGGCCGCCGTCGGCCTCGACCCCGACGGCGTCGCCGGCGCCCGGACCGTCATCGCCCTCGACGAGCGCTTCGCCGAGCCCCTGCCCGCGGGCAGCGAGTCCCACCTCGCGAAGCAGCTCAAGAGCGCGCTCCAGGCCGGCGAGCGCGGCGCGGCCTTCGCCCTGATCGCCGCCCTCGGTGCGCACGACAGCGCGAAGGCGGTCGACGCGATCAGCAAGCGCTGGGAGCGGCTGCTCGAAGAGGAGCCCGGCTACCGGGTGTGCCGCCAGGTGCTGCGAGGGCTGCGCGCGGACGAGGCGCGCGCCCGCGTCGTGCGGCTGCTCGCGCGGGGCGCCCCCCTCGAGCAGCTCCTCGCCATCGAGGTGCTGGAGGCCTGGGACCGGGAGGAGGACGACGCCGCGCTGATCGAGGCCCTCGACGAGCGCGCGGGACCGGTCCGTCGGCGCGCCATCCTCGCCCTCGGCAAGCGCCGCCGGGTGCCGGTGGTGTACGCGCTGATCGCGCACATGAAGGCGCGCGACCGGGAGCGCGACGGCGAGCATCAGCAGGTCGCCGCGGCCCTCGACAAGCTGGTCGGTCAGCGCCTCGGCCTCGGCAAGGACTACGAGGGCTGGTTCGACGGCGACCTCGACAACCTCGGCGCGCCGCCGCCGCGGGCCGGGGTCGACACGACTGTCACCTATTACGACGCGAGCCTGGTCAGCCCGGCGCTGGTCTTCCTCTTCGACACGTCCTGCTCGATGCGCTCCCGCGGCTACCTCGAGCCCGCCAAGGCCGAGCTCGCCCGCACCCTGTCCAGCCTGCCGGAGGGCACGCGCTTCAACGTGCTGAGCTTCGCGACCGAGGCGCGCCTCTGGCAGCCCCGCCTGGTCCCCGCCAGCCGCCGCAGCCTCGAGGCCGCGGTCGCCCACGTCGGCGGCCTCGAGGTCGAGGGCGACCGCACCCGCCTCGACCGCGCCCTGTTCCGGGCGCTCGCGATGGAAGGCGTCGATACGGTCGTGATCCTGACCGACGGCTACCCGGAGAAGTCGCAGCCGATCCCCGACAGCGTGATGCTCGACCTGCTCGAGGAGCACAACCGGCTGCGCCAAGTACGCGTCGTCACCTTCGGCTTCGCCCAGGCCAACCTGCCCCTGCTCGAGGCCTTCGCGGCCAGCACCGGAGGGGAGAGCCAGGTGCTGGACGAGTGACTACTAGGAAAGCCCGAGGGTCTCGAGGATCTCCGCGGTCACCTGCGCCGGCTTCTGCTGGCCGTTGACCTTCTTGAGCAGCCCCTTCTCCTCGTAGTAGGGCAGGATGGGCTGGGTGTCGCGGTGGTACTTCTGCAGCCGGTTGCGGCAGGCCTCTTCGGTGTCGTCCTTGCGCTGGACGACCTCGTCGGCGATCTCCTTGGGCGGCGGCGCGTACTTCATGTGGAAGATGCGGCCGGACTTCCGGTGCAGGCGCCGGCCGACCACGCGCTCGACCAGCACGTCGTCGGGCACGTCGATCAGGAGCACGGTGTCGATCGCGAAGTCGTTGGCGCGCAGGGCCGCGTCGAGGGCCTCGGCCTGGGGGCGCGTGCGGGGGAAGCCGTCGAGCAGGAAGCCGTCCGCGCAGTCGTCCTGGCCGATGCGCTCGATGATCAGGCCGATCACCGTCGAGTCGGGGACCAGGTCGCCTCGCGACATGTAGCCCTCGGCCTCCTTGCCGAGCGGCGTCCCCGCCTTGACCGCGGCGCGCAGCATGTCACCGCTGGAGATGTGCGGGACCTGCAGCTTCTTCTGCAGGACCGCCGCCTGGGTTCCCTTGCCCGCGCCGGGGGGCCCGACCAGGATCATCCGCATCGCTCACTCCTTGTCTTTCACCGTCTCTCATAGGGGCGCATTGTGCCTTCACGCACCGAAGATGTGAAGGCTCAACCGGCGCGTGTGGCCGCGCCGGCGATGCTCCCACAGGTAGATGCCCTGCCAGGTGCCGAGCGTCAGCCGTCCTCCGCGCACCGGAATCGACAGGCTGGTCAGGGTCAGGGCGTTCTTGATGTGGGCCGGCATGTCGTCCGGTCCCTCGGCATCGTGCTCGTAGTCCGCTCCCTCGGGCACCAGCCGGGCGATGAAGCGCTGGAGATCACGGCGCACCGAGGGGTCGGCGTTCTCCTGCACGCACAGGCTCGCCGATGTGTGGCGCAGGAACAGGCTGCACAGCCCGTCGCGGATGCCGCTTCCGGCGACGAAGGCGGCCACCTTGTCGGTGATCATGTGCAGCTCCTGGCCGCGGGTCGCGACACTGAGCTCGTCGAAGGCCTGGCGCATCGGAGCCTCCGCCATCACGCGTCGTCGACGAAGGCGGCCGCATCCCCGACGCGCAGCTTCCCGCCCTCGAGCACGCGCCCGAACACCCCGCCGCGCCACTCCGGCACCAGCGCCTCACGCAGGCCGGGGCAGAGCTGATCCATCAGCCCGCAGGGCTCCGTCTCCCCGAGCAGCTCGACCAGCACCTCGCCGACGCGCAGCTTCTTCCCCGCCGAGGCCTCGAGCTCGAGGCCCGACACCAGCAGGTTCGCGCGCCGGGTGCCGGGGTCGACCTCCTTGCCGAGGTCCGCGCAGGCCCGCCTCCACGCCTCGGCGCTGATCACGGTCAGGGCGCGCCTGCCCGGCTTGCTGTGGTCGTCGACCAGGCCGGTCTCGTCGGCGACGGCCTCGCGGACGGGGGTGACCGGCGAGGTCTTGTCGCGGCGGATGTAGATGTTCTCGATGGTCCCGCTCATCAGCCTTCCTCCAGGAGTCGCCGCACTGTAGCACGGGGCCCGGGGGAGGACCAAGCGGAATCGCCGCCGCCTCAATGGAAGGCGTACGGCTCGAGCTCGTGCTTCTTGAGCAGGTGGGTCCCCCTCTTTCCCAGCGGAGTCTCCGGCCCGGGACAGGGCAAGCCGCCAGGGGCCCGGCTCAGTCCGGCCCGACGAGATGGCTCCGCAGGGCGCGGTGGAGCGGGCGGAAGCTCCGGCCGGGCGGCGCGGCGAGCATCCCGCTGGCCTGCCAGGTCGAAGGATCGAGGCGCAGCTGGCGGGTGTCGAGCCAGTCCCGCCCGGCCAGCCGCGGCAGGGCCTCGGGATGCACATCCTCGACCGCGAGCAGCAGGAGCGCCTGGGCGAGCTCCTCGAGCCGCTCGAGGGTGGAGCGGTGGCGCGCGACCAGCGCGGGCAGGTCGGGGCAGCGGCTGAGGCCGGCGCGGCGGTGCGCGCGCAGCCAGGGGATCGCGAGGTAGTCGAGGAAGACGACGCGCAGCCTCCCGCCGCGCCGCTCGCGGGCTTCCACCCAGGCCGAGAGCAGGCGGTGGACGGTCTCGGCGAGCAGGAAGAAGGACATCGGCGCGGCGCCGTGCAGCGCCGCCTTCTTGGTGTCGTCGACGAACACGCGGTGCAGCACCTGCGGGCAGTGGTAGCCCCAGGCGACGGCGACATCCCAGACGAAGCGCGCGGTGTTGACCAGCGCGTCGCCGAGGTAGCGGTAGCCGCGGTGGATCGCGCGGGTCTGGAAGCGGTTGAGCCCGATCAGCGCCCGGCTGTACTCGTCGACGCGCGTCGGCTCGAGCGCGCCGCGGACGTCCCGGGCGATCAGGTCGGCGAGCAGGATGTTCGCGTAGGCGATCTGGTCGATGCCCGGGGAGTAGTACGGGTCGGGAAACACCGCCGCCTCGCCGATGCAGCCCCAGCGCCGGGCGGAGAACACCCGGGCGCTGGCCCGGGCGTAGCGGCGCATCGTCCGGAAGTCGAGGAGCGGGCCGTCGAGCAGCGCGGCGACCGCCGGCTCGCGCTCTTCCAGCCAGGCCCGGGCCCGGGCGCGGGTGTTGTAGGCGGAGAAGGGGTGGAAGCGCTCGTCGGCGACGATCCCCACGCTGGTCGCCTCGCCCGCGAGCGGGATGACCCAGATCCAGTAGCCCCGCCCGCACAGGTGCACGGTCGAGTGGAAGCGCCGGCCGCCGGGGACCCGCGCGTGCCAGGCGCGCTCACGGTCGGGGACCAGGTCGTCCACCCGCCAGCGCCGGTCGATGCGGAACCAGGCCGCCGAGCCGGTCGAGCGGCTCGGCCGGTCGTGGCCGAGCTGCCGCTGCAGGAGGCGCCGCCGGCCGCTCGCATCGACCAGCCAGCGGCACGAGAGCTCGGTGACCGTGTCGTCGGCGGCGCGGGCGCGGACGGAGTGTGGTCCGTCAGACGCCAGCTGTGGGGGCTCGACTCGCACGCCCTCGTAGAGCCGCACGCCGTCGCGGGCGAGGAGGTTCCGCAGCGCCTCTTCGAAGCGGCCGCGCTCGAGCTGCCAGGTCGGGACGGCGGGGAAGTCGGCCAGGCCGACCTCGGGCCGGTCCGCGAAGGCTCCCCGGCCATCGCCGTAGAAGAAGCGCAGGCCGAGCTTGGGGACGTGGTCCCTCAGCAGCTCGCCGAGCCGCAGGGTGTCGGACAGGTACAGCGCGCCGAGCTCGACGGTCGACTCGCCGACCTTGAACGCCACCCGCGGCAGCGGCCGGCGGCGCCGGTCGAGCACGGCCACCGCCAGCCCGGGCTGCTCGAGCCGGAGCTGCCGCGCCAGGCACAGGCCCGCCAGGCCCCCACCGCAGATCGCCACATCGAAGTGTTCCGTGCGCGTCCCTCCGCCGCCTTCGTCAACCGCGACCGGGCCATCGTAGGCCATGCAGCGCCTCTCCGCCAGCGCGGCCGGCTGCGCGCGCAGCCGTCGATTTGCACGCAGGCGCCGCATGGGTCATAAGGTCGGGACCGCCCGTCGTGCGGTCCAGGGAGAATCCGATGAGCAGCCCATCCAAGAAACGCCCCGTCCCGGACCAACCGGAGCGCCCCGCGCGCCCCGATGCCCGCGGCGGGCCGCCCTCCGGAACGCCGCCGACGCAGCCCGGAGCCCGGCCCGACGCGCGGCCCGAAAGCTCGAGTCCCCGGCCCGAGCGGCCCGATCCCGCGAGCCCGCCCCGCCCCCGACAATCGGTCTCGCCCCGTCCGAAGCCCGTCGACGACGACGGGCGCACCCTCTCCAAGAGCCTGGTGGAGGTGCGCCGCTCGGTCGAAGCGATGGTCGGCGACGGCAACCGCAACGTCGCGAACCTGCGCGCCGCCTCCGACAACTTCGGGGAATCGGTCGGCCGGGTCGAGGAGGCCCTGAAGCGTACGGAGAGCCTGCTCGAGCGGACCGAGGCGCTGGCCGAGGAAGCCGAGAAGCTGTTCGTCGAAGGGCAGCGGCTCGAGCAGCTGCAGGATCAGCTCGAAGCGCAGATCAAGGAGTCCGTCGAGCGCTGCCAGCTCGCCGAGAAGCGCATCGGCGAGCTGCAGGAGTACAAGAAGCAGCAGGACGAGCGCCTGGCGAAGCTCGAGCAGACCCTCGAAGAGGAGCAGTCCAGGAACGCCCGGGACAAGACGATGGCCGACCAGCTCGAGAAGCGCAGCGAGCTGCTGCAGGAAGAGAACCGCGAGCTCGAGGCGCGGGTGCACCGCCTGCGCGAGAAGAACGAGCGCCTCGAGCAGATGCGCGCCCAGTTCGCCGCCGAGCTGGCGAGCATGCAGGGGGCGCTCTCCGACGCGATGTCCCTGCCCCAGTCCAATCCGCGCATGCCCGCGGCCGGCGGCGGGGGCGGTGGCGGAGGAGGCGGGGGACGCCCGCCCTCCGGCCAGGGATCCGGTGGCCAGGGGTCGCCGCCCGCCGGAGGGACACCCCCCTCCGGACGGCGTGGCGCGCGGCCGGAGTCATGAGCCTCCGACGGGATGAGCGCTGCGCCGGCGGGCCGGGAGCGCGCCGGTGAGTGACGGGCCCGCGCAGGAACCGCCGAGCGGACGGAGGCTCCCGGGCCGCCGCGAAGACGAGCGCCGGCGCGCGCGGCCCGCCGGCGAGGATGCGCCCCGGCGGCCGGACCGTCCGGCGGCCTCCGCCCGTCGTCCGCGCGCGAGCAGCGGCTCCGGCCCCGCGCGGCCCCGCGACCGGGCGGGGTCCGGGAAACTGCCGCGGGCCGGCGGCCCGAGCGGCGGCGCGCGCCCGGGCAGGACGGCGGGTCGCGGGACGCCGTCCGCGGCGGGTGCCGGGGCGTCCTCCAGGCCCCGGTCGGACGCGCCGGCCCGCGCGTCTTCGTCCGCGGCGGGCGCGACGGGCGCACCGGCCAGCACGCCGCAGCCGGACGGAGCGGCGGTCCCGCGGATGCAGCGTCCGGGCAGCGGGCCATCCGCGCAGATCCTGCCGGGGTCGAGCGCGCTGTCGTTCGGCGGCGGCTCGGGGAAGCTCCGCGCGAGCGATCCGACGAGCTCGTCGGCCGCGGACAGGCCGGCCCGCTCCGCAGGGGCGCTTCCAGCGGGGTCGGCCGCTTCCGGGCAGGACGCGGCAGCGCCGACGCGCGGCGCGGAGGCGGGCGCGATCCTGCCGGGCTCGCGCGCCCTCTCCACGGGCTCCTCCGCCGCGGGCACGCTGCGTCCCGCGTCCTCCTCCGAAGCGGAGGCCGCCCCCCCACCTCCCGCCCGGCCGCTCGCCCCGACGCCCCGGGCGGCGCCCGGCAGGAACGCCCCGAGGCCCCGCCCGGACGGCGCCCCGCGCGGCGCGGGTCCGCCGTTGCCCGACGGCGACTCCTTCCACGCCTGGCTCGCCCTCGCCCGGAGGACCTTCGCGCGCTGCGAATACCAGCCGCCGCAGATCGCCGACCGCCTGCTCGCCGCGGAGATGTTCGCCGCCAACGCGCGGATGGAGTCCGCCCTGCGCTCCCTCGAGGAGGCCCTCGTGCTGCTGCGCGCCTTCCTCGAAGCCGAGGGGCGCCCGGCCGAGCTGCCCGATCCTCTGACCTTGCGGGTCGAACGCTACCTGCTCCGGGGGATGCGCCGCTCCGGTTGGCTGGACGACGTCGCCGCCCGCATCGCGGAGCGCCTGCCGGTGGCGGGGGTCGAGGACGCCGTGCGGCAGGCGCTGCGCGAGGAGCTCTCCTCCGGACCGCTGGCGGAACAGGCCCGCGTCGAGGTGCGCCGCTGGGGCGGGCTGCTGCGCCGCCAGCTCCAGGGTGAGCTGCGCCGCGCGCGAGCGGTGCTCGAGCAGCTCGCCGCCGATTCCGCCGAGCGCGCGGTCGAGCCCTTGCGGGACGAGCTCTTCGCCGCCCTCGAGGAGGAGAGCGCGAAGGTCGCGCGCGAGCTGCGCGACGACCAGCGCGTGCTGCGCATCGTCAAGCGCTACGTGCTGACCCGCGACGCCGTCAAGGAGAGCCGGGAGGCACAGGGGGACGCGGCGGAGAGCGGGGACGAGACCCGCGAGATCGAACCCGCCGAGGCCCCCACCGACCCGACGACCCAGGAGCGCCTCAGCCGCCTCGAGCAGACGATGCAGCAGCTCGTCCAACGGCTCGCCGCGCCGCGCAAGTCCTCTGGCTCGGCCGGCTCGTCCTCGGTCCGGCGCAAGCCGCGTCCGGGCGACAGCCGGGGGCAGGTACGTCGGGGCTGAGGACGTCGACGCGTTCGCCGCGCTCGTCCCGCTCGACTCGTGCTCCGGCTGATTCACCGGGATTTCGTCGCGAGGGCCCGGAGGCCCGAGATCTGCGGCACCCGGGTCCGCAGCAGGAATCCCGGTGGATCAGACGGGCTGGCACCCGAGGCCGACCGTTGCCCGGAAGCGCCGATCCTGCGATCCTGAGGACCCCGCGGTCCGTCTGGAGGATGCCCCGATCACCCGCACACCCCTGCCGTTCTGCATCGGGACCATCGTCCTCGTCGCGGCCCTGGTCGCCGCCCTCCCCTTCGCCGGCCTGCAGCCCCAGGTCGACGAGAGCTTCTTCTTCTCGGCCTCGAGCGAGGCGTTCCGGGAACATCAGAAGATCGCCGAGCTCTTCCCCTCCTTCCCGATGCTGCTGCTCGCCTGCACCGGCGAGGACATCGACAGCGCGGAGTACGGGCTGCGCATCGACAGCCTGACCGTCGCGGTCAAGGACGTCCCCGGCGTACTCTCCGTGCAGAGCGTCTCGCGCGGCCCGGGCAGCGTGGCGGCCGCCAAGGAGAGCCCGCTGTGGCGGCGGGTCGTGCTCGCCGAGAGCGCCGAGGCGACGATCCTGATCGCGGTGATCGACGCCCACGACCCGGGGCTCCTCATCCGCGACCTCGAGGCGGCGATCGCGCCCTTCGACACCGAGCGGGAGCCGGTCGAGGTGTCCGGCGTGCCGTGGCTGGTCGAGATGATCCGGCGGCGCATCGTCCGCGACTTCGTGCTGTTCAACGGCATCGCCCTGTTGCTGTTCGGGGCGCTGATCGCGGTGTTGATGCGCTCGGTGCGCGTCACGCTCGGCGCGACCGTGACCTGCCTCGGTGCGGTCGCGGGCTCGCTGCTGATCCAGCGCGCGCTCGGGATCCCGGTCGGCATCCTGACCGCGAACCTGTCGACGGTCGTGTTCATCGTCTGCCTCTCGCACCTGATCTACATGGCCGCCAACTGGCGCGAGCTCGCCTCCGATCCGCCCGAGGACCCGGCCCGCGAGGCGCGCAACCGGACCTTCTCGGCCTCCTTCTGGTGCATGGTGACGACGCTGTTCGGCTTCCTCAGCCTGCTCCTGGTCGAGGCGAAGCCGCTGCGGCAGCTCGGGGCGAGCGGCTCGCTCGCGACCGCGGTGGCGATGGCGGCGGCCTACGTGCTGTTTCCGCCCTTCCTCGCCTGGGCGGGTCTGAAGCAGACCACGGAGAAGAAGGAGAAGACGGGCGGCCGGTTCCCGAGCCGCCGGCTGATCCTCGTCGGCGGAGCCGCCCTGGTCCTGGTCAGCGTCGGGCTGTCCTTCGGACTCGGCAGCCTCGACACCGACCCGAGCCTGCTCAGCTACTTCGCGCCGGACAGCGACCTGTACCGGGGCCTCGAGTTCGTCGACCGCCAGGGCGGCAGCAGCCCTCTGCAGCTCGTCGTCGAGGACAGCGCCGGCGCGCGGCTCGACGACGGCGCGGCCTTCGAGCGGCTGCTCGCGCTGCAGGACGAGCTCGAGGACGACCCCGCGGTCGGGACCATCCTCTCGCTGCCGATCATCCTCGCGGAGGCCGACCGGAACCCCCTCGCCTCCCTGCTCAGCTGGTCGTTCCTCGTCGAGCTGCTGTCCGGTTCGGAGTACGACAAGATCGCGCAGGACTTCATCACCGAAGACCGCAAGCAGGGCCGCTTCCTGGTGCGGATGGTCGAGTCGACCCGCGAGGGCCCACGGGGGGAGATCATCGAGCGCCTGCGCGGGATCGTCGTCGAGCACGGCTTCGTGCCGGCGCTGATCGGCGGCTCCTACCGCTTGCAGGCGTCCCTCGCGGCGAAGGTCGCCGGCAGCCTGGTCGAGGGGCTGCTGCTGCTGCTGGTCGTGTTTTCGGTGATCGCGGCGATCGTCGCCCGCGCCGTGCGGCCGACCGTCGCGATGGTCCTCGCGATCACGACCGTCCCGCTGTCGGTGCTCGGCGTGTTCGGCTGGCTGCGGATCCCGATGGACATCATCTCGGTGCCGGCGGCCAACTTCTGCGTCGGGCTCGCCGTCGATGCGATGGTCCACCTCGTCACCGCCGCGCGCCGCCGTCGGGCCTCCGGCATGGAAGCGGCCGCCGCCTGGCGGGAGGCCTGCCGGGTGAAGGCGCGGCCGGTGCTTACCGCCACGGCCATCGTCGTCTCGGGCTTCCTGATCTTCGCCCTGTCCGGCTTCCCGCCCACCCAGCGCTTCGGTCTCGCCGTCGTGTTCGGGACGACGCTCTCCGCCGGCGCCGCGCTGTTCCTCCTGCCCCTGCTCGCCGCCCCCCTGTCCGACGACTGAGTAGCACACTCGACACCGCCGGGCAAGAGTCGAGGGAAGCGGAGCGTTCACGGCTCGGTTGCCCGCCCGACGACATCTCGACAGCAGCGCGTGGAGCCTCGACGCGACCTGGACAACTGCTTGACAGAACCACAAGCCGAATATAGAATACTGGTGGATACGATTGAATTACACAAGAACAACGGGAGGAAACATGGAGCTCACCACGATCGCGGCCCTGATCGAGATCAACGCCACCACCATTCTCTCCGCGATCGTCTTGATCCTCGACGTCGCGGTTATCCTCAGCGTTCTCGGAGGACGCGGGAGCCTCGGCCACAAAGTCCTGTGGTGCCTGCTGATCCTGCTGCTGCCGGTCATCGGCTTGATCCTGTACTTCCTGTTTGGACGCAGCCGCCTCGATGCTTGAGCTTCCCCCTTCCCCCCACCGATGAAACCTGGAGGAAACATGCGTAACTGGAAGATGCTGTTGATCCGATCGACCCTGGTCTTCGCGCTCACGTGCGGACTCACCTCGTGCGGAGACGACGCCGAGGATGTCGGAGAGCAGATCGATGACGCCGTGGACGAGACCGGCGACGCGCTCGAGGACGCCGCCGACGAGCTCGAAGACACAACACACCCGCGCCCTGGACGGCGCGGGCGTCGCCGATGGTGCCGCGGACCTGCTCGAGCGGTGCCCGCTTGATCTCCCGTCCTGCGATGGGAAAAATCCCGATTCCTGTAACACTCCGCCCCCGCTCGTCCGTTGGTACGGCGACATGGTGACGATGACGGCACAACAGGACGACACCGCACTGGCCCGCAGGGCAGCCGGCGGCGATCGGGCGGCCTTCGAGCAGCTCGTCGGGCGCTACACCGGACCGCTGCTCGAGCTCTGCCGCCAGCTGCTGCGCGACCGCAGCGCGGCGGAGGACGTGGTCCAGGAGACCCTGCTCCGCCTGTTCCAGCACCTGCCCGGGCACGATCCGCAGAAGCGGCTCGGGGCCTGGCTGTACAAGGTGGCGCAGAACCTGTGCTTCGATCTGCTCCGCAAGCGGAAGCGCATCCGGCCGCTTCCAGAGGTCGAGCCGCAAGCCGCGGCCCCGCTCGACGGGCCGGACTGCGAACGCCTCGACGGCGCGATCGCCCAGCTGTGTCCGAAGTACCGCGCGGTGCTGCACTACAAGTATCGGCTCGGCATGAACGCCCGCGAGATCGCCGAGCAGCTCGACCTCCGCCCGGCCGACGTGCGGGTCTGCCTGCACCGGGCGATCCGGATCCTACGGGAGCGACTGACATGAGCCATCCATCCCCCGAAGAGCTGCTCGACTCCGCGCTGGGTATGCTGGCCGACGCGGAGGAACAGACGCTGCGGAGCCACCTGCAGACC
>JAUIEM010000667.1 GCA_030428695.1 bacterium
GATCTCGATCTGGCGCGCCTTGAACACCACGCCGAGGCCGCCTTCGCCGATCTTGTTGAAGATCTCGTAGCCCGACACGGCCCAGCGGCGCTTCTCGGCGTCCTTGATCAGGCGCTGGTAGGCGAGCGCGACGGCCGCGGCCTCGGAGCCGGACATCAAGTTGTGCTCGACGACGTAGTCTTCGAAGGTCTGCTCGTTCCCGTCGGAGCTGGTCCTGGTCAGCTCGGCGAAGACGTCATCGACCTGGCCGCGCGTCATGAAGCCATTCTTGATGGCCAGACGGCTGAAGCCCTGATCCCGCGGTGAAACGGTCATGTGCACCCTGCTCGCAACGATGGTCGGAAGATACGACAAGCGGGTCGCGCGAGCAACCCGCGCCGCGCTCAGAGCTTCCACTCCCGCAGGCTGCCGAGCAGCTCCTCCGCGGTCAGCTCGAGGGTGATCGGGCTCAGGCTGGCAAAGCCGTCTCGATGGGCGTCGGTGTCGCTGCCCGGAAGCTCGGGGGATGTGACCTCGGAGCCCCCGATCCAGTAGTACTTCCGGCCGCGCGGATCCCTCCCGACCACGATGTCCTTGTTGTAGTTGCGGATGCCGAGCGAGGTGATGCGGATGCCGCGCTCGATGTCGTACGACGGCGGCACGTTGAGATTCAGCAGCCTCCGTGGCGGCAGCCCGTGGCGGAGGATCTCGCCGCCCACCCGCAGGGCGAGCTGCGCCGCCACCTCGAGGCCCTCGCCGCGGTAGCTCGCCAGGCTGACGGCGAGGGAGGGCACGCCGTGCAGCGCCCCCTCCATCGCCGCCGCGATGGTCCCGGAGTAGGTCGCGTCATCCCCGAGGTTCGGCCCGATGTTGATGCCGGAGACCAGCAGGGCCGGGGGCCGCGGCAGCAGGTGGTTGACCGCCAGGTTGACCGCGTCGGTCGGCGTCCCGGAGCACCAGTAGCGCCGCTCGCCGTAGGACTTCAGGCGCAGGGGCTTGTGCAGGGTGATCGCGTGGCCGGCCGCCGAGCGCGCGCGCTCGGGGGCGACGACCCAGACCTCCCCGAGCTCTTCGAGGGCGTCGGCGAGCACGTTGATGCCGGGGGAGAGGTAGCCGTCGTCGTTGCTGACCGCGATGACCGGGCGCATGGTGCCTCCTGGGTTGGGGAGCGGCGCGTAGTGTAGCAGCTGGCCCACCATTACGCCGCAGGCGCGCCCGAATGCCTGACTTACTGACCTCAGCGTAAGTTCTGTCCGCGACCGGCGGGCGGGGGTAAACCCCGCCCCTACAAGAAACTCGAGCAGTCGTGGGACAAACATGTAGGGGAGGGGTTTACCCCCTCCCGTCGCACTTTGTGAACTGACCTCCCGTCGCGGGACAAACATACGCTGAGGTCAGTATTCCTTTCCGTCCCCCAGGCTATGAGAAGTCCGACACGGCGGACACCGTCCGTCCCGTGAGGGGAACCGCCATGGCAACGACCCTCAGATCAGATCACAGGTCCGCCGCGCAGCGGAACCCGCTGCTGCCCGTCTTCTCGCCCGGGGACAACGCCAGGGTGGCGCTGATCGCGAGCTTCTCGCTACCCCAGAAGCCGCCGCGCAGCAGCCCGTCCTCGCACCACTCCCAGACGTTGCCGAGCAGCTCGTAGCAGCCGTGAGGGCTGCGCCCGCGCTCGGCGACCGCCTCGGGGGAGCCGCGTCCGCGCAGCCCGTAGACCGCCCGGCCGGTCGGATGGATGCGGTCGCCCCAGGGGTACTCGCGGGCGTCGTCGTCGCCCCGGGCCGCCCGGATCCACTCGTCGGCGCGTGGCAGGCGCTTGCCGGCCCAGCGCGCGAAGGCCCGGGCATCGTCGAGGGAGACCCAGACGACGGGCTGCTGGAGCTGGTCCGCGCGCAGGTTGCGCAGGTGCTCCGGCAGGCGCGGCCAGCCGCTGTCCTCGAGGAAGGCGAGGTAGGCCTGGTTGGTGACGGGGAAGATGTCGATCGCGTAGCCGGGGACGGCGACCCGCCCTCCCTCGGGCGTGTGGTACGCACCCGCGGGGAGCTCGACCATCGCGCCGCTGATCGGCCGGCGGGGCACGACGACGCGGGGCGGCGAGGGTGCGGCCCGCGGCGCGACGGGGGCCGCAGCCAGCGGAGCGG
>JAUIEM010000668.1 GCA_030428695.1 bacterium
CCCGCGCTGTGCGAGGGTCAGATCGAGGGCTCGGTCCACATGGGCCTGGGCTACGCCCTGACCGAGGACCTGCCCTGCGAGGACGGCTGGCCGGTGACGTACAAGCTGCGCGACATCGGCGTGCTGCGCGCGCGCGACATGCCCGCGGTCGAGGTCTTCCTGGTCGAGGACCCCGAGCCCGAGGGCCCCTTCGGCGCCAAGGGCGTCGGCGAGATCGGCCTGGTGCCGACCGCCGGCGCGGTGGCCGGCGCGCTGCACGCCTTCGACGGCGAGCGCCGCTTCCGCCTGCCGATGAAGGACTCGCCCGCCGCGCGGGCCATGAGCGTCGGCCGCATCCGGCGGCGCGACGCCGCTCGCACGTGAGGGCGCACGTGAGGCCGGACGGGAGGAGCGCGACGCGGTGACCGACTCGCCCGAGCCCCCCGCCTCTCAGGGCTACGTCAACGCCCACACGCACCTGTACTCGGGCCTGGCGCCCTTCGGCATGCCCGAGCTGGACCCGCCGCCGAAGAGCTTCCTCGAGATCCTCGAGCGCCGCTGGTGGAAGCTCGACCGCGCCCTGGACCACGACATCCTGCGCGCCGCCGCGCGCTACTACGTGGCCGAGGCCCTGCTGGCCGGCACGACCGGCCTGATCGACCACCACGAGTCGCCCGACGCGATCGAGGGGAGCCTCGACGTCCTGGCCGACGCCTGCCAGGAGCTCGGCATGCGCGCCGTGCTCTGCTACGGCGCCACCGAGCGCAACGGCGGCCGCGACGAGGCCCGCGCCGGCCTCGAGGAATGCCGCCGGTTCATCGTCACGAACGAGCGCCCCCTCGTCCGCGGCGTCGTCGGCCTGCACGCCCCGTTCACCGTCTCCGACGACACCCTGCGCGAGGCCGGCGCCCTGGCCCGCGAGCTCGACACGGTCGTCCACCTGCACGTCGCCGAGGACGTGATCGACGTCGACGACGCCCGCCGCCGCGGCCACGACGGCGTCCTCGCCCGCCTGCTCACCTGCGACGCCCTCCCCCCCGGCTCCATCCTGGCCCACGGCGTCCACCTCACCCCCGACGAGGTCTCCGAGTGCGCCGCCCGCGACCTCTGGCTCGTCCAGAACCCCCGCTCCAACCTCGCCAACGCCGTCGGCTACCCCCGCGCCCTCTCCCGCTCCTCCAAGGTCGCCCTCGGCACCGACGGCTTCCCCGCCGACATGATCGACGAGGCCGAGATGCTGATCCTGCAGTCCGCGGCGCACGGGGAGCCCCCGCGATCTTCCGCCGCTCGTCTCGCGGCGGGTCACGACCTGTTCGCCGAGTTGATCCCGGACGCTTCGCTGACGACCGAAGTCACCCTCGGTCACGTCCGGGTCGACGGGCGCGACATAGTGGCCGACAATCGCCTGCTCACGGGTGATCCCGAGGTCTTGTGCGAAGAGGCGCGCGAGGTCGCGGCGGCCCTGTGGGACTGACAGCTCCATCCACGCATCGGCCGGAGCCCTCCGCAGTGTCCTCACGAATCAAGGCAAGGGACATGCGCCTAACCAGGGACTGCCTGCAGGCCCTCGCCGACGGGGCCTTCGTTCCTGAGCGGGAGTTCCAGACCGTGATGCCCTGTTCCCGCGACGACCTGCGCTCCTTGGTCGGCTGCTGGTCCGCCGCGGACCTGTCCAGCGGTGAGCTGATTGAGGCTGTCGTCAGCGCCGTGGGCTACCTCCGCGGCCATGCGCACGAGATCGACCTGGAATCGAGCTCGGATCGGCTTCGTGCATCTGACCTGGACCGACTCCTGCGTACGTGGCAGCTCTGGCAGAGCCTCCACGGCTGGTTCGACGTCGACGACGGTTCGCTGCCCGAGTTCCGGTTGGCGTATCGAGACCGGGCCGGCATCCAGGCGAGCTTCGATCTCCTGCGAGCTCGCGCCCACCCGCTGCCGGCCGATACGGTCATCCAGTCGACGGATGGACGAGAGCTCCCGCTGTCCACCCTCGCGGACCCCGCCCAGGCTGTGGTCGCTGGCACGGCGGATCCCTTCCACGTGGTCTTCCAGGGCTTGTACTCGATCGACGGCACGGTGCTGCCTGCACTCGGCTGCTTCGTCTTCCCGGATGAGCTGGCTCTCGATCACCGGA
>JAUIEM010000315.1 GCA_030428695.1 bacterium
CTGGTCTACCTGGTGTTGTTTCCGGGCCTTGGTAACCTCGCCGGGGTGCTCGGCTGGACCCAGGAAAAGCGCTACGAGGACGAAATCGCGGCAGCCGAGGCCGCAGAAGCAGCCATTTTCTCCGACTACCTGGCGATGGCGCCGGAAGCACTGATCAACGATGACCAGGCAATGGCCACCGGTCGCCGCCTGTTTGGCCAGAACTGCGCCATGTGCCCCGGCTCTGATGGCCGCGGCGCCTATGGCTTTCCCAACCTCACCGACGATGAGTGGCAGTGGGGCGCGGGTCACGACAACATCCTGTTCGCCATCAACAATGGTCGCCAGGCGGCGATGCCGCCGTGGGAAGCGGCGTTGGGCGACGAGGGCGTGATGCAGGTCACCGAGTACGTGATGAAACTTTCCGGCCATCGCGCCACGGAGACGCTGGCGCGAGTCGGTGAAGAGAAATACGCGATGTTCTGCGTCGCCTGCCATGGCGCCGACGGCAAGGGCAACCCCGCGCTGGGCGCGCGGGGCGGCAACGGTCTGCTGCCGGCCGGTGGGGTAGCGCGCTTCTACGGCAGGGCCGAGCGGGGGAAGAACCCGTGGGCCTGGGCGGGAGCCGAGGGGGTGGACGGGGCGCGGCTGCACGCTCTCGAGGACGTCGACATCGTCACCGCGCACCTGTACCCGCACGGGGCGACCCTGGGCGCGACGGTCACCTGGCTCGAGACCCTCGCCGCCGACGTCGCGACCCTCGGCAAGCCGCTGGTGCTCGAGGAGTACGGGCAGATGCGTCCGCTCCGTCGGCGCCACGCCTGGTTCCGCGCCTGGCTGGACGCGGTCCACGACGACGCCGCGGCGGGGGGCGCCTTCGCCGGCTCGCTGGTGTGGATCGTGTACCACGCGCGCTACGAGGACTACGACGGCTTCGGCATCTACGAGCGCGACGCCGCGACCCGCGCGCTGTTCGAGGCCGAGGCCGCGCGCATGGCGGAGCTGGCGGAGCTCAGCGAGCGCTGAGCTGGCGGACGACGCGGGTCGCCAGCGCGATCCAGCCGGTGATGCCGTCTTCGGAGGGGGGGACGCGCATGCGGATCAGGATGCGCAGGAGCGACTGCGCCATCTCGGTCATCGACAGCAGCAGCTTCAGGCTGCGCAGGTCGTAGTCGAAGGGCCGGCCGCGCGACTGCAGGAACTCCGCCTCCTCGATCGCCGCCTCGAGCGCCATCCGCACCGACTCGACCAGCATCCACTCGCGGTTGCGCAGGACGTCGGCGATGACGGGCCACACGTCCATGATCGCTTCGTACGGGGCGTTGCGGTGGTCGTGGGTGGTGCGCACCAGGCCGAGCCGCGACAGCTCGGCCATCGTCGAGCTCATCAGTGAGCGGCTCACCCCGAGGGTCTCGGCGACCTCCGACTGGGTCAGGGGCCGGGTCGAGATGGCGAGCAGCGCCCAGGCGCGGCCGTAGATGGCCTTGAAGCCCCAGTACTCGATGAAGGAGCCGCAGGCGTTGCAGACCTCGCGCACGCGGCGGGCCAGGAAGTCGCGTGGAGGCGGCGGAGGCGCGTCGTTGGTCGAGTCCTGAGCCATGGAGTCGAGTGTAGCGCTGGTCGGTCGCTCCGTCAATTTCCGCCCTCCTGTCGCGCCCACCTCTTCACACGCTGGCGAACTTCCGCCGACGGCTGGTCGAGATGGGACGAATTCTCCTCTTGCGCCGTCATTCCGGGCGCACTATACTTGTTCACGGTGGCGAGAACAATGGAGAAAAGTCATGGGCGGAGCGAGGATCCACGAAGACCATAGCTGTCTGCTCTGCACTTTGCAAGACTCTGAAGATCTGCTGCGGGCCGATCTCCTCGAGGCGTCGGCCGCCGCCCGGAGCGCGGGAGAGGACCGCATCGTGCGGGTCGAGCTCCCCTGCCCGGGGGCCTCGCTGTGGCCGGTCCTGCGCGCGGCCGCCTCGGGCCCCGCCGGAATCCGCGGCGCCGGGGGCACCTTCGCCGCCTGGCACGACCCCGTGTGTGCCCTGTCCTTCGTCGCGCTCGGCGAGGTCGCGCGGCTGCCGGGGTCGAGTCTCGAGGCCGCGCGGCGCGGCTGGAGCGCCCTGCGCGCGCGGTTGTTCGAGCCGACGTTCACTCCCGGCTCGGCGCGGCGCTTCGTCGGAGGGCGGGAGCTCCTGCCCTTCGTCGTCGGCGGCGCGGCCTTCGCCCAGGCTGGTGAAGAGGCCTGGGAAACCTGGCCGCGGGCCCGGTTCTGGGTGCCGGAGCTGCTGCTCGCCCGCGGGCCGCGCGCCGACGGCCAGCTGATCTGCCACCTCGCGATCGGACCGCGCAGCGACGTCGACGCGGTGCTCCGCGACCTGCGCCTGCGCCTGCACGAGCTGCAGGTCGGCGCCCGCCACGGCTCGGCTCCGGCGAGCGCGGGGCAGGGGCTGCGGCGGGCTGCCGTCGGCGCGAAGAGGGGCTTCTGCGGGAAGGTCGACGCGGCCCGCGCGGCGATCGCCGACGGCCGCTTCCACAAGGTCGTGCTCGCCCGCGAGGCGAGCATCCAGGCTCCCCAGGGCGCGCTCTTCGACGCGGTCGCGAGCTTCGAGAGGCTGCGCGCCCAGCAGCCCTCGGCGATCTGCTTCGCGCTGTCGCCCGGCCAGCCGGGCTGCTTCCTCGGCGCGACGCCGGAGATCCTCCTGCGCGTGGTCGGGCGCCGCTTCCGCTCGACGGCCCTGGCCGGCACCGCGCCGCGCTCCGCCGACCCCGCGGCCGACCGCGCCCTCGCCCAGGGCTTGTTGCACAGCGCCAAGGATCGGGCCGAGCAGGGGCTGGTTGTCGCCGCCATCCGCGAGGCCCTCGCGCCCCGCACGGAAGTTCTTGACATCGCGAACAAGCCATCGCTGCGGCGGCTCAGCGGCGCCTTCCACCTCGAGTCGCGGGTGTCCGGCTGCCTCGCCGCCGGCGAGGACGCCTGGAGCCTGCTCGCCGCCCTGCACCCGACGCCGGCGGTCGGCGGCTGGCCCGCGGCGCCGGCGGCGGACTGGCTCGCCGCCCACGAGGAGCTCGACCGGGGCTGGTACGCCGGCCCCGTCGGCTGGCTGGACGCGACCGGCAACGGCGTGTTCGCCGTCGCGATCCGCTCGGCGCTGGTCCGGCCGACCGAGGCGCGGGCCTGGGCCGGCGCGGGCATCGTCGCCGACTCCCAGCCGGAGGCCGAGTGGCGCGAGACCGAGCTCAAGCTGCACACCGTGCTCCAGGCCCTGGCGATCCGCGCGCTGAGCCCCCGGCCCGCCCGCCTGCCGCGGCCCTGCCTGGCGACCGGAGGAGGTGCCTGATGAGCGCACAGAGCCGCGTCGTCAACGCCCTCGCCGCACACCTCGCCGCCGGCGGGGTGCGCGAGCTGGTGGTGTCGCCGGGCGCCCGGAACATCCCGCTCGTGCTCGCCTTCGCCGCCCAGACCGGCGTGCGCCTGCGGGTCGTGCTCGACGAGCGCTCGGCGGGCTTCCTCGCCCTCGGCCTGGCCCGCGCCTCGGGGCGCCCCGTCGCCCTGACCTGCACGTCCGGTTCCGCCGCCGCCCACTACCTGCCCGCGGTGATCGAGGCCGCGGAGAGCGGCCTGCCGCTGCTGGTCCTCAGCGCCGACCGCCCGGTCAGCGCCCGCGGCACCGGTGCCTGGCAGACCGTCGCCCAGGCCGGGCTGCTCGCCGGCCACTGCCGGCTGGTCGCCGAGCTCGCGCCGCCGGCCGGCCTGTCGACGCGCTATCCGGCCCAGCTCGCGGCGCGCCTGCTCGACGCGGCGACCCGGACGCCCGGGCCCGTGCATCTCAACCTGCCGCTGGCCGAGCCGCTGTGGGATCCCGCCGCCCGCGCGCTGCCGGAGCCCGCCCGTCCCCTGCAGGTCCGCGCCGGCCCGCCGCACCTCCCCGCGGACGCCGTCGAAGCCCTCGCCGGGCGGCTCCGCGCCGCCGAGCGCGGCATCCTGTGGTGCGGGGCCTTCGCGACCCCGCAGCCCGGCTTCCCCGCCGCCCTGGCCGCCGTCGCCGGACGGCTCGGCTGGCCGCTGCTCGCGGAGCTCGGCAGCGGGCTGCGCTGCGGACGGGCCGGGCTGCCCCTGGTCAGCTGCTACGAGACCGTGCTGAAGAGCCCGCGGGAAGAGGAGCTGCGCCCCGACCTGGTGCTGCGCTTCGGCCAGACCCCGAGCGCCAAGCCGCTGCTGCGCTGGCTGTCCGCCCACGCCCCGCAGGGCATCGCCGTCGACCCCCACGGCCGGCTGCGCTGCCCCGACCTCGCCCTCGACGAGCTGCTCGTCGCCGACCCGACCGCCCTGTGCCGGGCGTTGGCGGAGCAGCTTCCCGAAGCTCCGCCCGGGCCTTTCACCGCGCGCTGGCTGACGGCGGAAGAGGAGGCGCGCGCGGCGCTGCGTCCCCTGCTCGACGGCGAGCTGTGGGAGGGCGCCCTGGCCGCCGAGGTGCTCGCCGCCCTGCCCGACGGGGCCGGCCTGCACGTCGCCAACAGCATGCCGGTGCGCGACCTCAACCTGTTCGGCGGCCGCACGGAGCGCGCGGTGACGGTCTACACCCAGCGCGGCGCCAACGGCATCGACGGCACCCTCGCCAGCGCGGCCGGCGAGAGCCTCGCCCACGACGGGCCGTTCACGCTGCTGACCGGCGACCTGTCCTTCCTGCACGACGCCTCGAGCCTGCTGACCGCGAAGAACCTCGGAGCGCGCCTGCGCATCGTTGTCGTCGACAACGGCGGCGGCGGCATCTTCGGCTTCCTGCCGATCGCCGGGCACCCGCTGTTCGAGCGCTGCTTCCTGACCCCGCAGCCGGTCGACATCGTCCAGCTCTGCGGCGGCTACGGCGTGCCCTGCGCGGCCGTCGACACGCTCCCCGGGCTGCGGGCCGCCCTCGCCCGCCCGGCGGCGGGCCTCGATGTGCTGGTGGTGCGGGTCGACCGGGAGCGGAACCTCGCGCTGCACCGCCAGGCGGCGGCGCGGCTCGACCACGCCCTGAGCGGGGAGGGGAAGCGATGAACGCGACCCTGGAGCGCGAGCCGCGGCCGGCCCTGTGGAAGGTCTGGTGGCTGGCGATCCGGCCGAAGACCCTGACCGCGGCCTTCGGGCCGGTCCTGGTCGGCGCCGCGATCGCCGCCCGCAGCGGGAGCTTCCGCCCTCTCGCCGCGGTCCTCGCCCTGCTCGGGGCCATCCTGCTGCAGGTCGGCACCAACCTGCACAACGACGTCGCCGACTTCCGCTCGGGGGCCGACAACGACGGGCGCCTCGGGCCCGCGCGTGCGACCCAGAAGGGCTGGCTGAGCCCGCGCCAGACGGCCTGGGGCGCGGCCCTGAGCTTCGCCCTCGCGCTCGCCGTCGGGGGCGGCCTCAGCCTGATCGCTGGCTGGCCGGTGCTGGTGATCGGCCTGGTCTCCGTGCTGTCGGGCTGGGCTTATACCGGCGGCCCGTTCCCGCTCGGCTACCACGGCCTCGGCGACCTGTTCGTGTTCATCTTCTTCGGCATCGTCGCGGTGACCGGCACCGCCTGGGTGTGCTCCGGAGACCTCCCGGCGAGCGCCTTCTGGGCGGCGGTCCCGGTCGGGCTGTGGGCGACCGCCATCCTCGCGGTCAACAACCTGCGCGACCGCAGCACCGACGAGGAGAGCGGCAAACGCACCCTCGTCGTGCGCTTCGGGCAGGGCTTCGCGCGCGGCGAGATCGCGGCCTGCTACGGCCTGGCCTACGGGCTCCTGCCGGTCGCCTGGCTGTGCGGCGCGGGCCATCCCGGCTGGCTGCTGCCCGGCCTGAGCCTGCCCCTGGCCTGGCTGGAGCTGCGGGCGATCGCGCGCTGCGACGGCGCCGACCTCAACCCGCACCTCGGGCGCACCGCCCTGCTCGGGCTGGTGTTCTGTGCGCTGCTGGCAGGAGGGATCTTCCTGTGGTGAGCATCTCCAAGGTCTGTCTGGAAGCCTACGCGCTCCCGTTTCCCACACCCTTCGCCAGCGCCGCGGCGCGGGTGCCCGTCCGCCGCGGCTGGTGGCTGCGGTTGACGGATGCCGAAGGCCGACGCGGCACCGGAGACGCCGCTCCCTGGCCGGGCTTCGGCGCCGGCCGGGGGCGCGTCGCCGCCGGGCTGCAGCGGGCGCTGGGGATGCTGCGGAAGCGGCGCTTCGCCGACCTCGCCGCCCTCGACGCCTGGCTGGAAGAGGCCGCGCTGCCCGGGCCGGCGGCCTACGCCTGCGAGCTCGCGGTCCTCGACCTGCTCGCCCGGGAGCGGGGGACGAGCGTCGCCGGGCTGCTCGCGTCCGAGCCGCGCGCCGCGGTGCCGGGCCACGCCCTGGTGCAGGGAGCGGACTCCGCCCGCGCGGCCGTCGCCCGCGGGGCCCGCTGGCTGAAGCTCAAGGCCCTGCCCGGGCCGGAAGCGACCGTGCGCCGGCTCGCCGCCGTGCGCGCCGCCGTCGGCCCGGAGGTGAGGCTGCGCCTGGACTGCAACGGCGCCTGGAGCCTGGACGGCGCCCGCCGCGTGCAGGGCGCCCTGGCCGACCTGCGCCTGGACTGGTGGGAACAGCCGGTCGCGCGCCTCGCCGAGCTCGCCGCCCTGCGGGGGCCGGTGCCGATCGCCGCGGACGAGTCGCTGCTCAGCGAGAGCCCCGAGGCTGTGTGCGAGGCGGTCGACGGGGTGGTGCTCAAGCCGATGTTCCTCGGCGGGCTGCTCGCCGCCCGGCGCTGGTACGTCCGGGCGCGGTCGCGGGGGCTGCGGGTGCTGCTCACCCACGCCCTCGAGTCGCCGGTCGGCCGGGCCGGCACCCTCGCCCTCGCCGCCAGCCTGGACGAGCTCGAGCCCGGCGGTCTGGCCGGCGGGCCGGGCGCGGCTCCGGAGCTCCTGGTCGAGGGGCGCGTCGCGGTGCCGGGGGCGATCCCGCGCGGGGAGCTTCCCGCGCGACCGGCCGCGGAGCCTGTGCTACCGCCGGTCTCGGTGCCGGCGAGCCCCGATCCCTTCGCCGTGCCGTTGCCGCTTCGCAGCGTCGCCGCCGCCCGGCCGGAGCTCGAATTCCTGCGCGTCGCGGGTTCCTCCGTCCGCGCCGCCGCCCTCGCCGACCATAGCGCGCGCCTCGCCGCCGACCTCGCCGCCGCCGGCGTCGGGCCCGGCCACTGCGTCGCCCTGTTCGGCCCGGCGGGGCTGCCTTGGCTGCGCGCCTTCTTCGCCCTCGGCGCGGCCGGAGCGAGCGTCGCTCCGCTGCCGGAGGATCCCGGCGCCTGGGCCCAGGCCCTCACCGCCCTGCGCCCGGACGCGTTGTGGGCGGTCGACGGCCTGCCGGAGGAGCTGCGGCGCCTGTTCCCGGGACCCATCCTGACCCCCCGCCTGGCCGCGCACCCCTTGCCCGAGCGCTTCTGGCCGCTGGCCGAGGAGCGCCTGCGGCTGTTGAGCTCGGGCAGCGCGGGAGCGCCGCA
The DNA here is from genome assembly GCA_030428695.1 of bacterium. The sequence goes on from JAUIEM010000315.1 coordinate 7,424, forward strand.
GGCCCGGCGGCTCCTGACCGGCCAGCTGGTGTTCAGCGCCTTCGCCTCGGCGACCCGGCTCGGGCTCTTGCCCGACGACCGCTGGCTGGCCTGCCTGCCGCTGTTCCACGTCGGCGGCCTGTCGATCCCGCTGCGCTGCGCCTTCTACGGCATCGCCTGCGAGCTCCTGCCGGGCTTCTCGGCGGAGGCGGTCGCCGGCCGCCTCGACAGCGGGGAGATCAGCCTGGTCTCGCTGGTGCCGACGATGCTGACCCGGGTGCTCGACGCCCGGCCCGCGGAGCCCTTCCCGCCGCGGCTTCGCGCGGTGCTGCTCGGCGGCGCCGCGGCCCCGCCGGCGCTGCTCGAGCGCTGCGCGCGGCTCGGCGTCCCGGTCGCGCCGACCTGGGGGATGACCGAGGCGGCCTCCCAGGTCGCGACCGCCTTCCCCGGCCAGGACGGTCTGCCCGTGCTGCCGAGCGCGCGGGTGACGAGCCTCGGCGGGGGGCTGCTCAGCTCCGATCTCGGCGCGGTGGAGGAGGGGAAGGTGCGCGTCGACGGCCGCGCCGACCGCTCGATCACCAGCGGCGGGGAGACCTTCTCCCTCGACGCGGTCGAAGCGCTGTTCCGGAGCCATCCCGCAGTCGCCGCCGCGGCCGCCGTCGGGCTCCCCGATCCGGTCTGGGGCGAGCGTCTCGCCCTCGCCCTGGTGCCGCGCGGCCCGGACCGCCCGGACCGCGAAGAGCTGCGGGCCTGGGCCCGCGGCCGGCTGCCCGCCTGGCAGCTCCCGCGCGCGCTGCGCTGGACCGCCGCCCTGCCGCGCACCGCCCTCGGCAAGCGCGCGACCGGGCGGCTGCGTGCCCTGTTCATGAACGACTCCCACACCACGGAGGAGGTCTCGCGATGATCCTGCAACCCGAACTGGAAGGCGTCGGCCTCGAGGCGCAAGCCCAACCCTGCGCCACCCCCGCCTGGAAGACCCTGCGCCGGGTCTCGGCCAGCGACGGGCTCGAGACCGTCACCGCGCGCCTCGCCGAGGTGCAGGCCTGGCTGTCGCCGGACCTGCGCGCTCTCGAGGCCAAGCTCGACGCGCTGGTGCAGGCCTCGACGGCGCAGCGCGCGAGCACCCTCGCCGGCCTCGCCGCAGGGCACCTCCTGCAGCGGCCCGGCAAGCGGGTCCGGCCCCTGTGCACGATGCTCGCGGCGCGCTTCGGGAGTGCCGACCCCGAGCGCGTCCGGGAGCTCGCCCTCGCCGCCGAGATCGTCCACGCCGCGACCCTGCTCCACGACGACGTGATCGACGAGGGCCACGAGCGCCGCGGCGCCGAGGCCTCGCGGGTGGTGTACGGCAACTCGGCGAGCATCCTCGGCGGCGACCAGCTGTTTGTAGAGGCCCTGCGTCGGGTGCACAGCGCCGGTACCCCCGGGCTGCTCGAGGAGATGTTCGAGGTGATCGCCCGCATGGTCGCCGGCGAGGCCCTGCAGCTCGAGCTGCGCGGCAGCTTCCAGCCCGACCGCGGCCTGTACCTGCGGGTCGCCCACGGCAAGACCACCTCGCTGTTCCGCTGGGCCCTGCGCGCCGGCGGCACCGTCGCCGGCCTCGACGAGCCGGCCCTGACCGCCCTCGGCCGGGCCGCCCTCGCCCTCGGCCTGGCCTTCCAGCTCGTCGACGACCTGCTCGACCTGTCCGCCGACCCCGAGCTGCTCGGCAAGGACCTGTACGCCGACCTCAAGCAGGGCAAGCTGACCTGGCCGCTGATCGTCGCGGCCGAGCGCGATCCGGCCCTGTCCGGCGAGCTCCGCCAGCTCGCCGCCGGCCACGCCCGGCCCATCCCGCGCCTGCTCGAGCAGGTGCGGCAGAGCGGCGCCCTCGAGGCGACCCGCGACTTCGTCGCCTACCAGCGCGACGAGGCCCTGACCGAGCTCGCGCGGCTGCCGGAGTGCGCCGCCCGCGAGGCGCTCGAAACCCTGGTGCGCGTGGTCGTCGCGCGCGCCCACTGAGAAGGAGGCAGACCATGTGGATCCTGCTCACCGCCCACGCCGACCGCGCTGAGGTCCAGGCCCGCCTGCAGGCCCTCGGCCTGTGGACCCGGGCGCTGTCCGGCGGCGAGACCCGCGGCTTCGAGGTCCTGCCCGATTCCCGCGCCGTCGACCCCGAGCGCGTCCGCGCTCTGCCCGGCGTCGCCGCGGTCCTGCGCGCCGCGAGCTCGCATCCGAAGGTCGACGCCCAAAGCGCGCGGCGGCTGTTCCTGGCCGGCCGCGAGCTCGGCCGCGAGCCGCTGCTGTTCGCCGGCCCCTGCAGCGTCGAGTCGCGCCAGCAGATCGACGAGGCGGCGGAGATCGTCGCCCGCTGCGGCGCGACCCTGCTGCGCGGCGGCGCCTTCAAGCCCCGCACCTCGCCCTACAGCTTCACCGGCCACGGCCGCCCGGCCCTCGGCTGGATGCGCGAGGCCGCCGACCGCCACGGCCTCGGCGTCGTCACCGAGGTGATGGGGGAGAACGACGTCGACGCGGTCGCCGAGGTCGCCGACCTCTTGCAGATCGGCTCCCGCAACATGCAGAACTTCGCCCTGCTCGCCGCCGTCGGCGAGGCCGGCAAGCCGGTGCTGCTCAAGCGCGGCATGGCGGCCAGCGTCAGCGAGTGGCTGCTCGCCGGGGAGCACCTGCTCGCGGCCGGCGCCGCCTTCGTCGTCTTCTGCGAGCGCGGGATCAAGGGCTTCGACCCGCAGACCCGCAACCTGCTCGACCTCGGCGCGGTCGCCCTGCTCAAGCACGTCCACCGTCAGCCGGTCGTCGTCGATCCCTCGCACGCGACCGGCCGGCGCGACCTGATCCCGCCCCTCGCCCGCGCCGCCCTCGCCCTCGATGCCGACGGCCTGCTGATCGAGGCGCATCCGCACGCGGAGTGCGCGCGCTGCGACGGACCGCAGGCGCTGACCGAGGCGGAGCTGCTCAGCCTCGGCTTCGCGCCCGCGCCCGGCACCTCCGGGCGGCTGCCGGCGCTGGCGGCGGGGTAGGGGGGCGGCCGTCAGCGCTGGGGGCCGCGGCCCAGCGCCGCCAGAATCGAGTACCACCCTCCGGCGGCTGATGATAGGGTGGGGGCCGCAACCAGCGCCTCCCACCCGCACAGCTCGTAGTGGAGTCACCCCCGTTACCGATGAAGCTTGCGTTCCTTGTTCAAGCTCACGCCTTCCCCGACCACCTCGCCCGCATGCTCGAGCGGCTGGAATCCGCCAGCAGCCGTTTCTATCTCCACGTCGACGCGAAGTCCGACCTCGCCCCGTTCCAGGGTTTGATCGAGAGGTTCGGCGTCGTCCCCGTGGACGAACGGGTGGAGGTGTTCTGGGCCGGTTTCTCCCAGGTGCGGGCGACGCTCTCGTTGCTGCGGACGGCCCGCGCGCGCGACTCCCACGACTACTACGTGCTGCTCAGCGGGGTCGATTACCCCATCAAGCCGCTCGCAGAGATCTTCGCCTTCTTCGAGGGGCGGGACGTGGGCTTCCTCGACTACTTCGACCCCTGCGCAACGCGCGTCTCCCAACGCCAGTTCTACAACCGTCACCGCAAGTACCAGTTCCGCGACAGCCCGTTCTGGAGCCGCCGGGGACGAAGAGATCCGCTGTCCCGCTTCCTCGAATTCGCGAAGTTCACTTCGGGCATGATGTTCATCTACAACATGTTCGTGCCTCGCAAAGAGCCCCCCGTGAAGCCCTTCAACGGGAGCCAGTGGTGGATGCTCCCGGAGGTCATGGTCGACGAGGTCCTGCGCACCATCCGAGAAGAACCTGCGCTCGTGCAGCACTACGACAACACCTACGCGCCTGACGAGGCGTTCTTCCAGACCCTGCTGCTCAATTCCCGTTACGCGTACAAGGTTGACGGCTACGGCAACAACGATCGAAACGACTTCCCGCGCGATGCGCTCAGGGATCATTCTCCGGGTGTCTCGATGGGACGGGGTGCGTATCGGTACGTGGACTGGACGAAGGGGAGGGGGCATCCGTCCGTGCTCGACGAGCGTGACCTCGGCCCGCTCCTCTCCAGTCCGTGCCTGTTTGCACGGAAGTTCCATCCCGTGCGGTCTAGCCGGCTGCTGCACGAGCTCGACCGCCTCGTGCACGGCGTTCGCGGCGATGGTTGAGCGGAGCGACGCCGGCCTGGCGTACCTCCAGCGGTCCTGCAGGCTCGGAAGAGGCCAGGAAGACACGCGTGGCTGAGAAGGCATCGATCGGTGGCGACGCGACGACCTACCTGGTCTTCGATGTGCTCGCGAAGGGGCTCTCGTTCGGTCTCGGCATCGTGCTCGCTCACCTTCTCGCGCCCGATGCCTACGGCTACTGGGCGCTGCTCGTCACCCTGGTCGCGCTCCTCTCGCTGGCGTTAGGGAGTGCGTTCCAGTCGGCCGCGCACCGCTGGTTCTTCGACCACAGCGACGAAGCCTACCGACCGGTCGTCTTCACCC
>JAUIEM010000316.1 GCA_030428695.1 bacterium
CCCTCCATCAGCGGCGCGAGGCCGAGGCCGTAGGAAAGGTCAGGCGGCGCGATGTTGATCAGCCAGGGGTTCCATTCCCCCTGCTGCGCCGCGCCCCAGAAGATGAGGACCGTGCCGAGCGCGGCGAAGAACGCCGTCGTCACGCCAAAAAAGCCCACATAGAAGGGTCCGACCCAGAAGTCGAAGAGGTCGCCCCCGATCAGCGTCCCTCCGCGGACGCGGTATTTTCGCTCGAAGCTCAGTAGCGCCATGTCTCTCGCCTCCGCTGGAATGCGGCCCTTCCCGGTCAGATGTCATCCGGCTCCCCGGATCGCTGCGGGCGGGCCTGCCGCCCGCAGCCTTGTCGTCGGCGACCCTGGCCAAGGCCGCCGCGCGTCAGCACGCAGGGGTCAGCCCCCGGCGGCCTTCTGCGCGGCGAGCTCAAGCCAGTTGAAGTGGTCGGTGCTGAGCAGGACGAGGTGAATCATCGCCGCCAGCAGGAACAGGAAAACGCCCTGCGCCACGAAGACGCGACGCGGGTCGAAGACCAGCCAGATCTTGTAGAACTTGCTCATCTCGTTCTCCTCAGAGCCACGGGCGCCAGATGTACACGGCCAGATGAGCGACGACGGCCACGATGGTGAACAACGTGAGCCCGCTCATGTAGACCGAATGCAGTTCCTGCGCCTGCTCGTCGGTCAGACCCGTGAAGGACAGGTCGGATTTATCAGCCATTGATTTTCCTCCGAAAAAGAACGCTGACACCGCGAACCCCGCGGCCGGGCCCCGGCAAGGGCTCATCCCCTGCCGGCAAATCCGCCCGCCTCCCGGAAGAGACGGACGAAACTCGTGCTCCGCGGCTCAGGCCGCGAAGATCATGGGCGTGATGATCCGCGCCTGGCTCCAGGCGCGGGCCACCGGGCCCTTGGTCTTGATCGTGCCCGAGCGGACCGAGGCGAGGGCCCAGCTCAGGAACGCCAGCGGCAGGGCCGCCAGGAAAATGATCGCGAAGTAGGTGTAGAACTCCGCCTTCGGCGCCTTGCGGCCCCGGTGCAGAGGGGCGTCGATGTTGTGATCGGTCATGCCCGTTCTCCTGTCGCTTCGATGTCTGCGGTCTCGAGCTCCGCTCCGGGACGCAGGGCCCGGACGGTCTCGATCACGACCCGCTCGGCACCGCTTTCCAGCGCGGCCTTCTCGGCGGCGTCGCGCAATGTCTTGGCGGCCGAGATGCGGGTCAGGATGGGATGCTCGGCCACGATGCGGTCGAGCAGGCGCTGCGCGTCGTCATCCCACGGGAAGTCGCGGCGCAGCGTGGTCGGGGTGGCGGCGGCACTGTCCATCTCGCTGCCCAGCGGCAGGATGTGGAACAGCGCGTCGAAGAGCGCGTTGCAGACCTCCTGGATCAGGTAGGTCGCGCCGGCATAGCCCATCATCGGCGTGCCGGTGGCCCGGCGGATCGCGGCGCCCGGGAAGCTGGCGGGGATGAAGGCCGGCTTAGGCCCGAACCCGCCCGACATCTCGGCGAGGTACATCTTCTCGTTGATCGACCCCATCACGACCAGCGGCCGCTTGGTGTGCATCAGCTTGCGCACTTCGTCGTTGTCGGTCTTCTTGCCCCGTTGCCGGGCGACGGCAAAGGCGCAGGGCAGGCCCATGTCGGCCTCGAGGAAGTTGCGGATGCCGCGGGCGTAGGTCTCGTTCGCCACGATGGCGAAGCTCGCCGTCGCGAAGAAGTCCTGCGTCACCGACCGCCACAGGTCCCAGACCGGCTTGATGGTCGAATGCTTCTCGCGCGCGATGAACGGCTCGGGGTCCAGCCCGGTCAGCTCGCCCAGCTTGCGCAGGAAGGCGGTGGTCGACTCGATCCCGATCGGCGCCTGCAGGTAGGGCTTGCCCAGCACCTCGGCGAGGCCGCGCCCGAACTCGCGGTACATCACGACGTTCACGTCGGCGTTCACGAGGTTGCGCATCTCGGCCAGGTGGCTGCCCAGCGGCATCACCATGTTGACCTCGGCGCCGATCCCCTCGACCAGCCGCCGGATCTCGGCGAGGTCGGAGGGCATGTTGAACGTGCCGTACATCGGCCCGAGGATGTTGACGCGGGGCTTGGCCCCCTCCTCGCGCTTCTTTTCCGGCGGCATCCGGCCCTTGGTCATGCCGAACTCGGTGAAGATCCAGGTCATCGCGCGGTCGGCGCTTTCCCACTGGTCCTCGTCGATGGTGCGCGGCAGGAACCGCTGGATCGATGTGCCCTGCGGCGTCACGCCCCCGCCGATCATCTCGGCGATCGAGCCGGTGACGACGACGGACGGCAACGCCGGATCGAGCGTGTCCCAGGCGCGCTTCATCGCGCCCTCGGTCCCGTCGCGGCCCAGCTCTTCCTCGCCGAGACCGGTGGTCACGATCGGCAGCTCGTGCGGCGGCAGCGCATCGGTGTAATGCAGCACCGACGTCACCGGCAGGTTCTCGCAGCCCACCGGACCGTCGATGACGACCTGCAGGCCCTTCACCGCGGTGAAGGCATAGACGGCACCCCAGTAGCCGCCGGCACGGTCATGGTCCTGGATCAGCATGCGGGAACCTCCCGCACCGACGCCGCACCGACGTCATACCGACACGATACCGACGTGATACCGACGTTGATTTTCGCTTGGGTCAGGCTCCGGCGCATCAGATCATCTCCTGCGCCTTGGCGGCTTTCGCGGCCTTGTCGAGCTTCTTCTGATGCTGCGCGCGGAAGTCCGGCCGCAGGTTCGGCGCGCCCTCCCAGATACCCGCCGTATCGCCCTCGCCGACCCCCTCGAAGAAGGCCTTCATGTGGTCCATCCGGTCCTTGTTGCCGATCGCCGCGTTGACGACCTGCTGCAGGGACCCGGCGCCCATCGGGCCCATCAGCGGCCGCGCGGAAATCAGGTTGGTGAAGTAAAGGCTTGGAATTCCAAGCTCCTTGCCCTTCTGCACGACCGGCGTGGTGCCGATGGCCAGGTCGGGGCGGATCGCCTCCATCGCGGCGCAGTCGTCCTCGAGGCTGGCGCGGTACTTGACCGTGACGCCCCGCGCTTCCAGCCACTGGCGGTCCGGCTCGGACCACTTGGTCTTCGGGCAGGCGGTGCCGACATAGGGCACGTTCGCCCCCGATTCGATCAGGAGACGCGCCACCAGAAGTTCGGATCCTTCGTATCCGGACAGGGTGATGGTGCCATTCACCGGCGTCGCTGCCAGCGCGCCCCTGATCGCGGGGAGGAACCTGTTCTGGGCCTCGGCCACCTTTTCGGCAGGCAAACCAAAGGCTTCACCGATGGCGGCCAGCCAGGCGGCGGTGCCGTCATGGCCCACGGGCGCGCTGCCGATCACCGCGCGACCGGCGGCTTCGAACTCGCGGATCGCAGCGGTGTAGAACGGATGGATGGCGGCAACGGCACCGCAATCCAGCGCGGAATAAAGCTCGCGCCACTCACGGCAGGGAACGACCGGACCTGCCGCCAGACCGAGTGGCGCGAGCATCTGCCCGAGCCCGATAGGATCAGCAGGGAACATCTCTCCGAGGAGAGAAACTGTGGGACGGTCTGATTTCCCCGACGCGGGCGCCTGAACCGGCCCCGCCTCGATTTCCGCACGGGCGTAGTTCAGCATCGCCCCCGCGAGAATGTCTTTCGCCTCGGCGTGGGTCGGCACGCCGAAACCGGGCACGTCGATCCCGACGATCCGCACCCCGTTGATTTCGCTCGGCAACAGCCGCAGCGGCACGCCCGAGGCCGTGGGCACGCAGAGATTGGTGACCACGATCGCGTCATAGCGCTCGGGATCGGCCATCTTGTGCACCGCCTCGCGGATGTCCTCGAAGAGCTTGCCGGTGACCAGCGTCTCCGAGTTGAACGGCACGTAGCCGACCGACCGGCGCGCCCCGTAGAAATGGCTGACGAAGGTCAGGCCGTAGACGCAGCAGGCCGAGCCCGACAGCATCGTGCCGACCCGGCGCATCCGCAGGCCGACGCGCAGCGACCCGAAGGCCGGGCACATGCTCTGCGGCTTGTCATGCGGGCCCTGCGGATAGTCCTTCGCGTACTGGTCGAGGATCTCGCCCATGCCCGCGGCCCGGGCGGCGGCTTCCATCTGTTCGCCCGGCGCATGGCAGCCCATGCCATCGGGTTTCACCGCGCCCTCGGGCGCGCTCTCGTCGCGGATCGAGGTCCCCTCGATCACCTCGGCCTGGTCGGCCGTGTCGTAACGGACTTCGCCGTCGGGTTTATCCAGCATGGGTCGTCCTCCCCTCGGTGCGGGTTGGCAGGTCGCGACCGAACGGGCAGCGCCCCCCGGTCCGCATTGGCCCGGCCGCGGGCGCCGCGCGCGGCGGCGTCCGCCCTCCGGTCTCCGGGGTCTGGACCGGAGCTTCGGAGGACAGCGAGGCAAGCGCCTCGTCCCAGCGGTCGAGTTCGGCGAGGTCAAACATCGTCGTAGATGACCTCGAGAGACTTCTTCGGTTTGGCGTCCTTGCCGCGCATGTCGGCATCGGTCGCAGGCTCGAGCACCACGTCGCCGCCGGTGTCCTTGCTGTCGAACAGGGCGAGAAGCTCGTCCTGGTTCAACGCGGTCGGGCGCATCGGCGGGGCCGAGGCAACGTTCTCGCCCAGCTCGGCGAACAGCGCGCCCCACTGGCTCTCGTTGGTGCCGACGATCTGGTAGTTCGCGGATTTCTTGCGCAGGTCGTCGTTCTGCGGGATCGCGGCGAGGATCGGGATGTCGACCGCCTTGGCGAAGGCCTGCGCCTCGCCGGTGCCGTCGTCCTTGTTGACCTCCTCGAGCTTCTCCTTGAGCTGCAGCATCGTCTTGTACATCGCGTCGTTGAACTTCGTGTCGAGGGAGTAGATGTAGCCGAGATTGTCGGCCGCCCGGCTCTCGTAGCCCTCGACCCCGGAGGGGATGACCTCGGTCAGCCAGCGGGCGTGGTTGGCGTCGCCCTTCTTGTCGAGCTTGCCGTCGTCCCCGTACTCGAAGCGCGACTTCGTCCCGCTGCTGCCGCGCACCGAGGCCCGCTTCATCAGCGCCTTCATCTGCTTGCCGACCGCCATCGACACCGCCGCCGAGCCGACGACCTCGTCGACCCACTTGTCCCAGGTCATCACCTTGGCGCCGCTGACCCGATCGACCAGCTTCAGGCCGATGCGCTTGACCTCCAGGGGCGTCCAGATCTTGCGCATCTTGATCCAGGCCCGGGTCTTGAGCTTGAGCGATGAGCTGAAACCCGCCAGCAGCACCCGCGCGGCCATGCGGCTGCAGTTCTTGTACTGCATGCGGTAGCTCGGCGCGCCTTCGTTCTTGTCGCGCTCGGCGATCCACTTCTCCTGCATCGCCTTGCGCTGCTTGTCGGTCTCGGGGATGTAGATGATGTGGTCGGGCGCGTACTTCTCGGCCAGCAGATCCTGCCAGATGCACATGTAGGGGTTGGCCGCCCGGAAGAACTCCTCGTCGATCTTCGAGCTGATGTGCTTCTTGATCCAGCTCTTGATCGGGGTCGAGCTGCGATGGCTGCTCTTGGAGTCGTGCGGCCACCAGCTGACGTAGATGTCGCGCTGGTCGGTGAAGTGGGCGGTCTCGATCTCCTTCTCGATCTTCTCCATGTCGATCTTGAGCTTGATCGTCTTCGTGTCGTCCGGGTCGTAGCCCATCCGGAGCTTGTCGTACTCCATCAGCCGCATCGCGGTCTCTTTGGGATTGATGAAGGGCTTCTCCCAATGGTCCTCGATCATGAACGAGGCGTGCCCCGTCACCTCGTGGGAGTTCTTGTCGCTCCCCAGGCGCACTTTCTTGAGCAGCTTGTCGAGCTTGTGCGAGATGATGCAGTTGTTCCAGATGAAGAGCGTCGACATGGCGGATCCCTCGTCCCGGTTTTCTTCCTTATAGAGCATCCGCCGAGCCACCGGAAGCTTCCCCGCCTCCCGGAAGCGCCGCCAGCACCGCGCAGCTGCGCTCCGCCAGCGTCAGCACGGGCGTCGGGACCGGCGTCGCCAGCCCGGGTGCCCGCACCTCGCCGGGGAACGTCGCGACCAGGCGTCGCCAGCTCTGCCCCCGGGGCGGCGCGGGGAGCGCGAAGCGCAGCGGCTCCCACCAGGCGTTGCAGGCGACGTACAGGTGCTCATCCCCGGCGGCGAGGGACCAGGCCAGGCTGTGCGAGCGCGGCCCCCAGTCCGGGGCCTCGGGCCGCACCCCGTGCCAGGTCAGGAGCGCGTCCGCGCGGCGGTGGCCGCTCCAGGGCTCGGTGAGGCGGAACAGGCGGAAGCGCCGCCGCAGGGCGAACAGCCCGCGCACGAAGGCGAGCAGCCCGGCCTCGCGCTCGAGGCCGGTCCAGTCGAGCCAGCTCAGGGGGTTGTCCTGGCAGTAGGCGTTGTTGTTCCCGCGCTGGCTGCGCCCGAGCTCGTCGCCCATCAGCCAGAACGGCGTGCCCTGGGAGAAGGCGACCAGGGTCGCGAAGTTGCGGACCTGCCGGGCGCGCAGCGTGCGCACGGCGGGATCCTCCGTCGGCCCCTCGACCCCGCAGTTCCAGCTGTGGTTCGCGTTGTGCCCGTCGCGGTTGTGCTCGCCGTTGGCGAGGTTGTGCTTCTTGTTGAAGGCGACCAGGTCGGCGAGGGTGAAGCCGTCGTGGCTGGTCACGCCGTTGACGCTCGCGTGCACCGTCCGACCGCTGGCGGCGTACAGCTCGGGGCTGCCGGTGAGGCGCCCGGCGAGCGGCGCGACGCTCTGCTCATGGCCGGCGACGAAGCGCCGCAGGTCGTCGCGGAAGCGGTCGTTGAGCTCGTACCAGCGCTCGTCGCCGAAGCGCCCGAGCTGGTACAGGCCGGCGGCGTCCCAGGGCTCGGCGATCAGCCGGCTGTCGGCGAGCACCGGGTCGCTCGAGATGTCCTCGATCAATGGCGGGTGCGCGAGGGGCTCGCCGTCCGCGCCGCGGGTCAGGGCGGCGGCGAGGTCGAAGCGGAAGCCGTCGACGTGCATCTCCTGCACCCAGTAGCGCAGGCAGTCGAGGATCAGCCGCCGCACGACGGGGTGGTTGGCGTTGACCGTGTTCCCGCAGCCGCTGTAGTTCGCGTAGCGCCCCCCGCGGTCGCGCAGGTAGTAGACCTCGTCTGCCAGCCCGCGCAGGCTGAGCGTCGGCCCGTCCTGGCCGGCCTCGCAGGTGTGGTTGAAGACGACGTCGAGGATCACCTCGATGCCCGCGCGATGCAGCGCCTTGACCATGTCGCGGAACTCGTCGACGGGGCCGAGCGGGTCCTTCCGCGCGCTGTAGGCCCGGTGCGGCGCGAACCAGGCCAGAGGGCTGTAGCCCCAGTAGTTCTGCCGCCCGTTCGGCGCGTCCTGGGCGTCGAACTGGAACACCGGCATCAGCTGCACCGCCGACACCCCGAGCTCGACCAGGTAGGGGATCTTCGTCACCAGCCCGGCGTAGGTGCCGCGCAGCTCCGGCGCCAGCCCGCTGCTCGGGGAGCGGGTGAAGCCGCCGACGTGCAGCTCGTAGAGCAGGCGCGGGGGCTCCCGCCGGCGCAGCGGCGCGTCCCCTTCCCAGTCGTACCCCCGGCGGTCGACGACCACCCCCCGCGCGCAGCAGCCGACGTTGTCCCCCGGCAGCCGCGCGGCGTCTCGGTCGTAGCGGTCGAGCAGCGCGCAGCGGGTGTACGGGTCGAGCAGCACCTTCTCCGGGTCGCAGGACCCCGGTCCCCAGGCGCGGTAGCCGTAGACCGTGCCCGCGCCGAGGCCCGCGACCCGGGCGTGCCAGTAGGGCCCGCTGCGATGGCGCTCCGGGTCGAGGCGCAGGCTCGCGTAGGGGCGCGGGTTGACGCCGTCGCGGAACAGGAGGAGCGCGAGCCGGGTCGCCCGCGGCGCGTACAACGCGAAGTTGACCCCGCCCGACGTCAGATGCGCGCCGAGCGGGGAAGAGCTTCCGGCCAGGGCTTCCATGTGCCTCCTCCCAGGGCTCCCAGTGTAGCGCGGGGGCACGTCAGGGAGGTCCACGCGCCGCCTGGAGCCGCTCCGCGCGCCCGCGGACGGCGGCCTCGTGGGGGCCGGAGCCGGGACCCGACCGAACGCCCCGTGTGATTTTTTCGCCCGGATCGTAGAATTCCTCCGTTCCCTCGGTCGGGCCGTGGCCCTTGTACGGATGTTCCCCTCGCAGAGCGCTTCTGTGGGTGGAAGCTCTGCCACGCCCGGTCCGGTGCCCGCATCGGACCGGGCTTTTTCGGAGGATTCCCGAATGCAGGACGACGCCAGCGTGATCCCGGCCCATCGCCCGCCGCCGAAGAAGCGCAACCTGAAGAAGGTGCCCTACGTCGAGATGCTCGACGGCCGCCTGCAGGGCGTGGTCTCGAGCGGCTCCAGCGCCGAGCGGGTGTACTGTTCCTGGCTCGAGGCGGGCGGCGACTACTACTGCAGCACGAACAACAACCGGCGCTGCGGCGGCCTCGGCCGGGGCAGCTGCAAGCACATCGACTCGATGCTGACCAACGCGATCGCCCAGTACGGCACCGAGGCGGTGATGCGCTTCTTCGGGCTGGAGGGCGATGCGGCGCAGTTCCGCGGCGCCTGGGCCTTCACCTCCCGGCTGGGCGGCAGCGAGCGCAAGGAACAGGCGAGCGCCGTGTTCTCCCGCTTCCTGCACTACCTGTCCTCGATGGACCTCGAGGACTCCGTCGCCCCGCTCCCCGAAATGACCTTCTTCGTCACAGGATGAACGCGATGCCCCGCCTCGAGATCCCGCCCGCCGTCCACGCCGCCGGCGCCCAGATCGCCAAGCTCGACGCCTGCCTGGCCAGCGGCTTCGCCCGGCTCGGCGCCGAGTCCCGCGAGCAGCTCGCCTCCTTCGCCCGCAGCTTCACCGGCACCCCCCTGGGGCCGCCGCTGAGCGAGGCCCTCGACGGCCTCGACCAGGGCGTCCGGGCCGAGACCCTGGTGCTGCTCGCCAGCGCCCGCGCCGCCCTGCAGGGCGCCCGCCACGACGCCCTCGAGGCCTGCGCCCGCGCGGCCTTCGAGCGGGGCGAGGTCCAGGCCGTGGCGGCGGCGGAGGCGGAGGAAGCGGACGCGCAGAGCGCGGTGCTGATGGAGAGCTGCCGGCAGTGGCTGCTCGAGGTCGCCCTCGCCGGCTTCCTGCAGCTCGAAGCCGCGACGGTCACGCCGTTCATCGCGGTGCTGGACGAGCTGTCGAGCCGGCCCGCCCTGCTGCGCCTGTCGACGCTGCTCAGCGGCTTCGTCTACGAGCTGCTCGAGCACTGCCCGACGGCCGCGCTCGAGCAGATCCCCGGCCGCCGCTGGGCCGACCTCTGGAGCCGCGCCCTGCTCGCCGCCCAGCAGCTGTCGGCGGCGCCGGAGACCGCGCCGGCCAGCGGCACCCTGCGCCTGCTCGGGGTCGACGCCCGCAGCCACGACCGGGCCGCGAGCGCGACCTTCTACGGGCTGCTCGAGGGGCGGGTGGTGCGCGCCACCCTGTCGGCCTGGAAGGTCGACGCGATCGTCGGTCCCGAGGTGTGGACGCTGTTCAAGGGCCGGGGGCTGAAGCTGATGACCGCCCTGGACAAAGGCCAGGCCCTCAGCCTCGACGCGATGCCGCTGACGCCGGCCGGCGACCTGTTGTGGGACGACGAGCGCGCGAGCGCCGCCAAGGGCAAGCATCCGCCGCTCAAGGTCGCCCAGGACCTCGCCGGCGCGGCCCTTCCCGGCCTCGATCCCCTCGACCGCCATCCGGCCCAGCTCGCGCTGCCCGTGTACCTCGGGAAGTGCAGCGTGAAGGAAGAGGAAGGGGCGCTCGTCTGCGAGGCGGACGGCGCGACCCTGCCGATCACCCGGATCAGCGCCCTCGGCCCCGCTCCCCAGGCGATCCAGAAGACCGGGGAGCTGTTCGGCCTGGTGCGCTACGACCGCGAGCGCTGGGAGCTGCAGGCGCTGACGGTGGCCGGCAAGGAGGGCGCCGCGCCGGGTCTCGGCAAGGCGCTGAAGGCGAAGACCTCGACCGTCGCGCTGCTGCGCGAGCGGGCCGGCAAGCTGCTGCGCGGCAAGGGGAAGCGCTGAGATGCCCGACGCCGCGAAGAACCGCCGCCAGCTGATCTTCTGGCGCACCCTCGCCCAGGCCCTCGGCGGCCAGGAACAGACCCGCGGCGCCGAGAAGATGCTGCGCGGGATCGCCGCGGACGCCGCGCTTCCGCCCCTGATCCTCGATCCGCGCCCGCCCTTGTCCCAGGTGCTGCGCCGGCATCCCGAGCTCGAGCCGGAGGTCGAGGCGATCGTGCCCGCCGAGGAGGAGCCCGTCGACGACAGCTCGGTGCGCCGGGCGCTGTTGTTCAGCAAGGTGCTGCTCAACGTCTTCGGCCAGGGCCAGGGCGGGACGGTGTCCGCCGAGGCCTACAACAACTGGCTCGCCGACCGGCAGGTCTTCGAGCGCGCGCTCGGCGGTGGCGGCTCCGGCGGCAAGGGGGGGACGCCGAGCCTGCACGACCAGGGCGAGAAGGTCGACGACGGGCGCACCGACTGGCGCGCCCCGGGCTCCGGCGACGGGGTCGACGTCAGCGACGCCGACGTCCAGTACGCCCTCGACGAGATCAAGGCCGGGCGCGGCCTGGCGAGCCGCCCGGAGATCAAGGCCAGCCTCGCCCGCACCGAGAAGCAGCTGATCGACCGCATGGCCCTGCGCGAGGTGCTCAAGGACCCGAAGCTGGTCGAGAAGATCACCCCGTCGATGGCGATGACCGAGCAGCTCCTGCGCGACAAGGACAACCTCGAGGGCCCGGCCCTGGTCCACGCCAAGCGGCTGATCAAGCGCTTCGTCAAAGAGCTCGCGGACATCCTCCAGCGCGAGGTGCGCTCGACCAGCAAGGGCCGGCCGGACACCCGGGTGCCGCCGAAGCGCTGCTTCGCGAACCTCGACCTCAAGCGGACGATCTGGAAGAACCTGATCAACTACGACCCGAAGGAGCGGCGGCTGCTCGTCGACCGCCTGTACTACAAGCGCAACGCGACGCGCACCAACGACAAGACGCGGCTGATCATCGTCGTCGACCAGTCCGGCTCGATGGTCCCCGCGATGATCAACTGCACGATCCTCGCCTCGATCTTCGCCGGTCTGCCGAAAGTCGACGCCCACCTGATCGCCTTCGACACCGAGGTGATCGACCTGACCGCCTGGGTGCACGACCCCTTCGAGGTGCTGCTGCGCACCAAGCTCGGCGGCGGCAACGACGGGCCCAAGGCGATGCGGGTGGCGGCGGCCAAGATCCAGGACCCGCGCAACACCGTGATGGTGTGGATCAGCGACTTCTACGAGTACCGCTCGCTGTTCGCGATGTGCCGGGCGGTCAAGCAGTCCGGGGTGAGCTTCATCCCGGTCGGCTCGGTCGGCACCTCCGGCTACTTCAGCCTCAACCCCTGGTTCCGCCAGCGGTTCAAAGAGCTCGGCACGCCGGTGATCTCCGGCAGCCTCAAGACCCTGATCACCGAGATGAAGACGGCGCTGCCGTCCTGACACAGGAGCCCGACCATGGCCAAGCGCAAGAAGAAGGCCCCGGCGAAGAAAGAGGAAGCGACCGTGCTGCGCCTGCCGGCCGAGCAGATGTTCGCCGAGGAGCTCGCCTGGCTCGAGAGCCAGGACACGGGCGCGCGGCCCTTCAACTGGCGGCTGTCGCCGGCGATGGTGCGCATCTTCGTGCTCGGCAGCCGGCGCCAGGACAAGCTCGAGCGGGACATCCCGCAGAAGTGGTACGGCGCGACCGACCTCGTCGAGAAGGCGATCGTCACCCTCGCCTCGGACCGCGGCCTGCTCTTGATCGGCGACCCGGGCACCGGCAAGAGCTGGCTGGCCGAGCTGCTGGC
>JAUIEM010000317.1 GCA_030428695.1 bacterium
TATCTGTGGGCCACAAAGAAAGAAAGTGGGTGCGACCCACTTCCGATGCGACCATCGAATGTACGACGGGCCACCATACGGCTCCCCTGCTGGATGGTCAACAAAAAAAAGGCGCCCGGCCCGGTGCTTGCTAGCATCCCGTATCATGTGCGTCCGCGTTCGCGCGCACGTCCCGGACCCTCGAGGAGCCTCCCATGCTGCGACGTCTCCGCCTGCTGACCGCCGGAGAGAGCCACGGCCCCCGCCTGAGCGCGGTGCTCGAGGGCATCCCTGCCGGCCTGCCTCTCGACGTCGACGCCCTCAACCTGCAGATGGCCCGGCGCCAGAAGGGCTTCGGCAGCGGCGGACGGATGCGCATCGAGCGCGACCGCGTACGCATCAGCGCGGGCTTCACCGGCGGCAAGACGACCGGCGGACCCCTCGCCCTCGAGATCGAGAACAAGGACTTCGCCGCCTGGCAGGACCGGGACATCGAGCCGCTGGCGATCCCCCGCCCCGGCCACGCCGACCTGACCGGCGCGCTGAAGTACGGCCACCGCGACCTGCGCCTCTGCCTCGAGCGGGCCAGCGCCCGCGAGACCGCCGCCCGGGTCGCCGCCGGCGCGGTCTGCCGCCAGCTCCTCGGCCGGCTCGGCATCGAGCTCGGGGGCTTCACCCGCCGCATCGGGCGGGTCGCCGTCCCGCTCGCCGACGACCCCTCGGCCGCGCAGCTCCGGACCTGGGCCGACCACGCCCTGGAGAACGACCTGTGCTGCCCGCTGGAAGCCAGCCGCCAGCCCCTGCGCGACGAGATCAAGGCCGTGATGAAGGCCCGCGACACCGCCGGAGGCACCTTCACCGTGTTCGCGACCGGCCTGCCGCCCGGCCTCGGCAGCTACGTCCAGTGGGACCGGCGGCTCGACGCCCGCATCGCCTTCGCGATGGTCAGCATCCAGGCGATGAAGGGGGTCGAGCTCGGGCCCGCCTTCCGCAACAGCGGGCGCTGGGGCAGCGAGGTCCACGACGAGGTCTTCGCCGAGGACGGCGCCCTGGTCCGGCGCAGCAACCGGGCCGGCGGCCTCGAGGGCGGCGTGACCAACGGCGAGCCGGTCGTCGTCACGGTCGCGATGAAGCCGATCAGCACCACCCTGGCCCCGCGGCGCAGCGTCCACCTCAACTCCGGCGCCGCGGTCGAGACCCGCTACGAGCGCTCCGACTTCGTCGCCCTGCCCCGCGCCGTCCCGATCGGCGAGGCGATGCTCGGCCTGGTGCTGTGCGATGCGCTGCTCGAGAAGCTCGGCGGCGACAGCCTGCAGGAGCTGCTCCCGCGCTTCGCGAGCCTCAGCCGCAGCCGGCTCGGCGACGCCCCGATGGACGATGTCCCCTGGCGGTTCGACTATGTCCTCTGAAGAGGCCCCGAACGTCGTCCTGGTCGGCTTCATGGGAACCGGCAAGAGCAGCCTCGGACGACGGCTCGCCGCGCGCCTGCAGCGGCCCTTCCTCGACCTCGACGACGAGGTCGTCGCGCGCGCCGGCAAGCCGATCCCGCGCATCTTCGCGGAAGACGGGGAGCCCGCCTTCCGCGCCCTGGAGTCCGCCGCCGTCTCCGCCGCCGCCGCGCGCCGCGGACAGGTGCTCGCGACCGGCGGCGGCGTGCTGCTCGCCCCGCAGAACCGCCGCGCCCTGCTCGCCCGCGGCCGACTGATCTGCCTGCGGGCCTCCCCCGCGACGATCGCCCGGCGGCTCGCCGGCGACACCGGCCGCCCCCTGCTCGGCGCCGACGAGGCGGCCATCGCGGCCCGGCTCGCGGAGCGCGCCCCGGCCTACGACCTCGTCCTCGAGCAGCTCGACACCGACGGCCTCTCCCCCGACCAGGCCCTCGACGCCCTGTGCGCCCTGCTCGAGCGACCCGCGCCCCGCGAGCTGTGGGTCGACGTCCCCGGCCGCCCCTACCCGATCGCCCTCGGCGCGGGCCTGTTGTCCGCGGCCGGACGCCTCCTCCGCGCCCGCCTCGGACCCCGCCGCCTGGCGCTGATCAGCCACCCCGCCCTGCTCGAGCGCTACGGCGGCCCCCTGCGCGCCAGCCTCGAGGCCGCGGGCTTCACGGTCACCGCGGCGAGCTTCCCGGCCGGCGAGGAGCACAAGACCCTCGCCACCGTCTCCGGTCTGTACGACGCCCTGCTCGCCGCCGGCCTCGACCGCAGCGCCGCGGTCGTCGCCCTCGGCGGTGGCGTGGCCGGCGACGTCGCCGGCTTCGTCGCGGCGACCTTCCTGCGCGGGGTGCCCTTCGTCCAGGTCCCGACCAGCCTGCTCGCGATGGTCGACGCCTCCGTCGGCGGCAAGACCGGCGTCGACCTGCCCCAGGGCAAGAACCTCGTCGGCGCCTTCAAGCAGCCCGAGCTGGTGCTGATCGACCCCGCCCTCCTCGAGACCCTGCCCGACCGCGAGCTGCGCTCGGGCCTGGCGGAGGTCGTCAAGCACGGGATGATCGCCGCCCCCGCCCTCCTCGCCCGCCTGGAAGCGGGCCCGGGAGCCACAGCCGGCGGACCCGTCATCGACGCCGCCCTGCTCGCCGACGCGGTCGCGGTCAAGGCCGCGATCGTCGCGGAAGACCCCCTGGAGCGCGGCCGGCGGGCGGTCCTCAACCTCGGCCACACCTTCGGTCACGCCTTCGAGCGGGTCAGCGCCTACCGCATCCGCCACGGCGAAGCGGTCGCCCTCGGCTGCCTGGCCGCGACCTGCCTCGCGACCTCCCTCGGCCTGTGCGACGCCGCCCTGCTCCCCCGCCTCCGCGCCAGCTGGCGCCACCTCGGGCTGCCGGTGACGATCAGCGGCTACGACCCGGACGCGCTCGTCGACGCGATGGCGACCGACAAGAAGCGCGCACACGGCCGGCTACGGGTGATCCTGCCGCGGGCCCTCGGCGACGTCGACGTGTTCGACGCGCCAGGGCGGACAGAGTTGCGTGGAGCGTTCGAGAGCGTGCTCGTACAGGCTGAGCGTGGGTGAGCGCGAGGTTGACTAGACCCGTCGCTGAACGCACGCACGCACGGTCCGATCAAGTCAATTGAGAAGAAGAACCTGTAGGGAACCCAGGAACCCAGGAACCCAGGAAACGACCGGAAGAGAAAGGCAACAGCACGCCTCGCTCGAAGGAACGAAGACACAGCGAGAGGATACGCGATCGCATCCGATCTGCTACAAAGAAGCCCCCGCCTCTCCATCTACTGACCTCACATCAGAGTAAGGCCTGTCCCGCGAGGGAAAGTCATTTCCCGAAGTACGAAGGGAGGGGGTAAACCCCTCCCCTACACGTTTGTTATCAACTGCTCGGACTTTCTGTAAGGAATGGTTTACTCCCGCCCGTCGATTCTGAACAGAACGTACGTTGAGACCAATGTCTTCCCTTACCTCTGTGCCTCTGCCCCTCTGCGCCTCTGCGTTAAATTTCTCTTTCTTGTCTTCGTCACGCCTCTATGACGATCGACAATCCGAAAGCAAGCAACAGTCCTTCCTCTGCCTCTTCTTGTCTTTTCCTGGATTCCTGGTTTCCTGGGTTCCTGGGTTCCTTATAGTTTCTTCTTGTCTTCGTCTTTTGTCTTCTTCTTCCTCTCCAACTTCATCTTCGCTCCCCTTCCAGTTCCCGCTCCTCCCTACCCCGCCCGCTCCCGCAGCTCCTCATAGCGCAACCCCGGCGTCTCCCGGTCCGTGACATCCACCACCCCGACCACCGCCTCCCGCAGGAAGTCCGGCAGCAACGCGAGGTCCTCCCGCCGGTCCCGGCTGGTCGTCACCGCCTCGGCGAGGAGAAAGCGCGAGCCGTAGATGTCGACCTTGACCCCCGGCCCGTTCCACTCCCCCGTCCACCAGCGGATCTTGCGCGTCACCTCCAGGCGGTCCTTCAGGGTCGCGTGCAGGATCTCGACCAGGCGCGCGTCGCTCTCCCCGCGCACGAAGGTGCCCGCGCCTTGCCTGTACTTGTATTTGACCGTGCGCACGCCGTCGCGGACCTGGAACTTCAGGGCGCGGCCCTGCAACTTCGGCGGGTACTCCTGCACCAGCTCGGTCGCGGTCCAGCCGCGCGCGGGCAGCTCGGCGACCAGCGCGACGGCGCGCTCGCGGTCGATCAGGTACTTGACCTCCCGGAAGCCCGGGTCGCGGCTCCACCACTCGATCGCCGCGATCGCGCGGGCCGCGATGTCGCTGATCAGGGAGCCGAGGATGCCGATGCCGAGGATCTGGTGGGGGATCGACACCAGGCGGCTGGTCAGGGTCTGCGGCGTGATGTCGCCGTAGCCGACCGACGTCAGGGTCGTGATCGTGAAGTACAGCACGTCGACCAGCCCGGCCGCGCTCAACAGCGCCCCGCCGCGGTCGATGGCCAGGATCGCCGCGCTGAGGAGCAGCACGGCGGGGATGCCGATCAGGTACAGGCGCTGCTTGACCCGCGACAGCTTCACGCCTTGACCACCTTCGCCCGCAGCTCACCCGGCAGGCCGGCGCAGGCGTTGCGCGTGTCGATCACGCAGGCGCTGTGGGAGACGATCCAGGCGTAGTCGAAGGCCCCGTGGTCGGTGACCAGGCACACGCAGTCCTGGGCCTCGAGCAGGTCCGCGCTGAGCGGGGTGGACTCGAGCCGGATGCCGTAGCGGCGCGAGTCGAACACCGGCACGTGGGGGTCGTGGTAGGCGACCTGCGCGCCGGCCTCCCGCAGCCCCTGCACGAGCAGGATGGCGGGGCTCTCGCGGATGTCGGACACCTCCCGCTTGTACGCGACGCCGAGGATCAGCACCCTGCTGCCGTGCAGCGCCTTCTTCCGGGCGTTGAGGGCGTCGCGCAGCTTGCCGAGCACGTAGCGCGGCATGTCGCGGTTGATCTCGCCGGCGAGCTCGATGAAGCGGGTGGTGAAGCCGTACTCCTTGGCCTTCCAGGCGAGGTAGAAGGGATCGATCGGGATGCAGTGGCCGCCGAGCCCGGGCCCCGGGTAGAAGGCCTGGTAGCCGAAGGGCTTGGTGCGGGCGGCCTCGATCACCTCCCAGATGTCGAGGTCCATGCGGTCGAACAGCATCTTCAGCTCGTTGACCATCGCGATGTTGACCGCGCGATACATGTTCTCGAGGATCTTCGCCGCCTCGGCCACCCGCGCCGAGGCGACCGGTACGAGCACGTCGACCAGGTTCTCGTACAGCGCCTGGGCCAGAGCGAGGCTGTCGGCGTCGACCCCGCCGACGATCTTCGGGGTGTTGCTCAGGCCGAAGGAGCGGTTGCCCGGATCCTCGCGCTCGGGGGAGTAGGCGAGGAAGAAGTCACGCCCGCAGACCAGCCCGCTCTCCTCGAGCAGGGGCCGCAGCACCTCCTCGGTCGTGCCGGGGTAGGTCGTGCTCTGCAGCACGATCAGCTGACCTGCGCGCAGGTGCGCCGCGATGCTGCGGGCGGTGCTGCGCACGGCGGACAGGTCGGGGTCGCGGTGCTCGTCGAGGGGCGTCGGCACGCACACGATCACCGCGTCCGCCCCGGCGAGCAGGGCGTAGTCGTCGCTGAAGCGCACGCGCCCCCCGGCCTGCCAGGCCTGCACCCGCGCGGCGGACAGCCCGCCGAGGTAGCTCTCCCCGCGCTCGAGGGTCGCGACTTTGGCGGCGTCGATGTCGAGGCCGAGCACCCCGTAGCCGGCCGCCTCGAGCCCGCTGACCACGGGCAGGCCGACGTAGCCGAGCCCGATGACCCCGACCGTCGCCGTGCGCTCGCGCAGCCTGCGCAGGGTCTCCGGGGGGGCCATCGGCTACTCCGTGCTCAGCCGGCTGGTCACCCCGCCGTCGACGACCAGGCTCGTGCCGGTCACGTACCCGGCCCGCTCGCCGTCGGCGAGGAACAGCGCCGCGCGGGCGATCTCGGCCGGACGGGCGACGCGGCCGAGGGGGTGGCGGGCGGAGAAGGCGGCGAAGCGCGCCTCGGGGCTGGCCGCGCTGCGGTCGCGGGCCAGCCCGGCGCGCAGCATCGGGGTGTCGACCGCCCCGGGCAGGACGGCGTTGACACGGATGTTCTCGGGGGCGAGCTCGAGGGCCGCGGCCCTCGTCAGGGCGACCAGCCCGCCCTTGCTCGCGGCGTAGGCGCCGATCTCCGGGGAGGTCGCGCGGGCGTGCACCGAGCTGACGTTGACCACGCCGGGGGAAGCGCCGCCGGCCGCGCCCGTCCGCAAGAGCGGCAGGGCGTGCCGCAGGCACAGGAAGGGGGCGCGCAGGTTGACCGCCTGCACGCGGTCCCAGTCTTCGACGCTGGTCTCGGCGAGCGGGGCGCAGACCTGGGCGGCGGCGTTGTTGACCAGGGCCGACAGGCTGTCGGTGCGGGCGGCGACCGCGGCGAACAGGACGGCGATCGCCGCGGGATCGGCGAGGTCGGCCAGGGCGAAGGCGTCGGCCTCGGCCTCTTCGATATCACTGCCGAAGACCTTCCAGCCGGCGGCCTGGAAGACCTCGACCAGGGCGCGGCCGATGCCTCCCGCGCAGCCGGTGACCAGCGCCCAGCGCTCAGCCATCCCGGCCTTCCAGCACGGCGAGCAGGTTGGCGAAGGTGTTCTCGTGCACGCGCAGCCAGGCCTTGGGGCTGCTGTTGCTGTTGTGGGGAGCGAGCAGCACGTTGTCCATCCCGAGCAGCGGGCTGTCCGCCGGCAGGGGCTCGTGCTCGAACACGTCGAGGCCCGCGCCCCCCAGTCTCCCTTCCTGCAAGGCCGCGACCAGCGCCCGCTCGTCGACGACCGGCCCGCGCGAGGTGTTGATCAGGAAGGCGCCCTGCTTCATCCAGCTGAACTTCTCGGCGTCCATCAGATGCTGGCTCGTCGCGTTGAGGTCGCAGTTCAGGCTGACGATGTCGCTCTGCCCGAGCAGCTCGCGCAGGCCGACCTGGACGAGCCCGGTCACCGAGCACACGAAGGGGTCGATGGGCTTGAGGTCGCAGCCGAGCAGCCGCGCGCCGAAGGCGGCCACCCGCTCGGCGACGCGACGCCCAACGTTGCCGACGCCGACGATGCCGAAGGTGCACTCGGACAAGGAGAAGCCGGGGATCTTCTCCCAGCGCCCGGCCTTCATCGCGCGGTCGAGCTTGCCGACGTTGCGCGCGAAGGTCAGGGCGTAGCCGAGCACGGTGTCGGCGACCGGCAGGCTGAAGGCGTCGACGGTGTTGCGCACCGCGATGCCGCGGGCCGCGCAGGCGACGCGGTCGATCGAGTCGATGCCGGTGCCCCACTTCGAGATCACCTTGAGCCGCGGCGAGGCATCGAGCACCCGGGCGGTGAAGCGGTCGTCGCCGCAGATCACCCCGTCGATGTCCGCCATCACCCCGAGCAGGTCCTCCTCTTCGGCGCGCTCGCCGAAGTCGCGCACGACCGGCTCGATGCCGTGGGCGAGGAAGCGCTCGCGGTAGTCCTCGACGACCGGCAGGTAGTACGGGGCGGTGATCAGCACCTTGAAGCGGGCCATCCTGGACCTCCTACGTTGAAGACGGGGTGGAAGGCAGCAGCAGCGCCCGCGCCGGCGCCGCCTCGAGCCCGTCGCAGCGCAGCGGCAGGCACAGCAGCTGATAGTCCCCCGGCGCCGCCCCGGACAGGTCGAGGCCCTCGACGATCGCGACCTCGGCGCGCAGCAGCACGTGGTGGACCTCGTCCGAGCAGGCGAAGGCCTGCACCGACAGGTAGTCGTTGCCGACCAGCCGCACCCCCCGCTCGACCAGCCAGCGCGCCCCGCTCTCGTCGAGGCCGACGAAGTCTTCGGCGAAGCGCGGGCCCCACTTCGCCTCGTTGTCGGTCTTGAACAGGATGCGCGTCGCCCCCGCGGGGATCGCCGCGGCCTCGAGCGCCGCGGCGGTCAGCCGCGGCACCCCGGGCAGGGCGACGACCGTGCACGGCCCGCACAGCTGCTCCAGACCGACGGTCTCGACGTCGCCGGTGCCGGGCACGAAGTGCGAAGGCGCATCGATGTGGGTGCCGGTGTGCAGGCTCATGCGCAGCGTCGTGTCGGTCGCGTGGTCGCCCTCGCTGAGGCTGAGGCGCGGGAGCAGGGTCAGCTCCGGCGCGGTCGGCCAGGTCGGGATGCGCGTCGGGTCGAGGGGCACGCTGATGTCGATCCACTGCGCGGGGTTCATACGTAGCGCCTCTGGTAGTCGATGCGGGAGCGCGGCTCCTCGCGGGTGCGCCGCCGCCGGGCGGGCAGCTCGCGGGGGTAGTAGAAGGTGCGCCGCAGCTGCTCGGTGACCGGGCCGCTCTGCTTGAAGCCGCGGTAGGCGCCCCAGAACTGCATCAGCCGGAAGCGCGGGATGTCGACGACGTTCTCGAGCAGCTTGCCGTCGACCGCCGCGTGGGCGAAGTCGGTGACGGTGTTCTGGGCGAACAGCCGCACGAAGTCGAAGAAGGACATGTCCTGCTCGGGGTAGATGCGCTTGAGCGCGATCGCTTCGCGCCGGTAGCGGTTCTGCACCTGCCAGGGGCTCTCCTCGTGGATGTGCGCGATCACGGCGTCGGCGGCGTAGGAGACGCGCAGCCCGTCGTCCATCACCTGCTTGGCCCAGGCGAGGTCCTCGAGGCCCGTCAGCTCCTCGTCGTAGGGGTGTTTCTCCCAGACCGTGCGCCGGACCGCGCAGTTCGCGTTGTTACAGAACGGGGTGTCCTGCAGCGCGACGCTCTCGTCGGGGAACCACTGGGCGAAGACCTGATGCTCGGAGTAGGTGGTCTCCGGCCCGCCCCGCTGCTTCCCGTACACGGCCGCCACGCGCTCGTCGGCAAAGGGCCGCTCGAGGGCGCGCAGCCAGTCATTGTACAGGGGGTAGACGTGGGCCGACGCGAACACGAGCACCTCGCCGTCGGCGTGCTCGCAGCCGAGGTTGAGGGCGCGGCCGAAGGAGAACTGCTCGGGCGTGATGGTGACGAGCTCGATCGGGAACTCGCGGGCGATCTCGACGGTGCGATCGGTCGATCCGGAGTCGACGAGCACGATCTGCACCCGGCCGGGATACTCCTGGGCGGTGATGCCGTAGAGGAGCTTGCCGATGTGCTTCTCTTCGTTGAAACAACGGATCACGATCGAGACACTGCGCGCGGCCATCCGTCTCCTGCTCCTCTCCCTCGCCCCGGCGAGCGCCGGAATGGTATCAGAATGCGCCGGGAAAGCCCACCGCCGCGCTCCCGCCCGCTTCCACCGCGGGCGCGCACAGCGCGTCGTAGTCGCGCTTGGGGAAGACGGTCAGCTTCCCCCCCAGGGTCGCGTCGACCACCTGGCGGCCGTCGCCCTCGAACATCACCCGGGCCAGGGAGTACGCCTGCTCGGAGCCCTTGAGGTCGGGCAGCTGCCACTTGACGCCCTTGCCGAAGTAGTCCGGCGAGAAGTGGTTCGGGTCGTCACCGCCGGAGACCTCGAGCTTGTGGGGGGTGCCCTTGCTGACGAAGGAGTGGTCGACGCCGAGCAGAACGACCTCGGCGAAGCCCATGTAGAACGCGAGCTGCAGGGCGACGTAGGTGACGGTGCAGCCCTCGAAGACGCCGTGACAGGGGTCGCTACTGAAGCCGAGCATCGGCAGCGAGCGCAGCAGGTGCATGTCCGGGCCGAAGCGCACGAAGCGCCGGGCGTGCCAGGCGAAGAAGCGCGGGCAGCGCAGGCCCTCGAGGTCGGTGTGGAACTGCTCGAGCACGTGCTGGTTGAAGCTGACCAGGAAGGTCGTGCTGAAGCCGAGCTCGTCGAACAACAGATAGATGCGGTTGAGCCCGAAGGTGATCTCCCCGCGCAGGCGGCGGAGGTCGGTGCGCTTCAGGCTCGGGCCGTTGCCGAGGATGAAGCAGCGCCGGCCCCGGTACTTCCCACGCCACCTCCGCATCCGCGCGCGGCTCTGGATCGCCCGCGGGTCGACCTGCCAGCGCGCCTCGCCGAGCAGCTCCCGGGTCGAGCGGCGGACCGGCTCCGGGATCACCCGCTGTCCCCAACGCAGGACGGAATCGGGAAGGCGCATCGAGGGGGCTCCGAAAAGCGCGCAGCCTACCAACCGCGCGGGGCGAATGCAAAGGGCGCCGGCCTCGGCGACCCCCGGCCTCCCCCCCGACGTCAGGCGCCCGCGGGCGGCTCCCACAGCTCGACGCGCCGGCCCTCGGGGTCCATCACCCAGCCGAAGCGCCCGAACTCGGACTCCTCGATCTTGTCGTCGACCGTGTCGCCGAGCTCCCGCAGCTGGGCGAGCATCGCGTCGAGGTCTGCGACCCGGAAGTTGACCATGTAGTCGTGGGTGCTGGGCGCGAAGTACTTCGTGTCGGCCGCGAAGGGGCTCCAGACGGTGGAGCCGGGGGTCTTTCCGGGCAGCGCGTCCGCGTCCCAGACGAAGCTCACCCCGCCCCAGCTCTCGACCGGGATGCCGAGGTGGTCGCGGTACCACGCGCGCACCACGTCGGGGTCCGCGCACTTGAAGAAGATCCCACCGATGCCTCGGACGCGTTCCATCGTGCTCTCCTGTGTTTCCCGCATTGTTCTGCGTCGGAAGCTCCGCATCAAGGATGCCGGGTAGGGAGGATGCAACCGGAGGTGGAGGGGTCCCCACCTGTCGTGGAGGGGTCCCGCGGCGGAAGGCCCGGAACAGGCGGATCGAACCTCCGGCACGCGGTGTGCTTCCGCCTTCCTCGTCCGCCTCCCGGCGATGCTCGATCCCGGGATGCGCGACGCCGCTGGCGATGAATCCCTGGAATACCGGGATTCCCTGTCCTGTCAGCCAGCATCCCTCCCGCCCGCGACCTGCAGCACAGTCCCCCACCCGGCCTTCCAGGCGGGCTCAGCCCCCTCTCCCCCGGCCTGGCACGGTGTGTGACACGTCTCTCCCAGAGCGAAAGGGACCTGGGAGACGCCGATGCCGACGATCAGAATGAGCCACGATGGGAAGAAGACGCTGCGGATCCGTACCGGCAAGAAGTACAACATCCGCTACGAGAAGATCACGATGCGGTTCAAGCTCCCGCAGTACGCGGGCTTCGATTTCTCGCTGGTGCCTGCCAGGGGAACCGGGACCGTCGACGGGACCCTCGACGAGCACGGCGCCTGGTCCGGCAAGGTCCGCCAGTGCCGCCACGCCCTGCGCCTCGCCCCGCGCCGCTGGGGCCACGGCCTGGCCCGGCGGCAGAAGGAGCAGAAGCCACGCCCCTTCAGCGTGTGCCTGCCGCGCTTCGCCGGCCACCCGATCCAGCTCGTCCCCGACGGCGAGGGCGCGCCGATCGACGGCCGGCTCGACAAAGACGGCCGCTTCCGCACCGAGCTGCCGGCGAGGGGCGAATACCGGCTGAAGCTCCTGCCCCGCAGGATGAAGAGCACCCATCAGCCCCCGCAGCCGCGCGAGCCGAAGGACCGCCGCTTCAGCGTCTGTCTGCCCCGCTTCGCCCGGCACCCCCTGCAGCTGATCCCGACCGGGGGAGGCGCCCCGATCGACGGCCGGCTCGACAAAGACGGCCGCTTCCGCACCGAGCTGCCCGAAGGAACCACGTCCGACTACCGACTCAAACTGCTGCCCCTGCGCTGGAAGGAGTAGACCGATGGCCACCAACGACACCCTGCACACCGATGACCTGTTCGGCGCCGGCGTCCCCGTCGGACCCGGAGACCACGAGCCGACCGTCAAGGATCCCCGCTACAGCTACTTCAAGGTCGTCGTCCAGGGCGTGCAGAACGCCGACGGCGGCACCGCGGTCTGGAAGGAGGACCCGATGTTCGTCAACCTCGTCGGCTGCCGCGGCTTCGCGGACGGCCAGGTCAACTCCAACGCCGGCAACCAGTACAACGACACCATCTACGCCTGCTACAAGGACGAGTCCGGCAACGAGA
>JAUIEM010000318.1 GCA_030428695.1 bacterium
CCCCTTCGGCTTCATGGCCATCGTCGGCGCGATGGGCCTGGTCGGCGTCGCGGTCAACGACTCGATCGTCGTGCTGTCGGCCCTCCGCGAGGACCCGGAGGCGCGCAAGGGCGACCCCGAGGCCGTGCAGCGGGTGGTGATGCACGCGACCCGGCATGTGCTCTCGACCTCGGTGACGACGATCGCCGGCTTCACCCCCCTGCTGCTGGACGGTGGCGCCTTCTGGCCGCCGCTGGCGACCGCCATCGCCGGGGGCGTGTCCGGCGCGACCCTGCTCGGGCTGTACTTCGTGCCCGCTTCCTACCTGCTGCTCCTGAAGCTGGGGAAGAGGCCGACGTAGGCCAGGTCAGGGAAGCGCCGCCCCGACCAGCTCGCTCGCGCAGAACGGCAGGCTGAGGACGGGCCGGGCGGGGTGGTTCCGCGCGGTCAGGGGCGGCAGGAGCTCGAACAGAGAGCGCGCGAAGAAGCGCAGGTAGAGCACCTCCGCCGCCTGCTGCTCCGGGTCCTCGACCGCGAGCAGGCGCGCCCGCTCCTGCGGATCGCGGCAGGCCTCGGCGCTGGCGCGCACGGCGGCGACGTCCCAGGCGGTCGGCGGCGGCGCTTCGGCGGGCCCTGTCTCCGGGCGCGGGTCGTTGCGGATCCGCCACAGCCCCTCTTCCCCCTCGGCCGCCCAGGGATCGACCGCCTCGCCGTCGAGCAGCGCGTTGAAGTGCAGATGCGGGGCGAGCCAGGGAAACAGCAGCACGCCGTCGGTGCCGGACATGCCGGAGCGGCCGATCGGCTCTCCCCGCCCGACCAGCTGGCCCGGCCGGACCGACGCGCGGGCGAGGTGGTTGTAGGTGGTGCACAGCCCCGCCCCGTGGTCGAGCAGCACCTTCAGCCCGCCGCGGTTCATCTCGTTCCGCACCTGCCGCACAAGGCCGGGGGCGGCGGCGCACACCCGCGTGCCGACGGGGACGGCGAAGTCGGTGCCGAGGTGGGAGTCGTAGGTCAGCCGCCCGCCGCGGAAGTCGCGGCACTGCGTCACCCGCACGCTGTAGCCCCGCTCCGGCGGCGTCGGCGTCCGGTTCGGCAGCAGGTAGACGGGAGCTCGCCGATCGGCCCGGCGCCGGCCGAGCCAGGTCGGCAGTGAGATCCAGGGCTTGAGGATGCGCAGCGAGGACAGCCCGAAGCGCGACGGGGGAACCAGGGGATCGCCGGCGAGGGCACGCCAGCTCTGACGCAGCGCGGGGCCGAAGGGGCGCAGGCCGAAAACGTCGAGGGGATGCAGACGGGACAAGCGCGGTTTTCCTCCGGCGGCGATGCGCGTAAAGCCCGGCTTACCATCTTGCACTTCCGAGGTAAACCCGGAGGCAACCTGCACCGTGTCGCACAGGCCGCCCGGTGTTCGCAGATTCACGACCAGGCGTTGCACTGCCAGTAACGGTGGCGCCAGTCGTCCGCGAGCCAGGTGTCGCGGGGATCGAGGCCGCCGAGGAAGGCCATCAGCGGCTCGAGGCCGGACCGGGCCTCCGGCAGCCAACCCGCCAGGGGCTGCGCGCTCGGCCGCAGGCGGGCCCGCGGGTCGAGGTCGCGCTCGAGATCGAGGACGGCGAGCAGCGGCACCTCGATCCAGCCGCGGGCGTCGTCGAGCAGCCGCCCGAGCAGCGCCTTCACCGGGGCGAGCAGCCGCTCGCGGGCCTCGTCGTGGTCGTAGCTGGAGTCGAGGCGCGCGAGCAGCTTCTCGCGCCAGCTCGTCCACCGCGCGAGCAGCAGCACCCGGGCCAGGCGGGGGCCACGGGCGGGGTCGGCGGGCCCGCTCTCGGCCGCCTCGAAGTCCGCGGCGTGGCGCGCGAAGGCCTCGGCGATCAGGTCCCGTTCCCGCATGCGTACAGCGCTGAGATCGACCATCGGGCAGTTCCTCCTGTTCTCGTTGGAGGGAGGCTGGAACACATTCCGTGCCGATCGATGGGGCCCGCAGCGAAGGGGGCGATGGCGGGGATGTTGTCGGCGGGGAGACGACAGGTGTAAGGCGCCGCGGTCAGTCAGTGGCCGAGCCAGTAGAAGCGTGCCCGCTCGGGCCGGGCCCAGACCTCCTCGAAGGCCTGCTCGAGCCAGGCCTCGGCGCACTCGGCGTCGCGGAGCGGCACCTGGAGCTCGACCTCGCCGAGGCGCGTCTCGGTCCGGACGTGGTCGAGCACGGCCTCGAGCAGCATCGCGAGCAGCTCGGTCTCGGCGCGGGGGCCGCGGTGGATGACGATCCAGCGGGTCGGTGACACGCGTCCTCCTCGTTCTCGTGCCCGGACACATCCTCGCCGATTTCATGTCCGCCATGCAGCGCGCAATGTGAAGGACAGACGAAGATACATCCGGCCGTTTGCTACTGAACAGCAAGGACTTGCGTAGGACGACGGGGGACGCGGGGGAACCGCGCGCGGCGGCCGCGGCGTTTCCCCTGCAGCCACGCGGAGGACACCCGAGCATGCCCGACCCCAGCCTTCCCGTCCGCTTCCCCGGCGCCGCCGGCGCGGAGCTCGCCGGCCGCCTGCACCGACCGCCACGGCCGCGCGCCTTTGCGCTGTTCGCCCACTGCTTCACCTGCGGCAAGGACCTCGCCGCCGCACGCCGCATCGCCGACACCCTCGCGTCGCGCGGCGTCGGCGTGCTGCGCTTCGACTTCACCGGCCTCGGAGAGTCCGGAGGCTCCTTCACCGACACGACCTTCAGCAGCAACGTCGACGACCTGCTCGCGGCCGCCCGTTTCCTCGGGGAGACGGAGGCCCCGCCCGCGCTCCTGGTCGGCCACAGCCTCGGCGGCGCGGCGGTGCTCGCCGCCGCCGGCTCGCTGCCCTCGGTGCGGGCGGTGGCGACCATCGGGGCGCCCGCCGATCCGCAGCACGTCGCCCACCTGTTCGACGACGCCCGGGACGAGCTCGCCGCTACCGGCGAGGCCGTCGTCCGGCTGGCCGGCCGACCCTTCCGCATCGCGCAGGGCTTCCTCGACGACCTCGCCGAGCAGCGCCAGGGCGCCCGTCTCCGCGCGCTCGGCCGGGCGCTGTTGATCCTGCACGCGCCGGGCGACGCGGTCGTCGGCATCGACAACGCCCGCCGCCTCTACCAGGCCGCCCGCCACCCGAAGAGCTTCGTGAGCCTCGACGGCGCCGACCACCTGCTCTCCCGGCCCGCCGACGCGCGCTACGCCGCCGGCCTGGTCGCGACCTGGGCGGAGCGTTACCTGCCGGAGCCGGACGCGGACGCCCGCCCCGGCGACGCGACCGTCGTCCAGCTCGCCGCCGCCCGGGGCTTCGCGGTCGACATCGTCTCGGCCGGTCACGGGCTGCGCGCCGACGAGCCGCGCGCGGTCGGCGGAGACGACACCGGACCGACGCCCTACGGGCTGCTGAACGCGGCCCTCGGGGCCTGCACCGCGATGACCCTGCGGATGTACGCCGAGCGCAAGAAGTGGCCCCTCGAAGACGCCCGGATCACCCTCCGCCACCGGCGGGTGCACGCGGAGGACTGCGCCGACTGCGAGACGAAGACCGGCAGCGTCGACGTGATCGAGCGCAGCATCGCCCTGATCGGACCGCTCGACGAGGCGCAGAGGGCGCGGCTGCTCGAGATCGCCGACCGCTGCCCGGTCCACCGCAGCCTGCACGGCGAGATCGTGGTGGAGAGCCGCCTCGAGGATGTCGCGCCGGCGTCGAGCGCCGAGGGGTAGGCGACATCGGCCGGAAGCCCGGGATCCACGGGGACGTCCACAGCGCGCGGACAGAGCCCGATTTCGGCGTCCGCAGGGCTTGACAGCGTGCGAGGCCGTGCGAAAGTAGGGGTGGAGGTGGCGATGGCGGACGACAGGAAAGCACGCGAAGCGAAGATGCGCGAAGTGCTCGGCCTCGAGGCGCAGTCCCCGGAGGCTGCCGCGGGGCCCGACCTCGCCGGCCAGGTGTGCGAGACGCCGTGCGCGGAGATGGGGCCGATCAAGGGCTTCTTCCACCGGCTCGGCTGCAAGGCCAGGCGCTGGTTCCGCAGCTTCGGCCGGGCGCGGCCCCAGCACGTCGAGTGTCCGGACGAGCACTGAGCCGCCGCGCGCGGCTGCTCCTCGCCCTGCTGCTGCTCGCCGTCGGGCTGTTCGCGGGGGCATGGCTGCACCTGTACAGCGGCACCGCACACGAGGCACTGAGCGCCTCCCTGCCCGCGAGCGCGGCGATCCCCGACAGCCTCGCTCCCCACCCCAAGCAGGGTCCCGACGAGTGCGGCGCCTACAGCCTGGCCTACGGGCTTTCGCTGTGCGCAGAGGAGGCCGATCCGCGCACCCTGGTCGAGGAGATCACCGATGTGGCGGCCGTGCGCATGCTGTCGGGAACCCGCCCCTGGAAGCTGCAGGCCGCGCTGACCGCGCGGGGCTTCCTGGACACCGGCTACAGCGCCGCCCACGTCCCGGCCGCGCGGCGGCTCGAGCTGCCGCTCGCCCACGTCGCCGCCGGCCGGCCGACGCTCTGCCTGATCGAGAGCGAGCGCGGCATCCAGCACTACGTCCTGCTGCTCGGCTACGGTCCCGCGGGCGTCGACATCTACGACCCCAACGCCGAGGTCTCCCCCGTGGATCCCGCTCGCACCGTCGATGCCAACGGCCCGCGCAGCGGCAACCGCACGTTACCGCGGGCGGACTTCACGGCGCTGTGGGAGCGCGGCGGCGCGCTGGGGCTGTATCGCTGGTGGTACCTGCCGCTGGTGCGGGGCTGAGCAGAGGTTTCCCCCAGGGACACCTCAGTCCTGGCACGTGCAATGTTCCGTGGTGTTCGCCGACACCTCGAGGTCGCTCTTCAGCAGGTCTCTGACCTCACCCGCACAGAACATCGCCACCCGGCACGTGGTCTCGAACGCTTTCAGGACCTTTCCACGCGCGCCGGGATGGACGCCGACGAGGAGGTCTCCGCCAGGACAGACCACGACGTCTCCCTGAGCACACATCGCACACTCCTCCAGGTCTACTCGTGGTCGGCCGCTTCGGCCTTGCCGACCTGTTCGGCCACACTCTTCGCCACGGCGAGGATGGTCTGCGCACGCACACGCAGCTCCTCGAGCTCGTTGCGCATCGCGGTCAGGTCGGTGCCGGACCCCTCGGCGGCGCGCATCCTCTTCGCCAGCTCGCGCATGCGCTCGGCCACGGCAGCGAGATCGCGAGACGTCGCGCCGGTGTGGCGTCGCGCCTCCTCCTGCCGCAACGCGAGCACGCGCTCCGCCGCCTGCGCCTCGACCCTCGCCCGCGTGATCGCGCTGGCGTCCGCGCTGCCGTTGCCGTCCGCGCCGGCAGTAGGAGGAATGTCGAGGGCGCCCTCGAGCAGATCGGCCGCGGGAATCCCGTAGGCTGCCGCCGCCGCCCCCGCTACCCGGGCGATCAACTTCGTCGCCTTCTGGGCGAACGCGATCTGCTGCGAGACCACGCCCGTAGGATCGCTCTCCAGGCTCTTCAGACGGTAGTGGATGGGAGACTCCTGCACGACGATGAACTCGGACTTCCCGTCCGCGCGCGCCCGGGTGTCGTCGAAGATCGTCCGCCAGCTCGCGTCTTCGAGGACTCCCCTCTCTTCCTCCGTCGCGCCACGAAGACGCGGGTCCGCGGGGTCGATCGGCTGCACGATGGTGCGGCCGAACGCGGTGTCGAAGATCTGCGACGTGATGAACACCGCCCCGACGAGGGCATCGCGGGCCTTCGTCCCGGTCAGGTTCGCGACGGTGTCCTCGAAGTTGCTCAAGCCCTCCCGCTGCGTAAGGCCCGAGCCCTCCGCGGTCGAAGCTTCGAGGGCACCGTTGACCGAGACCCGCACGCGCTCGAGGTCCCGCACCCACGAGGCCAGCTGAGAGGTGAAGAGCAACAGGAGCTGGGGGGCCGTCGCGGCCAACCCCCGTTGGCGTGCCGACGCCTGCGGGAGCGGATCGCGCATCGCCTTCGCGGCGACGCGCTCGGCCTCGAGGGAGAGGGCTATCTGCAACGACTCGAGGCGGGTCACCGTCCGGCCGATGGCGTTCGCGAGGACGTTGTCGCTGCGCTGTCCGAAGCGGCCCTCGGCGAAGACGATGCGCCGCGCGGTCGCGATGCCATGATCTTCCTGGTACCTGTCCTTGCGCTCGCTGACCGCAGCTTCGGCCCTGGGCAGCCACTGGTCGGGCTGCCACTCCGCTCCGACCTGCATCACGACGCCTTTCACTTCGCTGACGGAATCGGTCGGCAGCCTCCACTCGTCCACAGCCCCGCTGGCAAGACGGAGCGCCGCCGTGTCGGGGAAGTCTCCGACGAAGGAGATGCCGGATGCGACCCTGCTGGAGAGACCCATCACCAGACTCTCCGCTGAGGTCGGCTCGAGATGCTGGAGGTCCAGTGTCCGGAGATCGTTCTCGAGCGCGGCTGCAAAGGCGTGGCGCTTCAGGCCATCAGGGGTGAACTGGCGATCGATGTAGACATCGTAGGCTTCGATCGCGTTTCCCGCTTCGAGCGCATAGTTCCGCAACCGCACCGCCCTGTCGTGGAGCTCCGAAGCCGCCAGCACCTGGCGTTGGAGCCGAGCGTGGAAGAGCGCCGAGACGTCGCGGGACGCGAGCACATCGTCGTAGATCTCCACGGAGATATGCAGCTCGGCGTCATGGCGAAACATCGTCATCAGACCGGGGAGGGTCTCGCAGCCGGTCAACAGGCCGAGAATGACAACGCAGGGGATGAGACGTCGCACGGGATCCCTCCTCAATGGTCCGGGGGCAGGCGCATCGACTCGAGCGCCGTCGCCCACCGCTCGCTCTGGACGGCGAGAGCCGCCGCGTTCGCCTCGGCTTCGATCTCGCCCTGCAGTGCGTCGTCGATACGGGAGACCTCGGCGCGCCAGGCAGCCCACAGAGAGTCCTGTTGGCGGAACCTCTCGCGCAGGACGATCGCATCACCGAGGATCTCGCTCTGGAAGAGGGACGCGAGGGTCTGTGCCACGCCGTCGATGTCCGTCTCGTCCTTGATCGCCTGGATCACCCGGCTCGGATCGGCGGACAACACGAACACGAGCTTGGTCGGCAGCTCGACCCGCTCCACTTCGTCACGCGAGAGCAGCGCGGCGAGCTGGGCAACCGCACCCTGGTAGCGGTCGAGGGCCTCCTGGATCGCCGCCGCATCGGCGCTCTCGACGCCGATGACGCGCGCGTACCGCTCGGCCGCGGTGTGGACCGCCCGGCGTAGCGCCTTCCGTTCAGCATCCGGGGACTGGGAAGGATCTGCCTCTCCGAAGACCGCATCGACCGCTTCCGAAGGGAACTGGCCGCTGCTGTAGCTCGAGACCGCGTTGTGGGAGACCCCGGTCACCTTCACCCGGTAGAAGTTGGTTTCCCCTGACGGACCGTAGGCAGCGAAGTGATGCACCTCTTCGATCTTCGCGTTCGTACACCCCGTGCCCAGACCCAGGGCGAGCGAGATCAAGGGAAGATACAGCCAGGCTGAACCCATAGCGGCCTCCGGAGTCCGCGCTGCGCGCGCGGGGAACGATGGTGTGCATGATCGGATGATACAGGATCGACACCACCCGACAACCATTATTCCAACATCTGGCAACATTGTCTCACGGCGTTTGCCGTTTGCCCCCTCGCCCACGCGGAAGCGGGGCGATCGAAGAGCAGCTCGGTGACAGGGATGGGTACGCGAGCTCACACTGTGGCGTGGGAGCCCCGGGGAAGCAGTCGCTCACCCCTGCCTGCCCAGGGTCCGGTCGTTCGCTTCAACGGTGACTGAGCCGCTACGGAGGCATTGCCGTCAGCGCGAAACCCGGGGAGGAAAGGCTGGAGAACCTCCCATCGGTCGTTGGCGCCCGGAGAGGCGTTACTCTACGGAGGTCAGCGCTGACCTCGGCATGGGATCAGCTCTGTCCCAAGCGGGGGTAGACCCGGCCCTTCAGGAGGTTCGAGGGGTTCACCCCACCCGTGGTGCTTCGGGAATTGACCTCCCCGCGCGGGCCAGTACTGACCACCGCATAAGTCCTGTGCCGGAGGGACGTCGGTTCCCGGCCAACGACGGGAGGGGTGAATCCTCCCCTACATGCTGTCAGACAACTCTCGAATCCTCTGTAGGGCGGGGTTACCCCCGCCCGCCGGGCGAGGAGGAACTGATGCCGAGGTCAGTTGCTCCCTCCCGGCCCTTCGGCGCTCGCGGGTACCGCGCGAGCCACGCGCCTACTTCTTCCTGGGCGTCCGGGTCGTTCTGCGGGTCCGGCGCGGCGCGCGCTTCTTGGTCGACTTCTTCCTGGTCGAATTCTTCTTCGAAGGCTTCTTCTGCGGAGGCTTCTTCTCGTCGGCCTTCCCGTCTTCGGTCTCCTTCTCGTCCTCTTCGTCCTTCTTCTCCTCGTCCTCTTCGTCCTCCTTCGCGTCCTCGGCGTCCTTCTTCGCGCCGTCCTTCCCGGGCTCGGTGCTGACGCCCGGGACCGGCTGGAAGAGCTCCTGCAGGGCATCTTTGCGCGACGCGATGTCGGCCTCGCAGGCAGCGAGCTCTTCGGCGATGGCCGCGCGGCGCTCGTCGATGGCGCTCTGGCGCGCGGCGAGCTGATCGCGGCGACCTTCGAGGGTGCGGCTGAGCTCCTCGCGGGTCGGGTCGCCGGGGTCGTAGAGCGAGAGGGGCGCGAGGCCTTCCTCGACGATCTTGTCGATCTCGACGCGGCGCGCCTCGGCCTGGGCGCGCTCGTCCTTGAGCTCGGCGCTCTCGTTGCGGAGGGCGTCGGCCTTCTCCTCGGCGGCGTTGATGCCGGCGGTGATCTCTTCCTTCCAGGCCCGGACCCGTGCGCGGAGGGCGTCGCCGGTGTCCGGTCCGGAGGGGCGTCCGAGCTCGGCCTCGAGCATCGAGGTGCGCTTCTTCAGCTCGCTCCGGTCTTCCTCGAGGGCGCGGATGCGCGCGGCGGAGGCTTCGCGCAGCTGGCGGTTCTCCTCTTCGAGCTCGGTGATGCGGGCTTCGAGCACGTCGTGGGAGAGCTCGAGCTCGCCCTGCCGCTCGCGCAGCCGCGCGTTGACCGCCTCGAGCTCCTCGACCGTCTCCTCGAGGCCCGCGCCCGCCGCCTTCAGCTCGTCGTGGGTGGCCTTGAGCGCGGAGATCTCGAGGCGGGCTTCGCTGAGCTCCTCTTCGAGTACCGGGTCCGGGCCGGGCGGCGCCGGGTAGTCGTCGTCGGACGCCGGCGCCTCGCCGGTGCCCGCCTCGGGGGCCGTCCGTCCGCCGTCTGCCGGCGCGGAGTCCTGGTCGGCGTCTCCGCCCGCGTCCTCCTCTTCGTCGGCAGGGTCCTTCCGCTCGTTGTCGTCGTCCCTCTTGGCGGCCTTCTTGTCGTCGTCCTCCTTCTCCTTCTCGTCTTCGTCGTCTTCGTCGTCTTCGTCGTCTTCGTCGTCTTCCTCGTCTTCCTCGTCTTCCTCGTCGTCCTCGTCGTCCTCGTCTTCCTCGTCGTCTTCGTCGTCTTCGTCGTCTTCGTCGTCTTCGTCGTCCTCGTCGTCCTCGTCGTCTTCGTCGTCTTCGTCGTCTTCGTCGTCTTCGCCCTCATCGTCGGTGTCCGGCGCCTCGTCGCGCTCCTCGGCGTCCTCTTCCTCCTCTTCCTCTTCTTCCTCGTCATCGTCAGGAGGGGGCGGCTCGGCCTTCTTCGTCGCCTTCGCGGCCGCGGGCTTCTTGGCGACCGGCTTCGCCGCCGGAGCCGCCTTCGGGATCACGTTGACCTTCTTGCAGCCCGGACAGCGCACCTTCATGCCCGGCTTGCCGCTCTTGAT
This sequence comes from bacterium, assembly GCA_030428695.1. The sequence goes on from JAUIEM010000318.1 coordinate 9,748, forward strand.
CACCAGCTTCTTGCCGCAACTGCAGACGATCTTCATGGTTTCTGCCTGTTCTCCTGGTCGATGGGTTTCGGCGCCATCGTCCGCGTGACCCAGCGCGCGAGCGCCGGGAGCACCGTGGCCGCCGTGTAGATCTTCGGATAGATCACGCGCTGGCGCCGTTTCTCGACCGCGCGCACGATCACCTTGGCCAGGCTCTCGGGCGTGCCGGTCGGCATCGAGTCGAGGGCCAGGCTGGACTCGAAGGCGCGGACCGCCTTGTCGGCCATCGCGGTCGCGACCGGCCCGGGATAGACGGTCAGCACGTGGACCTTCGTGCCGGCGAGCTCTGCCCGCAGGCACTCGGATGCCGTCGCCAGGAACGCTTTGGAGGCGCTGTAGTGGCTCATCCACGGCGTCGGGGTCAGGGCCGCGAGGGAGGCGATGTCGACGATGGTGCCGGCATCGCGGGCGATCATCGCGGGCAGCACCGCCCGGGTCAATCGCACCGGCGCCATCACGTTGAGGGCGACCATCCGCGCGATGCGCTCGGGGTCGAGCTCGGCGACGCGCCCCAGCAGCTGCATGCCGGCGTTGTTGACCAGCACGTCGACCGGCCCCAGGCGATCGACCGCCGCCGGCAGCCAGCTCGTGCAGGCGTCGGCCTCGGCGAGGTCGGCCTCGACGACCCGGGCCCGGGGACCGGCCTCCGCCGCGATCGCCTCGAGCCGCTCGCGCGACCGGGCGACCAGCGTGACCCGGTGGCCCGCGCCGAGGTACTCCCGGGCGAGCGCCTCGCCGATGCCGCGCGAGGCACCGGTCACGACCACGTGAAGCGGCTGACTGGGAACCTGCATGCGACCCCTTCTACTCGACGTTTCCCGGGACCCGTTGACGACGGAACCCGTACTCTAAGGGATCGGCGCGGAGACTTCCAATCGTTGCCGAGGGGCGTGAAACGCTTGACGCTGCGGTCGACGGTCCGGACAATCCGTCCAGCGGTCGCCGTGGAGGGCGGCCCGTGGAGGGGCTATGCGCGCGCTGATCCTGACGTTGTGTCTGCCGGCGCTGGTCTGCGCCGACTGGAAATGGCAGGAGAGCGGGGGCTGGGTCCAATTCGCCCGCACCGTCGACGGCGATGGCGGCAGCGCCGAGCTCCTGAAGTTCTCGAAGCGGGCCCTCGCCTTCGAACGCTACGACGATGCGCTGCGCGGGCTCGAGACCTTCCTGGTCGAGTTCCGTGACCACCCGAAGGAGGCCGAGGCTTCCTACCTGCGCGGGGAGTGCCTGTACCAGCAGGGCCGCCTGGTCGCCGCCCACGAGGTGCTGTCCGGGGTGGTCAACCGCTTCCCCTACTTCCGCGACATCCGCCTGGTCATCGAGCGCGAGTACGACATCGCCGCCGCCCTGCTCGCCGGGGCGACGACCGGCAGCTTCATGGGCTTCGACACCACCTCCGAAGACCTCGGCCGGCAGATCCTCGAGGATCTCGCGAACAACTACGAGTTCGAGGCCTTCTCGGACGACGCGATCTATCTCATCGCCTCCTACGAGTTCCGCAACCGCTGGTTCAACGAGGCGCTCGCGAGCTACGAGCGCCTGCTGCGCCGCCATCCGGAGAGCGAGTGGGCGGGCGTCTGCCTGTTCCAGCAGGCCCTCTGCCACCTCGAGCTCTCCGACGAGCCCCGCTACGACCAGGCCCACCTGCGCACGGCCCAGAGGCTGCTCAAACGCTACGTCGCCGAGTACGAGGGCGAGCTGATCGCGCGCGGCCGCAAGGTCCTCGCCGAGCTCGAGGAGCGGCTCGCCGCCCACGATTACGAGATCGCCGAGTGGTACCTGTGGGAAGATCAGCCGAAGGCGGCGGCGGTCTACCTCGAGTCGATCCTGCGCCTGTACCCCGAGAGCCGGACCGCCGGGGACGCGGGCCGCAAGCTCGAGGAGCTGACCCGGGATGGCCTGATCGAGTGAGCCGACGCGGCGGAAGCTGGGGAATGTAGGCTTCGCTTGCCCGAGGAGAGGCACCTCCAGAGCCCGCTGATCTAACCCGTTCGGTCCCGTCTGATTCA
>JAUIEM010000319.1 GCA_030428695.1 bacterium
CGCCAGATGGCGTTCGGCGGCGGTACCCCGAACTTCCTGACCCAGGAGGACATGCGCCGGTTCGTCGCTGGCATCGACGCCCGTACCAACAAGGCACCGGACCACGAGCGCTCCATCGAGGTGGACGCTTGCACGGAGTGTGACGGCATCTGGCTCGACAAGGGCGAGCTCGAGGAGCTGCGCGGCCACGAGACCACGAAGGGCCGCAGCATCTTCGGGATGCTGTTCGGCGACGTCACGCAGTGATGGCGCGCGAGCCATTCCCCCCCAGCACCGGAGGACCCCGACGATGAGCGCCTACGCCCTGATCCTCGCCGGCGGCTCCGGCACCCGCTTCTAGCCCCGCAGCCGGGTCGACCGCCCGAAGCACCTGCTCTCTTTGGCGGGCTCGGACAGCCTGTTGCAGCAGGCGGTGCAGCGGGTCTCCAAGGCGATCGATGCGAAGAACATCTACATCGTCACCAACGAGGTGCAGCGCGCCGCGGTGCTCGAGCAGCTCCCCGATGTTCCCCCCGAGCAGGTCGTCGCGGAGCCCTTCGGCCGCGACACCGCCGCCGCGATCGGGCTCGGCTGCGCGCTGATCGCGCGGCGCGACCCCGAGGCCGAGGTCGTCGTCACGCCTTCGGACCACCTGATCCGCCCGACCTCGAAGTTCGTCGAGATCCTCAAGGCGGCGATCGGCCACGTGCGCAAGACCGACGACGTCGTCGTGTTCGGCATCCCGCCGAGCTTCCCCTCGACCGCCTACGGCTATGTCGAGCGCGGCCGCCCGCTCGACGCGAAGCTCGCGGTCGAGGCCTACGAGGTGAAGTGCTTCCGCGAGAAGCCGGACAAGGAGACCGCGCAGCGCTTCGTCGACAGCGGCAACTTCTACTGGAACAGCGGCATCTTCGTGTGGAGCGCGCGGCGCCTGCTCGCCGGTCTCGAGAAGCACCTGCCGGACACCAGGGCCGGGCTGGCCGAGATCGCCGCCGCCGCCGGCAGCGACCACTTCAGCGCCGTGCTGCACGAGCGCTACGAGGGCTTCGAGAAGATCTCGGTCGACTTCGCCTTCCTCGAGAAGATCGAACGCGGCCTGACCGTGATCGAGGCGACCTACCAGTGGAACGACATCGGCTCCTGGAACTCCCTCGAGAAGATCTACCACAAGGACCGCGACGGCAACACGCTGCTCGGCAAGGTCCTCTGCCTCGACGTCGAGAACACCGCGGTGTGGACCGACGAGCACCGGCTGGTCGGCCTGATCGGCGTGCGCGACCTGATCGTCGTGCAGACCGCCGACGCGACCCTGATCTGCCCGCGCTCCGAGGTCGAGCGCGTCAAGGAGCTGGTCAAGCTGCTGCACGAGCGCGACCTCGAGGCCTACACCTGATGGGCGAGGGCCAGGGCCGCCGGCTCGGCATCGACTGGGGCACCAAGCGGGTCGGCGTCGCCCTCAGCGACGCCCTCGGCCTGACCGCGCGGGGCCTGACCTGCCTGACCGGCGGAGACGAGCGCGTGATCTCCGAGCTGGCGGGACTTGCCCGCCAGCACGAGGTCGTCGAGGTCGTCGTCGGCCTGCCCCGCAACATGAACGCGACCCTCGGACCCCAGGCCGCGCGGGCCCGGGCCTTCGCCGAGGCCCTCGAGAAGGCGGTCGAGCTGCCGGTGCAGCTGTGGGACGAGCGGCTGAGCTCCGCCGAGGCCGAGCGCCACCTCAAGCACGCAGGGCTGTCCCGCAAGAAGCGCAAGGCGCGCCTCGACCAGGTCGCGGCGGCGCTGATCCTGCAGAGCTACCTCGACGCGCGCAGCTAATGACTCAGCGTAGGTTCTGTCCAGGCTCGACGGGCGGGGGTAAACCCCGCCCCTACCGGAATTTCGAGCAGTCCAGGCTCGACGGGCGGGGGTAAACCCCGCCCCTACCGGAATTTCGAGCAGTCCAGGCTCGACGGGCGGGGGTAAACCCGCCCCTACCGGAATTTCGAGCAGTCCAGGCTCGACGGGCGGGGGTAAACCCCGCCCCTACCGGAATTTCGAGCAGTGATGGGACAACATGTAGGGGAGGGGTTTACCCCCTCCCGTCGTACTTCGGGAACGGACATCCCCTCGCGGGAACAGAACTTCGGCTGAGGTCAGCAAGGCCTCTCAGCTGCCGCCCCCCTCGGGCTCAGCCGTCGGCGGTGATCTGCTCGATCAGCTCCTGGCGCACCTTCTCGGCCTGGTCGTTGTCGACCTGGCAGGTGCCCGCGGCGGCGTGTCCCCCGCCGCCGTGCTTCAGGCACAGCTCGCCGACGACCGTCTTCGAGCTGCGGTCGAGGATGCTCTTGCCGATCGCGAAGACGGTGTTCTGCTTTTGCCGGCCCCAGAGGATGTGCATCGAGATGTTGCAGGGCGGGAACAGCGCGTAGACGAAGAAGCGGTTGGTCGCCCAGATCGTCTCCTCTTCGCGCATGTCGAGCACGACGAGGTTCTTGTCCCGTTTCCCGACCCGCTCGATCTGCTCCTTCGCCCGCTCCTGGTGCTCGAAGTACAGCTTGACCCGCTCGCGCACGTCGGGCAGGCCGAGGATCTCGTCGACGTCGTGGTCGCGGCAGTAGTCGATCAGGTTGAGCATCAGCTCGTAGTTCGAGATGCGGAAGTCGCGGAAGCGCCCGAGGCCCGTGCGCGGGTCCATCATGTAGTTGACGAGCACCCAGCCCTCGGGATAGAGGATCTCTTCTTTGGAGTACTGCGCCGAGTCGGCCTTGTCGACCGCGACCAGCATGTCCTGGTTGATGTTCGGGAAGCGTTCCTTGCCCCCGAAGTGCTCGTACACGACCCGCGCGGCGGACGGCGCGTCGGGGTCGATGATGTAGTTGTCCGGCCGCTCATCACCTATGCGCTGGGTCTCGCTGAGGTGGTGGTCGAAGCACAGGTACACCCCCTCGACGTAGGGCAGGTTGGTCGTGATGTCCTTGTCGGTGCACTCGATCTTGCCGTCCTGCATGTCCTTGGGATGGACGAAGAGGATGTCGCCGATCATGTCGAGCTCTTTGAGCAAGGCGCCGCAGACCAGACCGTCGAAGTCACTCCGGGTCACGAGGCGGTAGGGTCCTTCGCTCATGATCTCTCCTCTCGTGCGCTGGCGTGCATGCCCCGCTCCGGGTCCAGCGACCCGACGCCTGTCCGGTGATCCATGGTCACGCTAGTATAGGGCGCGGACCCCCGCGTCGCCATCCCGGCCTCGCATTCGGCCTGCGAGGCCGCACCCCGCAGCGCCCGCCGGGAGCGACCCGCGCGCCGTCCGTCCGTGCAATCGCCACCCCGAACGGGTAGGGTAGCCACGTCACCGATCAGGAGCCGACCATGGCCGCGTACGAAGACGTCCTCTCGGACGAGGTGAAGAAGTTCAAGGACTACGAGGCGGAGGAATCGGCCTTCGCCCACTACGTGTACGACACCTACCTCGCGCGGCTCCTGCGCTCCGCCTTTCCCTACGACAGCTTCGCCGCGATGCTCGAGCACTACGCCCGGGCCGCCGCCGAGCGGCGCGGGGCGCCGGTGCGGGTGGTGTCCCTCGGCAGCGGGAACTGCGACGTCGAGCTCGCCCTCGCCTGTGTCGAGGGGCTCGACTGCCGCTTCACCTGCTACGACATCAACCCCCACATGGCCGAGCGGGCGCGGGAGCGGGCCGCCGAGCGCGGCGTCGAGGAGCGCTTCGACTTCCGCCAGGCCGACCTGAACAAGATCCAGCTCGAGGGGCCCTACGACCTGGTGATCGCGAACCACTCCCTGCACCACTTCGTCGAGCTCGAGCACATCTTCGACCAGGTGCACGACGCGATGGAGCCAGAGTCGGTGTTCCTGGTCAACGACATGATCGGCCGCAACGGCCACATGTTCTACGGCACCACCCTCGAGCTGACCAACCGCCTCTGGAGCCTCTTGCCCAAGGAGCTGAAGCAGAACCGCGCGACCCTGATGCACACGCCCTCCCGCTACCAGTTCGACCAGTCCGTCGCGAACTTCGAGGGCATCCGCGCCGCGGACATCGTGCCCTGCCTCGAGGAGCGCTTCCGCTTCCGCGACTTCGCGCCCTTCTTTCCCCTGGTCAACCGCTTCTTCGACCGCGACTTCGGGCCGAACTTCGCGCTCGACGACCCCCTGCACCGCGCCTTCATCGACCTGATCATCGCCCTCGACGAGCGGGCGAGCCGCGAGCACCTCCTGCGGCCGACCCAGATGCTCGCTTGCCTGACCCGGTCCAACGCCCCTGCGAGCGAGCCTCGATGGCTGTTCTACCGGACACCGGGCGAGCTGTGCGCGGTCGAGGAGAAGCTGTACGAGGTGTTCGAGCCCACCGTGGCCGTCAGCCTCGACGAGGAGCGGCCGAGCCTCGCCCGCCTCGCGACCCTGCTGCGGATGAGCGCGCTGCAGACCCTGCTGTTGGTGCGCTCGAACCCGACGGGGCTGAAGCTGATCCGCTTCGCGCGTCAGTCGCTGGTCCGCCTGCGCGACCGCCTCCGAGGCGGTTGAGGCGCGCGGTCAGGGCTTCCGTCCCGAGCTGTGCGGGAGGCCGGCAGGGCTTCAACCGGTCCGCGGGCTGTGCTATGATGTCAGCCCTCGCGGGGCTTCCCGCGACTTTCCGGAGATCTCCGATGACCGCCCAGAAACCCAGACGCCGTTGGCTCAAGCGCATCCTGATCGGCTTCGTGTTGCTGATCGCGCTGCTCGTGCTCAACGTGCTGTTCCCGAACATCCTGATCGCGCCGATCGCGAAGGGGCAGATCGAGTCCGGCATGTCCGGCGCCCTGACCCTGCAGGCCCGCATCCGCGGGCTCTCCCTCGACTTCTTCGGACGCAACGAGGTCACGGGCCTCGAGCTGCGCCAGGACGAGCAGAGCCTCGACGACGCGCCGCCGATCTCGTGCGAGACGCTCGCGATCGGCGTCAACGCCCTCGGCCTGACGGCGGACACCGTCGAGATCAGCACGATCGAGGTCAAGGGCCTGCGGGTCGAGAGCGAACTCGACAGCACCGGGCTCTCGGTCACGCGGATGTTCGGCTCGCGCTCGCCGGAGCCGAAGGAGCCGGCGGCGGAACCGCAGCCGGAGCCCGCGCCGGCCGAGCCCCCCGCCGAGGAGACCTCCGTCGAGCCGGTGGTCGGCGGCGTCGCCCTCGAGCGCGTGCGGATCGAGGACGTCGCGGTCGTGATCAACACCCGCACCTTGCGCGCGCCGGTCGACGCGCCGGACAAGCCGGTGTGGGTGCCGGAGAAGCTCGAGGTGCGCGGCTTCTACCTGCGCATCGACAAGGTGCTGGTGTCGCGCAAGGGCGAGCTGCTCGCCTCCTTCCCCTGGGCCCTCGGCGCGAGCTTCTACTACAACGACCGGCTGCTCGGCGAGATCGCGCTGAAGGGGAAGGTCGCGGCCCTCGAGAACAACACCGTGCTCGCGTCGATCGACGCGCAGCTCTCGGGGCTGGACCTCAACCCCTACTTCGACCTGCGCGGCTCCGGCACGATGAGCGCGGAGACGCGGGTGCCCCTGAACGAGGTGCTCAAGACCACGGCGACGCTCGCGCTGCGGGTGCCGGAGGTGGTCGTGTCCGGCATCTCCTCCTCGGGCCTCGAGGCGAGCCTCGACCTGAACGAGGAGAGGCTGGTCACCGCCCTCGAGGTCGGCGACCTGAAGGGCGGTAGCTTCGCGCTCAACGGCCAGATCGCCCACGGCGAGGACGACCTGCCCTGGAGCGGCAACTTCGAGATGCGCGACCTGCCGGTCACCAAGGACTGGTTCGTGTGGCTCGAGCACCTCAACCCGGTGTTCGCCTTCGCGACCGTGCCCGAGGACGTGACCGGCAAGTTCTCCCTGTCGCTCAACGTCAACAGCCGCGGGGACGACCTCGACAAGCAGCTCGCCGCGCTCGACGCGAGCGGCAGCATCCGCTCCCGCGAGCTCGGCGTGCAGAGCCCGATCTTCGCGGGCCTCGGGGCGCTGCTGAAGGAGGACAGCTGGAACCCGATGACCTTCACCGACTTCTCGGAGAGCTTCACGATCCGCAAGGGCCAGGTGACGACCTCGGACATCCCGCTGGTGCGCGGCCGCTCGCGCATCGTGCTCAGCGGGACGACCAGCCTGGAGAGCGAGCTCGACTACGGGCTGAAGCTCGAGGCGATCGACGGTCGGGACCTGTCCGCCCTCAACCTCGGCAAGCGCCTGATCAAGGTGACGGGCTCGGTCAGCGATCCCCAGCTGAAGACCCCGAGCTCCCTGAGTGAGCTGCTCGGCGGGACCATCGAGGACCTGCTGCGCAATCCCCAGGGCCTCGGCGAGACCCTGCAGGGCATCTTCGGGGATGACGAGGATGACGGGGACGGGGAATCGACCGACCCTCAGGAGAAGGCCGACGAGGTCCAGGAGAAGATCGACGAGGCGCTGCGCCGCTTCGGCGGCGGGCTCTTCCCGCGCCGGGAGTAGACCCGTCACATTGACCGGGTTGGCCCGGCGCGCGGTCAGAAGCGGAGCACGAAGACCGCGGCGTTGCAGTAGATCTTCTCGCTCTCCCAGACCGTGGTCACGCTGACGTCCTGCTCGGGATCCCACAGGGTCGAGCTCGCGACGTGCATGCCCGCGCTGCCCTGCTGCAGGATGGCGACGTGCACGATCAGCTTGGCGTTCTTGAGCTTGTAGCTCGTGATCTCGGCGACGATGTCGTCGCGGATGCTCTTCGACCAGTTCGCGACCAGGCTGTCGTCGTAGGCCCGGCCCTCGAGGTGACGCTCGAGGGTGTTGTCGACCGCGGCCTTGAGGGCGGTGGCGTCGATGTCAGACACGGGAGGCACTCCATCGGGGAAACGCGGGCAAGTGTACGCTCCCGGACGCAGCCTGTAAAGCCGCGCGTTGACGGGGCCGAGGCGGATCTGGTATCGTGCCCCGACCGCAGGAGGAGCCGTGAGCAAGCAGGCCGCCAGCAACGTCGGAGCGATCGTCTCGCAGATCCTCTCGCGCTTCATGTTCTGGGCGCTCCTGTGGGCCCTGCTGCTCGGCATCATGTACCTGACGGTGCGCTACGACTACGTGAAGATCGAGCCCTACCTGAAGAACATGGAGCCCGAGCTCGAGGGCGGGAACCAGGTCTTCTGCGACAAGTCCGCGGCCTGGGAGCCCGGCGACATCCTCTGGCTCGCCGGCGAGAAGTACGACTTCCCGGCCCGGCTGCTCGGTGTCGCGGGGGACGAGGTCTCGATCGCCGAAGGGCGGGTCTTCATCAACGGCGACAAGATCCACGAGCTCTACAGCCCCAAGATCGACACGACCGACTCGATGGCGCCGATGCGGATCCCCGATCTGCACGTCTTCGTGCTGAGCGACTCCCGTCGCTGGAAGCAGGGCCCGCATTTCGACAGCCGGCTGCTCGGACCGGTCCCGGTCGCGCGCATCCTCGGCAAGGTGCGGTGAGGAGGACGCCATGCGCTTGACCGGACGCGCCGCGGGCATGTACGCCGCCTCGGTGATCCTCGTTCTGCTCGCGATCCTCGCCGTCAAGAGCACCTGGCAGGACTACGCCTACGCCTCGGGCCTCGCCGAAGGGCTGCAGGAATGGACCCGCGGACGCGGCACCGCCGCGACCTACCAGCTGCGCGAGCTCAGCCTCAGCTACGACGACGAGCCGGTGCCCTTCGAGGCCCGGGCGCGGATCCTGATCGAGAACGAAGAGAACTGGCCGGAAGCCCGCGAGCTGCTCAGCGTGGTGACCGAGCGCTGGCCCGAGCGGCACTCGGGCTGGCTGAGCCTCGGCACCCTCGAGCTGCGCGAGGGCAACCTCGACGAGGCGCGCGACGCCTTCGAGAAGGCGGAGAAGCTGACCGAGGCGGCCGAGCCGCTGCTCGGGCTGGCCGCGGTGCTGTGGGCCGAAGGGGATATCGAGCGGGCGGCGACCCAGCTCGACGCGAGCATCGACAAGTCCGCCGGGCTGCCCGGCTCGGTCGCGCGGGAGCTGCTCGGCGCCCACGTCGAGCTCGAGCTCGGCACCTGGGACGCGGCGGTCATGCACTACGAGCGCGCCTTCGCCCTGGCCCCGCACGACCGCTCCCTCGGCGAGCCCTTCGCCTCGGTGCTGATCCGTGGGCTGCTCGACAAGCGCGACCTGCAGGCCCTGCCCGAGCGCATCGAGCGCGTGCTCGCGCTGCTCGACGAGAGCGAGCCCGCGCTCAAGGGCAGCGCCGGGAAGAACCGCTGGTACCTCAGCTCGAGCCGCTGGCGGCTGCTGCTCGCGATCGGCATGGCCTACACCGCCCTCGACGACTGGAAGGCCGCGGCCGAGCACTTCGACGAGGCCGTCGGCGAGATCGGACGCGACGCGCTCGCCGAGCACTACTTCACCAAGGGCCTCGCGATGAGCCGTGTCGTCGCCGAGATGCCCGACGACGAAGACCGCAACCGCGCCGCCCGCGAGGCGGCCCACGCCTACTACGAGGCGAGCAAAGACCTGCGCGAACGCGACGAGCGCGAGGTCGAGCGCCTGCAGACCGCGCTCGGCAACGCGGCGATCATGCGCGTGCACGCGGGCGACTACCCGAACGCGCTCAAGGTCTGCAACACGATGGAAGACCTGCTCGACCCCGAGAAGGAGATGGACGTCTGGCTGTATCTGGTCCAGGCGGTGTGCAACGACCATCGCGGCGGGCGCTATCTCGACGACGCGTCGGCGTACTACAAGCGGGCCCTCGACCTGAACATCGAGGACGATCAGATCCGCCTGCAGGTCGTCGACCGCCTCCACCGCATCGAGCGGGAGCAGTGATGCCGGGCAGCAGCGAGACCCCTGGAGGAACGCGGCGATGAAGTGTCCACACTGCGGTGAGCCGGCGTCGGTGAGCTCGCGCTTCTGCCAGGGCTGCGGCGAGATGGTCGACCTCGACTTCGACACCGTCCGCGCCTCGATGAAGAAGGACAAGCTGAAGGCCGAGATCCACCGCATGGAACACAAGGCCTTCCTCGTCCTGCAGTCGGCGGTCTTCATCTTCCTGATCGCCCTGACGCTGCGGGTGCTGGTGCCCGCGGTGCCCGAGGTCGACACCCGCGCCTGTCCGCGCATCGAGACCGAGCTCGTCGGCGACGAGGCGCTCATGCTGCCCGAGCTGCGGCTCGAGATCCCCTTCAAGGTCGACGACGACTGAGGCGGGGGATTCCGATTCCGATTCTGATTCCGATTCCGATTCCGATCCCGATGCCTCTTCTGCCACCCTTTGCCGGCAGCATGCCCGCCCTTCCCGCCGCGCATCCGACGTTGGCGAGGCGGCCTTTCCGCGAGATCTCGCCCTTGTTCCCTGGCCACAAACGCCGCCGCGCGCGTAGAATGGCCGGGCACCCCGGTGCACGAGGAGGGCGGCGATGCGCGGGAAGGAGTGGCTGTTCGGATTGATCGTCGGCGTCCTGGCTGTCGGGGCCGTCGTCTGGTTCGCGTTGGAGCCCGGAGCGGGGGACGCAGAGGCGGGGCGCGACGCCGGCCTCCAGCGCCCGGCCGAGCCGGAGCCCGAGCCCGCGCCTGAGCCCGAGCCTGCGCCGGCCGAGCCAGCCCCGGAGGCGGGGCCCACCCCCGAGGATCCGACTCCGCCGCTCGTCGCCGATCCGCCCCCTTCTGCCCTCGAAGAGCCGCTGCCCGCGGCTCCGGCCGGCCGCAAAGCATCCCTGGTAGGGCGCGTGCAGGCCGCCTCGGGGGTGTTCGTCGCCGGCGCCTCGCTGCGGCTGACCGCGCCCGGGGACAGCGGCGTCGTGACGGCCACGAGCGCGGACGACGGCGGCTTCCGCCTCGAGGGCCTGCGCGAAGGGGTGGCCTACCTGCTGACCGTCTCCCATCCCCACTACCTCGAGCACGACCAGCAGGTCAGCCCCGGCCCGACCCCGCTCGAGGTCGTGCTCCAGCCCGGCGGCTGGCTGCGCGGCACGGTCAGCCTCGACGGCAGCGCCCTCGCCGGCGTCGAGATCACGCTGCGCGGCGAGGACGGCCAGCCGCGCACCACCCTCTCCGACGGCCAGGGGAGCTTCCTGATCGGCAGCCTGGCCGGCGGAACCTACAGCCTGCGCGCCAAGCACCGCGCCAGCCTCGGCCTCGACATCCGGGTGCAGGTCAACGGCCGCGGCGAGACCGTGCGCGACCTCGAGCTCCAGCTCGGCGGAACGATCTCCGGTCGGGTGGTCGGTGCGAGCGGGGCGGGCCTCGAGGGCATTCGCGTCCAGTTCTTCGCCCAGGGCTTCGCCGGCAGCACGGAGCTGAGCGACGCGGACGGCTTCTTCGCGATCGTCGGGCTCCCGCCGGGCGGCGGCGTGCTCTCCACGACCGACCCGGACGAGGTGTTCGTCGACTCCGAGCCCGCCTGGACCCGGCAGGTGGCCGTCGGCGCCGCCGACCTGCTGATCCGCATGCTCGAAGGCGGGGCGATCGAAGGGGAGGTCCACAGCCTGTCCCTCGGCGAGGCCCTGGCGGGCGCGCAGATCAAGGCCAAAGAGAAGGGCGGCAGCCCCTGGTTCCCCGGTACCGAGGCCGCCAGCGACAGCGTCGGCTTCTACCGGGTCGGGCCGCTGCGTCCGGGCACCTACACCCTGACCGCCCAGGCGGCGGACCACGCCGACAGCGAGCCCCTGACCGTCGAGGTCGGCGAGGGCGCGGTCGTCGAGCAGGACCTGCAGATGTCCTCCGGCACCGTGCTGACCGGCCGCGTCACCGACCCGACCGGCGCCCCCATCGAGGGCGCTGGTGTCGCGCGCATCCCGTCCGGGCAGGCGATGCAGCTCGAGATGCAGATCGAGATGCGGCTGCGCCTCGAAGATGCCCCCGAATGGGGCTCGGGCCCGAGCGGCTCGCTGATGACGCGGACCGACGCCGAGGGAAGGTACCGGCTCGCCGGGCTCTCCGAGGGCTCGAACCGGATCGTCTCCCTCAGCCCGGCGAGCCGCAAGGTCTCCGTGGTGATCGACGTCAAACCCGGCCAGCTGACGGCCGAGCAGGACTTCGTGCTCGCCTCCGGCTGCCGGCTCGAGGGCTCGGTCATCGGCGTCGACGGCGGCCCGGCGCAGGGTGTCAACGTCAGCCTGATGGGCGGCGTCGGCGAGTTCCGCTGGGCCCAGGTCGACGAGGACGGCCGCTTCGCCTTCGCCGGGTTGTCCGAGGGCGTGTTCACCGTCACCGCCCAGGGCGACAAGCTGTCGGACTCCGAGCGCGTCGAGCTCGTGCTCGGCCAGGTCGGCGAGGTCGAGCTGAGCTTCGCCCAGGGCATCCCGGTCGAGGGGCGCCTGATGCGCGGGTCCGGACCGGCCGCCGGCCTGCGCCTGCAGTTCATGCACGCCGACGGCTCCTTCGCGCAGATGTGGACCGACACCGACGAGCAGGGCATCTTCCGCTTCGAGTCGATCAACCCCGGCCCGTACAACATCTACGTCCAGCTCGGCCAGGGCTCGGTCGCCCGCCTCGAAGTGACGATCCCCGAGAGCGAGTCCCCGGTGACGCTGCCCGACCTGGCGCTTCCCCTGGCCAGCGTCGCCGGCCAGGTGCGGGCGGCGGACGGCTCGGATGTCGGCACCGCCCAGGTGCTGCTGCTGTTCGTCACACAGGGCGCGACGGGGATGAACGCCGCGATGGACCAGATGCGCGGCATGGTCCAGGTCGACGCCGAGGGGAGCTTCCTCCTCGAAGGCGTCGAGGCCGGCAGCTACACGCTCAACGTGACCGCCAGCGGCTTCGCCCGCCACACCCGCGAGCTACGGGTGCTCGAGAACCAGC